>CAZNVM010000276.1:0-18712 GCA_964576215.1 uncultured Planctomycetaceae bacterium
CAATTTTGCTGGGCGCATTTGATCCGTGAGATCAAGTTTCTGGCGACGCTTGACGCCACCAAGACTTACGGCAAACGCTTGTTGAAGTACGTCAAGAAGATGTTTGAGACGATTCATCAGCAAGACGACCTGACGGAAATCGGCTTCAAACGATTGATGAACCGCCACAAGAAAGCGATTCAAAAGACGATTCAGCGATTCGTCCCGGAGCACAACAAGGCGATCGCGTTGGCCCGGCGTTTCGAGGAGCATGGCGAAAGCTATTTTCTTTTCATTGACGATCCGTCGATTGCCCCGACGAATAATGAGGCAGAGCAGAATATTCGTACACTGATTATGGACCGGATTGTGACGCAGGGAACGCGGAGCGACATGGGCAACGAGTGGCACGAACGGTTTTGGACGACGGTGGCCACCTGTCGAAAGCAGGGTCGAAACGTGATGGCCTTTCTTCGGGATGCGATTTTTAGTTTTTTGCATGGACTCGCTCCGCCTTCTTTACTTCCGAACAATTGTCCGCTAAAATGATCACCTATCACGCCGCTGAGAACGTAGGCGGCGTGAACGGATACGATATATCGAAAGTTATTGTACTCAAATCGTAAACGCTTCAAGTACCCATAGCGTTTACGGTTTGAGCTATTACGAGTAACAATATTACGAGTAACCAAAATTTTGGTAGCTGTTCATAGGTTTTTGATATGGTTTTTCGTATCTCCTTTGTAACAAACAGCTTACAACAAATGACAATTTGTAAATTTTAACAAAAAACACAAAACAGCGAATTTCATAAACCATTGGTATTTAAGGAGTTATAAAAATCGCATCTTAAAGCCCGTGAACGGCTACCAATTTTGTACTACAGCGACGAACCAGCAACATAAACCAAAGCTACTAACGAAATTTTGGAATTTTGGAGACGCTTCAGATGATGAAAGATAACAGTGCCGCTAGATTATTGATTAAATTTTTAATGAGGTATCACTTCGTTATAACTTTTCTGTTTCCGTTCATCGTTGCGGCAATTATATTCCCAATTTTTTACGTCTACGTAAAGTTTATCCGTCCATGTGTGCCTGTTCAGACCATTTCATCTGACCAAAAACCGTCAGTTTCGGCCCCGGATTTCGGAGAAAAGTTGGAGTGACACCAACAAGTCATTTGACGAAATCGATAAAATCGAACAAAAAATCAAGAAAAAATGACGCCATTGCGTACGCGCGAGCGTCCAGATATTTCACAACCAGGAAGAAAGATCAAACTTTTTCGATTTTCACAACGGGAAGCAAACGATTCCCATTGACAAAAACCGCACAAAATCAGGATACCGCGTTGGTTTCTCGGCAATCTGAACGATGGTGTCATCCCTGTCTTTGCCTAAAATCCAGTTTCGGATCGTTTGCAGAGTGACTTGAAACCGTTTGGCGACTTGCGAGTTGGTCAAACCTCGCGTCGCTTGAACCACCAGGATTTCAAGCCGCTCGTGAGGCAAATAGTAAGGTCGCTTTTTTGGTTCCAAACGAGCAAATCGAGCGTCCTTGATATTGATTTCGAGTTGGAGCAAAGCGATTTCGGATTTCAATCGGTCGTTTTCGGCCCGAAGTCGAAGGGGGTCACATTCAGGACCGTCCGGCCAGTTGTAGGCGTTTAAGTGTACGGATAACTGTGTTCCTCTCGAAGACGTTCATAAATACGTTTTGCGGTGTGGCGTTGCTTGCGAGGCAACGCCTTGTCTTCCTCGAGATATTTTTCGAGGAAGGGAAGAAAAGGGGTGATCTTACTCTCGGCACCGAGACGGTCGTAGACGGTGGGAGTTTCGTTGTTGAAAATCTTTTGAATCGTCCGAAAGTTCAGACGAAAGCGGCGGGCGGCTTCTCGCAGAGAAATTTTCTCGACGAAAAGGGCGTGACGAACGGCGGTCCATTGTTCCATCTCTTTGAGCATCGGGTTGTGATCAGCGGGTAAAATGGGGGAAATCCTGGTCAAATGACCCCAATTATACTTCACAAAAACACTGATCTTATTAACCCGCGCCGCACGTTTCAATTTCCGCCCGCATCGGCTGAAATGTTACAACAATACCATATTCTCAAGCGGAATTCAAGAGGAATATCCGTTCCTTTATCTTTTCGCTTCAATCGTCCACGTTCCGGCGGGGAGTTCGCTGATGGGGCCGGAACTGGTAACGCCGGAGTACCCCTTGGGTATCACGACTTTCGCCGTCGTTCCCTTTGGAACGGTCAGTTTCATCGTCAGGGAATCGTCCGTTCGGTTCAGCTCGACATTAATATTGCCGTACTTCGTCGGTGTTGAAGAGCGTATCTGCCTGAGCGATCCCATGTTCGGAGCAACCGAGAAGGTCGTAAAACCGGGGGACGTTGGTTTGACACCGGTGATATACTGTGCCAGAATCGTCAGACCGCCGCCGGACCAGGCGTGGTTGATCGTGCCGCCGCCAAAACCTTCCGCCCCAATCCCCCAACCTTCCCAAAGCGTCGTGTACTCCGGGTGTTCGACCATTTTGGTAAAGCGTTCCTTCATCCGCACTAGAGCGTCTTCGTGATACCCCATCAGGCACAACGCTTCGAGAACGTATTTCTCCATGTACGGGCTGGCATGTTTCTGCTCCAGTAGGACTTTTCGAATCGCAGGATAATTTTCCGGTTTGGCCAGTCCGGCGACCACCGCCATTGCATTGGATCGGTCGTCGGTTTTGCCGGTGTATTTCGGATTGCGGTACTCGGTGCCCGTCCAGAACACCTTGTCGAAATTTTCACGGATCGTCTTCATTTGCGCACGAAAATGGTCCGCGTCGCCGTCATGTTGCCCCGTTTTGAGAGCGTACTCCGCCGCCGCTTGGGCCGCAAGGTAGTACCAGCAGTTTGCAAGAATCCGCAGGTCAATGTTCTCGCCCCAGTCCCCCCAGTCCCAGCCGCCGGTGCGGTGAAGGATCAGGCCGTCGTCTCCGAATTGCCAAACGTCAAGGTACTTCTTAATGTTCGGGTAAACATCGACGACCGGTGAAAAATCGTCTGCGTAAAAACACCAGGTTCGAAATCCGTACCAACCGATGCTTGCAAGCATTTGCATCGGCAATTCCGCGTCGAAAACTCCGGGGACCGGCGAATGAATGGTGCCATCGGGACGTTGCCAACGCATCAGTTCATAGATTCCCTTTTTGGCAAGCAACGCACTTTTCACGTCGAGGGCGTAAAACGCTTCACCGAGTTCGTTGACGGCGTCACCCCACCATTGGGCACGTTCACGGTCCGGGCAGTCGAAATAGGTGTCACGCATTGTTACGTAAAGCGTTCGCACCGCCTTTTCCCAGAGCTTGTTATAAAACGGATCGTCGCATTCGAAGGAGCCGGCAAATTCCGTATCGAACCCGGTTTCACGGTATTTCAGTTCGAGAATTTTGACCCCGGCACTCATCGTGTAAATGATTTCATGCCCGTTCATCCAACCGGGCGATTCGAATTCCTGAACACCGCTTCTTGTGATGTACTCGGACCGAACGTTGTACTCGCTGCCTCCCAAATAGTTGTCGGTCCGCATGTCGATGGTGAGTCCTTCCGGCGCGTCCACTTTCAGGTACGGCGTCACCTGAGCGTTGTACGGCAGTTTGCAGTGAATCGACAGTTCCGTTGACACCGCCGGAATGTCATCCGCATTAACGTAATTTTTGAGACCGAAATCCTTCCAAAGCGGAATCGGGCGTGCATACAGTTGGTTCCATGGAGCGACCGGCGGTTTGCCGACCGGTTTGACGTTTTTCCATGTGGTGTCATCGAATGCGGTGGTCGTCCAGTTTTCCGGGAGTGCAAATCGGGCGTCATACCGGATGTTGGATTCCGGTAAACGATAATTCGGCTGCGGATCGGCGGTCTGAATTTCAAAAGGCCCGATCCCCATTTCCCGCCAAACGGAATCCTGTTTGCCGGTCTGCGGATTACGGGGTGGAAAGGAGCCGAGATTGCTGTAAATCATCCCTTTCCAACTTGCGTCGGATAGCAGTTCCAGACCGTCCGTTTGCAGGTCGAACAGGAAGCCCGGCTTGCCGCTGTTTTTGTGCGAAAACCCGTCCTTGCCGAAATACCACATTAAAACCGCAACGGTATTCTTCCCTTTTTGAAGCGACGGGGCAAGGTCAACGACGTCGAAATAGGTGTCCTGCGGCGTCGGACCGCGTTTGAGTTGTCCCTCGAACACCACCATTTTCCCGTTGACGTAAAGCCAGTATTTCGAGTCGCAAGCGATCCGGGCCGAGGCTTGTACCGGAACGTCTTCCAAATCGAACGATTTGCGAAACACGAACCAAAGGTTCGCCGGGATCGGGTCAGGCAGTTCGTCGGCGACGACCCAATTCGCTTTGAAATCGGTGGTCGGCCCGTAAACCTGCGCCGCCGAAGTGAATTGCGTTAAAAATAACGCACAAATCAAGGGGAGAATGTGATGTTTCATGGTGAGTTGCGTGGAATTGTTGTTCTCTTAAAAACCAAGGAAAAACGAACCTGTTTTTACCTTGTTTTTCCGTAAAAAGCAAGTTCTGTCGTTAAAAATACAAAATAGGCGGTTCCGATACAACTTACAGGAGAATTGCAAAAGTCCCTGGGAACGCAGGCTTCCAGCCTGCGCGAAGGTTGCGGAATGGAGTCTCCGCCCTGTGTAGTTAGGATGCCTACGAACTCACTGGCAGACTGGAAGCCTGCGTTCCCAGGAAAAAAGCGACTTGCAATCCTCCAATCCTCCTGATACAACTTACGCCCCGGTTGACTCTAAAGATCGTTCCGATAGAATAGTGACGGCTTGTTTTTTCCCCGTTTTCCCAACCAACTTTATCATAGGAAATCAACATCATGGCTAAATACGTCTACAGTTTTGGACCCAAAGGCACCGACGGCGATGCGTCAATGCGAAACCTTCTTGGCGGAAAAGGTGCCAACCTTGCGGAAATGGCGAAAATCGGGCTCCCCGTCCCCGCCGGATTCACGATTACGACCGAAGTTTGTACCTATTTCTACGACAACGGCAGAAAGTATCCGCCGGAACTCAAGGCCGACGTTGAAGCTGCTCTGAAAGTCGTCGAAGAGACAATGGGAAAGAAACTCGGATGCACCGAAAACCCGCTCCTCGTCTCCTGCCGTTCCGGTGCCAGGGAATCGATGCCCGGTATGATGGACACCGTTCTTAACATCGGCCTGAACGACAAGACCGTAAGTGCTTTGGCGAAAAAATCGGGCGACGAACGCTTTGCTTGGGACTGCTACCGCCGTTTCGTCCAAATGTACGGCGACGTCGTGCTTGAAATGAAGCCGAAATGCAAAACCGACATTGATCCGTTCGAAGAACTTCTCGAAGCGAAAAAACATAAAAACAATGTCGTCAACGACGCCGATCTCAGCCCGGCCCAACTCAAGGAACTCGTCGCCGAGTTCAAAGCCGCTGTCAAAAAGCAGACCGGCAAAGATTTCCCGGAAGACCCGATGGAGCAAATCTGGGGTGCCGTCGGAGCCGTGTTCGGTTCTTGGATGAACGACCGGGCGATGGTCTATCGCCGGATGAACAACATCCCGCACGACTGGGGGACCGCCGTCAACGTTCAATCGATGGTCTTCGGAAACATGGGGAACGATTGTGCGACCGGTGTTGCTTTGACCCGAAACGGAGCGACCGGCGAACCCGGAATCACCGGCGACTATCTCATCAACGCTCAAGGGGAAGATGTCGTTGCCGGAATTCGGATGCCGAAAAGAATCGAAGAATCGCTCCCGACCGACATGCCGGAATGTTGGAAGCAGTTCAAACAGGTGGCCGAAAACCTGGAAAAGCACTATAAAGACATTCAGGACATTGAATTCACGATTGAGAAGCAAAAGCTGTACATGCTTCAAACCCGCAACGCCAAGCGAACCGGTTTCGCCCACGTTCGTTCCGCCGTCGATATGGTCGAAGAAGGGCTGATTACCGAAGAAATGGCGGTCGCTCGTGTTCCGGCCAACGATTTGACGCAGCTTCTTCAACCGGTGTTCAGTGGTGCCGGTCTCAAAGGGAAAACCGAACTGTGCAAAGGGGTCAACGCCGGTCCCGGTGCCGCAACCGGTATCATCTGCTTCCAGCCGGACGAAGCGGAAGCGATTTGGCAAAAAGACAACAACGCCCAGATCATTCTTGTTCGTCGGGAAACCACGCCGGAAGACCTTCGCGGCATGAAGGTTGCCAAGGGAATTTTGACCGCGTTCGGCGGTGCCGCGTCCCACGCCGCTTTGGTGTCACGCCAGATGGGCAAGGCATGCGTCTGCGGTTGCGAGGCAATCGTGATCGATTACAAGGCCGAAACGATGAGCGTCGCCGGAAAGGTCTTCAAGAAGGGGGATTGGATTTCCATCGACGGGTTCACCGGAAAAGTGTACGAAGGGCAGGTTCCGACCAGTCCGTCCGACGTTCTCCGGGTTCTCATTTCAAAGGATTTGGACCCGAAAGACGCTCCCAACTACCATCGCTTCGCCAAGCTATTGGCAATGGCCGACAAGTTCCGCAAGCTGGGCGTCCGAACCAACGCCGACGATCCGAAGCAGGCGAAAGAAGCAATCGCTCTCGGTGCTGAAGGAATCGGACTGACCCGGACGGAACACATGTTCTTCGGTGAAGAACGGACCGACCTGTTCCGCTCGATGATTTTGGCCGACAGTACGGCAGCCCGCGAAAAAGCACTGGACAAACTGATGCCGTTCCAGAAAGCGGACTTCAAGGGAATTTTCGAGGCGATGGAATCACGACCGGTTACGATTCGTCTGTTGGACCCGCCGCTCCACGAGTTCCTTCCGCACACCGACAAGGAACAGGAAGAACTCGCCGCGAAACTCGGCTTGAAAGCGGAGTTCGTGAAACAGCGTGTTCACGAGTTGGCCGAAAGCAATCCGATGCTCGGACATCGGGGTTGCCGCTTGGGCATTGTGTATCCGGAGATTACCCGGATGCAGGCTCGTGCGATTATTGAAGCCGCTTGTGAAGTCAAGAAAAACGGTATTGATGTTCATCCGGAAATTATGATTCCGCTCATCGTGACTCTCAAGGAATTCCAGGATCAGGAAAAAGTGATCCGTGACACCGCCGAAAAGGTGTTTGCCGAAAAGGGTGTCAAAGTCGATTACAAAGTCGGAACGATGATCGAGATTCCGCGTGCTTGTATCACAGCGGACGAAATTGCGAAAAACGCCGAGTTTTTCAGCTTTGGAACGAACGACCTGACGCAGACCGGCATGGGCATTTCGCGCGACGATTACGCCGGGTTCATCAACGAGTACCAGGAAAAGGACATTTTCCCGGCGGACCCGTTCCAGGTGTTGGATCAGGTCGGAATCGGTGCATTGATGAAGATTGCGGTCGAAAAAGGGCAGGCGACCCGACCCGACATCAAGCTCGGCATTTGCGGCGAACACGGCGGCGAACCCTCGTCGGTGATGTTCTGCCACAACATCGGTTTGGCTTACGTCAGTTGCTCGCCGCTTCGCGTTCCGGTTGCCCGATTCGCCGCCGCCCAAGCTGCGATCAAGGAAGCCAAAGCGAAAGCGTCCTGCGGTTGCGGATGCAAGAAGTAACCCTATCCATTTTGAGATAATGGAAATGCGCAATTTGTGGTGTCATCTGTCAAATTGCGCATTTTTTTGCGTTAATGATTGAGCTTTTACTATACTAAGAGCGACTATAAATTGTTTTTTGACGGGGAGTTTTTGTGGTGGTATGTTGCGCCCTTGTTCCCTTATTAGTCTCTGGTCATAAGGGAATAAGGGCACATGGATTGGTGGGCTGAACTGCTACTAAGGGCGCAGAAGGTTTGCAATTTCTCCGTCCCGTAAAAGTGACAATTTGATCCCGTTTTCGGTATATCCGACCAGTTACAAAATCACGAATTTGATTTCCAATGTCTCTTATATTTTCGGACCGGAATAATTTTTTTGGAGGAAAGGTTTTTCGTGTTTGGTTGCTTATCAGCTTCTCCTTTTTTCTTGGTGAAACCGTTTTTCGTATTCGGGCAATCGTGCGCTTCGGCCAGATCAAAAGCACGATGATCGTGGACGATCCCGTTGAAGGGAGATATTTGCAACCCAACGTCGTATCCGAAGGAACTCTTCGGGCCATTCACATCAACGAACATGGAACCCGGGGAAAAAGTTTCTTGTTCGACCGTCCGGATGCGGTTATACGTATTGCTTGTTTGGGAAGTTCCACCGTATTTGGCGGTACCGCAAACAGCGACGACGAAACGTTTCCCGCCTGGCTTGAAAAGATTCTCAACCGGCGATTGGAAACGATAAACGAAGGCAAGCGTGTTGAAGTCTTGAATGCTGGCGTTCCCGGCATGGGGACCGGTAGTGTTCAAAAACATCTTGAAAGACGAATCCGTCAATTTCGACCGCAAATCGCCGTCTTTTATGCTGTTCCAAACGACATCGGAAGTATTGTACGGGCACGAACGGCAAGTTCAAAGCCTCCGCATTTTTTGAAACGCTGGAGACAAGACAATAGCGTCATGTACAATGCGCTTCGAGAGAAGGTAAAATTCTATTCACCAGGTATCGCCGCTTCGCAGTTCAGTCATTTTCCCAAAAGCGGTGAAGCGTCGTTTGAAAAACTGTATGACGATTTGTTCCAATCCTGCCAAAAACTTCAGATTGTGCCTGTTGCGGTGTCACATTCCGTTGCATTTCGAAAAGAACAGCCTCCCCGCGAACAGAACAAAATGCTTTTTGGGGATTTTTGGGGCTTGGGACTTCAGGGAGCATTCGAGGCTGTCGAAACGATGAACAAAACGATGCAAAACGCCGCAGCTCGAAACAATGTCTTGTTTATCGACGGAGAAAACTGCATTCCCGGATCGACGAAATACTTTGGAGACGCGGTTCACCTTCGCCCGGCAGGCAATGAAAAACTCGCGGAAAAAATCGCGGAAAAACTGCTTGAACACGATGTTCTGACCCCTTTTTTGCGTAACGATATTCCTGTTGAAAACAATTGAGTTTGATTTTTCCCGTGATTTTCCGTTCTTTGTTCCCGACAAAAACTTTCAACGAACATGTTTTTCAATAGTTTCGAATTCGCTGTTTTTCTTCCGGTCGTTGTTGCGGTCTTTTGGCTTCTCGTGCGAGTGGAGAAACTGCGGAATTGGTGGTTGATTCTCGCCAGTTACTATTTTTACTGTTGCTGGGATTGGCGTTTCGCATTTCTGATTCTCCTCTCCACGATTGTGGATTATTATGCGGGTCTCATCATCGACCGTGCCAAAACCCCGAAATCGCGGAAAACCTGGTTGATTGTCAGTTTGGTGGTCAACTTGGGGTGTCTTGGTTTTTTCAAATACTGCGATTTTTTTATCGTAAATTTTCAGACGCTTATGGGCACCATGGGGATCCAGGTTCCCATTGCTCCGCTTCACATCATCCTTCCGGTGGGGATTTCGTTTTACACCTTTCAAACGCTCAGCTACACGCTCGACATTTATAAAGGAACTCTGAAACCGACGAGAGACTTTTCCAAGTTTGCACTGTTCGTCGTGTATTTTCCGCAATTGGTCGCCGGTCCGATTGTTCGGGCTCAGGAATTCATGCCGCAGTTGGAGCACAAACCGAACTATGACGATGATGCCACGGTTCGCGGAGTTTATCAAATCTTTGCCGGTCTTTTCAAGAAAATCATGATCGCAGACGTCCTTGCCGTCACGTTGGTCGATCCCGCTTTTCGCAATCCGGAAACGTTTTCCGGTTTTTGGCTTTTGCTTGCGGTGTATGCCTATGCGATGCAAATCTACTGTGATTTTTCCGGGTACAGCGACATTGCGATTGGTTCGGCGAGGCTTTGCGGATTCGTGTTGCCGATCAATTTCAATCGTCCGTACATTGCAACGAGTTTGACCGATTTTTGGCGGCGTTGGCATATCACGCTTTCGACCTGGCTTCGGGACTACCTCTACATTTCCTTGGGAGGAAACCGATGGGGCTCGCTCTTAACCTATCGCAACCTTTTTATCACAATGCTCTTGGGAGGACTTTGGCACGGGGCCGCTTGGAATTTTGTGATCTGGGGAGGGATTCACGGTATTGGTCTTGCCGTGGAAAAAATGATTTTTGGCGGAAAAAGACTGCTCAACCTTGATGGTTTGCCCCGATGGATCATCTTTTTGCGCTGGTTAATAACGTTCCACGTCATCATGCTTTGTTGGATTTTCTTTCGAGCACAACCTACGGAATCGCTTACGACAATGGGGGCCGCCTGGACGGTTATCACAAAAATTTGCACACTGGCCCCGGGAGAATCCGGGTACAGCCTGTGGTTCGTGGGAATGTTAATACTGGGATACGCAATGCACTTCACGCCATTGTCCTGGAAACGCCAATGGACGAATCTTTATACAAAATCCGGTACTCTCATTCAAGCGGGAATTTGTACAATCCTGCTACTCCTCTACACCTTTTTGGGCGTCGGTGGAGCGGCGTTCATCTATTTTCAATTCTAATCGCCGACATTTCCCTGAATCGAAATCGACTTTGATTCGGATTGATTGTCGATTTGCACCGTTCCCTTGAACACGTTGTCGGAAACAATCGCTTTTTTCACGTCTTTGCCAAGCTGGATATGCGGGCGGTCTTCCCGGAATTCGCAGCCGCGAACCAGGACCGTTCCGCCGAGCAACTTCAACGCCGGATCGTTCGTTCGATTGCCCCATTTTACCGGTGTGCCCCAATCTTTCGTGGGCTGAAATCCCCATTGAACGAACGTGCAGTCGCTGAATCCGACGGTGCCTTTTCCGTCAATCTCGGCGATCTGGCGGCACGGCCCCCAAAACGCACAGTTGGAAAAACGGACAACCCCGTGATTCGTCGGTGAAACGCGAACCATCGTCGGATCGGGACCATGAAACGACACGAATTCTCCGTTGGTAATCAAAAGAGCCATCGGAGCGCATTGGTCGACGACGAGTGCCGTATAACAATCGTCGGCACCGATTCCGAGGAAATTTCCGTTACAGATTCCTGCTTCCGTTTGGAGGAAGCGGTATCCGACGTTGTATCCGAAGCAGAATGTGTTATGAACGTATTGCCAATCGGTCCGGCCGAACACGAACGCTTCGCCGTGTTCCATTTGCCACTGGAAAAGTTTCGACTGCAAACTCCACCAGGGATTGAAGTGAACGTTTTCAATTCGGCCGATGTCGTAAATCGAGTCGACGTAAACGCCGAGCCGGATCGGCTGGCCGCTGATGTTGCGAATCAAATGCCGTTCGTTTTTCGAGGCATCAATCCCTTTGTAAGGGTTGAGCAGTTCGCAATCGAGAACGGCCGGGTTCTTTCCCCGCATCGCAACGGCCCAGGGGTACGCAGTCGGAACGTCGTCCGTTTTCTGGTCCGGGTAATAAATGCAGACCCCTTTTAACGTACAGTTTGTATTGAGCGTAATGAACGGTTCCTTATCTTCTGCGCCGGCATTTCCGTACACAAGCAACGTCGTTCCGTCGTCGGTCGGTTTGACGAGTCCGTGGTCCCGGATTCCGTTGTGTGCCGGGACGGATTCCCAAACGCCTTTGAGCGTAACACCTTGCGGAAAGACGAGCGAGCCGTCGAACCGATAGTTCCCGCGGGGAGCGAACACAACCTGCACATCCGACTTCGCGGCGGCGTCAAGTGCCTTTTGAAACGCGGCGGTGTTGTCCGTTTGTCCGTCGCCGACCGCACCGAAATCGAGCACGTTCAAAAAAGCCGATCTCTCCGCCGCCATAACGGAAACGGATAAAACGAATACGAAAACAAGAGCGAATTTTTGTTTCAACATAAAGGAGTGAGGGGTAAGGGATGAGGAGGAAACGGAAGCTCCATTGTAGCACAGAGTCCGCCACGAAAGCAACTGTCAAAAATAAAGTGCCCAAAAATTGCAGGGTGAGTGTTTTTCAAACGGTTCAGTGGAATGTTTCGTTCGAGATGTCGCGCCCTTAACCGCACAGGTGAGTGGAGACGCATATGTTTCATCGAAAGTGTTGTCAATGTTGGCACCTGCATCAAGAAGAAATGACACAGCGTCATATGCACGATTCGATATAGCATCTTCAAGTAATGTACGCCACGTAAATCCTGGCTTGATGGTATCAGGATGAACTCCCGCATCTATGAATGCTTTTAAGGCTTCGACATTATTATACTTGGTTGCATCAAACGGAAATTCAACATCATGCACGGCAAAGTCAAGGTTTCCCTTGATAAATTCTTTCAACTTTTCACTACCCCCACTAACAATCTCCTGATAAATAGGTCCTAAAATAACGGGGCCAAATTCATTTTGTTCATTTTGTTCTTTTTCATTCTTTTTCATGTTCATTCTTTTTCATGACGATGAGGCAGATCGATGGAGAGTGAGGAAAGGAATGGTGTTAGAGGGGACGCGGCAATTTAGGCAATCTCGACAAATTGGTGTTGAACGATTTTGAGAAATTAGGTAAACTTCCTCTATTATAACTTTCCCCAAGGCACTGAAAAGAGCAGTGCTTCAATAATGTTTCTAATGGAGTGGAAAAAACATGAATTCCCCAAACACCCGCAAACCGTACAAAACAGACGTAAAGGCCCAGATTGTCTTGGCGTCAGGAACCGTGTCGGCAATGGCCAAGTCGAGGAAGTCGTGGAAGGAAATTCTGTCACGAATTTGGAGTTCGGTCTGGTCGTCGGAAAGGTTGTACAGGGATTTCAGTACGAGAACTTTGAACATGAGAAGGACGTCGAAGGAAGGGCGACCGGCGTTGGAGAGTCGTTCTTTTTCGCGGACTTTGGAGAGGTCGGCCCGAAAGATTTCCCAATCGACGAGCGAGTTGAGTTTCGGAAGAAAGTCGTTGATTTGGTAGATTTTGTCGAGATGGCGTTCGAGGTCGAAGAAGGAGAACTGGCTCATGCTGAATCAAAAATCGGGGAAAATACGAAAAAACGTTATTTTTGAACAATTTAGCGCATTTTTCCGACTTGTCGAGGGCCGGGGACTTGTTTGAATGGATGGTAGGGGGTATTTTTAGAGGTGCCCATTATCATTACGTTTACACTTTGAGTCATCATGTCCGACGACGAATTTCGATTGGCACCACTTGACGATGAGGACGAACTGAAACTCGCCCCACTCGACGAAAAAGAGACACGAAAAATCGCACCTGATTTTCCGTTGGAGACCGATTTGCGTCTCATGCCGGTCGTCTGCTCCGCCTGCAAAACGCGAATGTACGCCACGGAAGACCAGGTCGGAATGTGGAAAGTTTGTCCCGATTGCCACCGCCAAACGGAAATCTTTTACGTCGAACCGGAATTTCGCTTCACCGTCGAACTGGACGAAAACGGTGGATATCTCGTGAAAAAACCGGAAATCGAACATGCCCCAACGTTCAACATCGGCGTCGATTATCGAACCGTTGACGGGTATCAAAAGCCGGAGTTCATAAAGCAACGGGTCTTCGACGACGAACAGCCGAAAATGGAAGCGTTTCTCCAGGGGTTGCTCGAATCCAAAATCGAAAAAGAACGCAAGCAGAAAAAAATGGACCTCGAAAAAAAGATCGAAGAAGAAATGCGGTTGGCAAAGAGAAAACGCATGGAAACCGTCGGCGATAATACAAATTCCTCCGCTCGGAAAACGAACGAAAAAAATAATCTTCCTTCAAAACACCTACCAACTCCACCGCTTTTACCGGCACCACCCAGGCCAAAGCAACCGGAACCCTCTCTTCCTCCGTCGTCTGCCGACAGCCGTCTGCCGCCTACCCCCTTCTGGCCGGGATTGCGAAATTTTCTCGAACCGTTTCTTTCGCCGATCAACCGAAAAAAGTTGATCGTGCTTTTCATCATCGGCTATTTGGCAAATTATTTTGGCGAACAGATCAAGTCGGCGTTCGCTCATGTTTTTCTCGAAACGCATCCGGAAGGAACAGCCTACGTCATGTCCTACGCCGAAATGGGCTTCTTTTCCGTGAATTTTTTCGTCGGAATTTTTTTCGGAATCGTTTGGCTGATTCTCGTCCTTTTATTCGGAATCAACATTTTGACGACGACGGCGTCCGGGAAAATCAAGGTCGAGCGTTGGATCATGTTCGATCTGGGACTCGGATTTTCGTACATCTTTTGGACGTCCCTGATGCTTTTCGTTTCGTTTTATCCCGGCGTGTTTCTCATTTGGGGAATAGAAGCCGTGTTCCCGGAGTTCGCAACGGCAACTTATGTTTATCCATGGATTGCGATTTTCTTTTTGAGCCCGATCTTCACGTTTCCGATCTCGTTTTTATGCGTTACGGAAACGGACACGTTTTTCGGCGGCTGGCCGAAAAAAACGCTCGGAAGTCTGGCTCTCTTTCCGATGCTCTGGCTCAAATTTTTCGGAGCGGTCCTTTTGTTTTCGGTTGTCCCGATTTTATTCCTGGGCACGCTTGCTTACCTGAACCTGTTCCACTACGAGAACCCGTGGATGCAATCAATCGGGTATTACATTGTTTCCGCGTTTCTGGAAACGGTGTTGCTTGGTTTTTTCCCGCTGATTTACTTCCGCTTTCTCGGTCGCGTTTCCTGGGTCATTTCGCAGGATTTCCCGGAGGATGAAGAGTGATTTTTTGATGGTGTTTTTACATCACGCAACGATAAATCCGGACGTTTTTGATTTGGCCCTTCATCTGAAAACCGGGGGCGATGCCGCCGGTGTATTGGCCGAGAATCATCGGGCCGCCCCATGGCACCAAATTGCCGGCGGGTTTTTCGCCGACCAGCTTGCCATCCTGATAAAGCCGGACCGTTTGACCGTCGTAAGTACCAAGCAGCTTCGTCCACTTTCCAATCTCTGCGACACCACCGTCGCAATCGACGCCGCTGAAATGAAATCGGATGCCGTTGCCGAATTTCTGGACAAACCAGCCCGATTGTCTCCAGACGCCGTTGCTCACCATGAGCGGCGAGTCGTTTACGGAATCGAACTTCACTTCCAGCTCAATCGAAAACTGTCCGCGAATGTTACGCTTTTCCTCCTGGGGAAATTCGAGATGCCCTCCCCGGGAAAGGTCGAGAACTCCGTCCTCAAACACGGCATCGCCCTGCAATTTGCCCTCTTTGAACATGTCGGCAAGCGAGAAAACCGGCGTTCGGTCAATCGGCAACGATTTGGCCGTGAGGGAGACCGGATCGCTTTCCGTGTCCAGCCGTCCGACGGTTCGGACCGTCAGGGTGATTTCCCGATTCGAATCCTCAACAATTTCAGTACGGTTTTTGGAAATCGGTTCCGCATCGCCGATTTTGTAACGATATTGACCGGGTCGGTCCACATCCCATTGGAACGTCAGTTTTCCCGGCTCGGCAGTCACCCGGAGATTTTTCGGCGGAGCCGGTTTTTTCGGTTGCGGTACAACCGCCTCCGTCCGGCTCGGCTGTCCTTTCATCGGCTCAACCATGGAAAGCGGGCAACGGTTCTCGATACTCTTTTGCATCGGGATATTGACACCACCCCCTTCCAGAATGAACGACGAAAGTGAATCGCGGTAATCAAGCACCGCACCGCTTTTGCAGGTTCCGCAGGTCTCCGCCGGGTCCGTAACAGGAATCAAAGCATAATAAACCTTACCGGGAGGTGCCGTCCGGTCGGTAAACTCGAACCGTTCCGTCCGATCGATCCGCGTTTCCGCTGTCGGCGTGAAATTCGGCGATGTCGAGCGGTGAATTTCGAAAACCAAACCGACCGTCCGCCAGGAACATTCCCAATGGAATCGAACGTATCCTTCGTCGTCGACCTCGGCAAAAAGCGGCGGCGTCTCTTCCGGAAGCGGTTGCGGAATGATCTGCCGGAATCGGCCTGCGATGATACCCTCGCCGACCTTGTCCGCCGTCGGCATATCGACACGGGGGTCGGCAAGTTGCCGAATCCTCGCTTCCCGGATGATCCCAAGCATTTTTTGATACGTTGCGTCGTTCGTCGACGCAAAGGAAATCACCGGCTCCCCTTGCTGCTGTTCATCCCAGTTTTCCCAAACCTGCGTCGGGAATTGATCCAGGTTCTTGACACCATGCTCATATCCGCTTTGGAACATGAGACCGAGACGGCTGAACTTTTGATCGACTTTTCGATCCCGGCAAAGCCCGAGACCGTATCCGTTTTCCGATGTTCCCTTGTCTCCGGCGTTGGGAAGCGGTGCTCGCAAAATACGGCTGAGCTCCGGCGTTTCCAGGTTGATCCAGTCGTCGAATCGCCGGACGTTGCCGTTCTCGTCCGTGTGACACCTGGCACAATCGGATTTTTTCATCACGGCTTTGAGTGCTTCTTTGGTGGCACGGTGTTCTTTGGCAAGCGGTCCGGCCCGTGTGAAGTCCCACGTTCCGAAAAACAGACCATTGCTGTCGATCCAGGCGAACAGAAGTTCCCGGTCGGCGTCGGAAAGTCCGGTCGTGCTTTTGTGCGGCTCCGAAAGCAGAATGTCGGCAAGCGGAGCATTACCGCTTCCATGTTCATAAGGATCGAAAATTTTGCACGACCAGTACGCCGTTCCGTTCATGCAGCAAATCCCCTGAATCAGGTCGGCGATGTACTGCTTCTCACGCCGGGCGGTCAAATTTTCGTAACTGATATTGAAGTAATCGGTCCAACCGCCGCTCAGGTCGAGTCCTTTGGCAATTCCGGCTTCTCCGCCGTGACACGAAACGCAATGCTTGTCCAAAATCGGTTGCACCTTTTTCGTGTAATCGAGATAACCGCCGCCCCACGATTCGTCCCGGAGCTTGACCGGGTCCCGGCCCAAAAGCCGCGATTCGCTGACCGACGGAGTCGTTCCGTACTTGTACTCGTGACACCCCATGCAGGAACGTGTCGTTCCCGGTGCAGCCTGAATAAACGTCCGCATACTCCGAACGAGCCGGTAATCCGCGTCGAGAAGCTGGAAATTCAGCGACCGACCGGACGGAGCTTCGAAATAAACGGAGCCGTCCTCTTCGACGGGAACGATTCCATGATAAATTTTCGGACTCCAGGCAAGCGCGGCGGAGATCGAAAAGACCTGGTTCATGTTGTTGCTGCCGGGACTTTCGCTGACCCGGGAAGTTTCTTCAGTAACTCGCAACCACTTGATTGTTCCACGAGCAACGCCGGTGTTTCCTTCGTAAACGTCGTGGACGAAGAAATTGCCGGTAATTTTCGTACGGTCCGTCGTGTCGGTGATCTGACGTTGCCGTTCACGTGGAATGATCGGAATCGGATTGTGCAAATCAATCGTCGGATCGCTTAACACAACGGTTTTCGCCCCTGTCCGGTCGATGAGCATCAAAGCGTTCAGTTTCGGGTTGCCGCGATTGCCGCCGGGGGTGTCATTTCCGATTGTCGGAGCGTCCGGTTCGTTCGGAACGCCACTGTAAAGCACGACGTTTTCGTTGATGGCCGTCGGATCGCAAGAGTCGCCGCGGTCGAACGTCGGTCTGTCGTGATGTTCGAAGTTGAACGCCGCTGCCGCTTCATTTTTTCCGAGCCGGGTATCGATCATCGCAATTGTCCCTCGCGGCGGCGAGTTGTGTGGGGCAAACGTTGCGACGATCAGGTGGTCCGCACCGGGAACCGGTTTCGCTTGTAACACCGCTTCCGGGAAGACCATGTTGTTTGCGTAAAGAGCGGTTTCGTTTGTTCCGTCGGGAAGAACCGTCCAAAGGCTTTGGATGGTGAGGGCGTTTTTATCGATATATTCCCAGCGTCCGAACAGGACTCGTCCGTCGGGGAGCGGGTTCGGATCAAATTCGGTAACGTTGTTGACGGAGATCGTGTGAATTTCGCTGCCGTCGTTGTTCATGACGTGTAAAATCGTAACGCCGTTGTTGGCGCAGGGGACGAGTCCGCTGTATCGGGTTGAACAGAACACGATCCGGTCGTCCGGCAGATAACACGGTTTGACGTCGTGGTGTCCGCCGCCGGTCCCTTTGTACGGATTGCCGTTGCCGTCGAGGTTCGTGATTTGCCGAAGTCCTTTGCCGTCGAGTCCGATTTCGTAGATCACGGAGTTACCTTGCGGCGAACCTTTGAAACAGAAGAGAATTTTTTGAGCGTCGTAGGAAAGTGACGGATCGAAATAGATGCCAGGGCCGAGCGTTTCGGGGGTCGTCGGATCAATGACGGGCCGGATTCGATGCTGCTCCGGCGGATCGGCAGGGTTTTCAAGAATGTAAATTCCCCCGCCGGGTCTCCACTGATAAAACGTGTCATAAATGTGAAGCCCTTGATAGTTGTACCGTTTCACGAACAGAATCGGCGATTGGAGAATGTCCCGTTCGACACCGAAAGCGGTAAGACAGGAACTCGACAACAGAAGGGCGACGATTAACAATTTCTTCAACATGGGAGTTTGAAAGCAAGAGGAATAATCCGGCATTTTTCGCGCTTTTATCCTAATCGAAAAAGTGCATCGTGTAAATATCTTACTCGCTCAAAAAGTAGCCCGTCGGCAAGTTTCCGTTTTGAGGTCGTTATTTGTAAACTGTTTTCAACTCGGCAGCGTAACAGATGACTGCCCGGATGTCTTCACGCTCCAAAGAAGGATAATTTGCCTCCTCACCAAAATCTGTGGGTGGTTTTTTAGTAAAATGAAGCTAACTGCTTTTGTATCAAATACTTACAACTGTTTTTGTGGCCGAGAAAGTGAGGTTCAAATTTGACAGATATTTCCAGATGTACTATTTCG
>CAZNVM010000277.1:0-16888 GCA_964576215.1 uncultured Planctomycetaceae bacterium
CGTCGACAAGTTTGTATCGAGACCGTCATTTCGCGATGCTCCATTCCGGCTTTTATTCATCTCCCCCAATAAAAGCCGGAATGAAGCGAAGCGAAATGACGGTAAAATCAGTAAAAATCGTAAACTTGTCGACGGACTGCCGAATATACCAGAAGACCCTGCCCGGTGTCGGTTCACCAAGCCCGGTGTTCCAGTGGAACAGGTTCAAGCGACCGCCCCGACTCCGCCCCCCTCCTCCTTCTTCACGAAGGATCCCGCGTCTCTTTGGCGTACCGATTCCGAACCTGTACCTGCACCGGTTCAAAAAGCGGAAAAGCCCGATGAAATCAATTCGCGGACTCTTGAACTTTGGATCGGCCAAAAACTTTTCGGCTGGGTTGCCGTCGTTGGTTTCATTGTCGCCGCCGCTTTGTTGATTCGGTACGCCGTCAACGAAGGCTGGATTACGGACACGCTCAAAGTCGCCGGCATTACCACCTTTGGCGTCGTCATGCTCGGTGCCGGTTTTTACTCCCGCCGTAGCGGTCTGCGTCGTTTTTCGACGATGCTTTCCAGTGTCGGGATCATTCTCCTTTACCAGGCTGGTTACGCTTCCTTCGCTTTTTACAAATTGATTTCGTTTCAGACGGCAAGCGTGCTGATGTCGATGATCGTGCTCGGCGGATTTCTCCTGGCCTGGTTTTACCGCTCCCGACTGCTCGGTATTGTGTCCATTCTCGGCGGACTGGCCGTGCCGATCCTCGTTTCGAGCGGCGAGGATCATTACCGCGAACTTTTCGTCTATCTCATCTCGCTGAACATTGGAACGCTTTTGCTGGTCAATCTGCTTCGCCGTGCCCCGATTGCGTGGATCGCATTTTTCGGTACACAGGCGTTGTTTTGGATGTGGTTCAATAATTACCAACCCTCGAAACTTCCCGATGTGTTGCTGTTTCAGGCGGCTTTTTACATTGTATTTCTGATTGACACCATGATTGCCGCCTGGAAACCCATCAACAAGAAATTGATTCCGACTTGGGATGATGCCATGCGGGCGGTTCTTGCGCCGATCATCTTTTTTGGGGCGATTTACATTGTACTGGAACAGGTCGTAAGAAAAATCCAATTTAATGGTGGTCGCATATTTTCTCCGGCTGAAGGGGTTCATGTTTGGCTGTACGAGAGTCTCGGCATTTTCGCCTTCATCGGAGCGGCATGGTACGCCCTGCTTGCTGTGTTGTATAAGAAGCATCTGCCGTCTGTCGTCTGTCATCTGCCGTCTCTCTATTGGCAGGCCGCTCCCAGTGCGGCGGTGGTCATCGCTCTCGGTTTCGTTGCCATTGGCATTCCGCTGCAATTCGATGCCATGTGGATCACACTCGGCTGGCTCACCGTTTTTGCCGGTTTGTGGTACTTTGGACATCGCCAAACGAACCTGACGTTCGTCGTGATGGCGTACATCTTTTTTGGACTCGGTACTGTTCGTCTTGTTACAGAGATTGCCGGTCAACTCCGCGAAGTCAAGACGCAACTTGAAATGTGTGCCGTGTTCAATACGATTGCGTTGCCGATGCTTGCGTCGGCGGCGGTGTTGGTCGCTGTGGCGGTGTTGAAGGCGGCAGACGACAGACGACAGACGACAGCAGAAAAAAATTCTGTCGTCTGCTGTCTGCCGTCTGTCGTCTTCGGCATCCTCGGCTACATTTTGCTCGGCATCATCCTCTCTGGCGAGGCGGCGAGGTATTTTTATGCCCATCCCGAACTTTGGTTTTACAATCCCGGCAATCCATTGGTTTGGGCACCCTATCCGCCGGAGTATTTGCTTGAAGCATTCCTCACCGCCTTCTGGTTTGCATGGGCAATCCTCCTGCTGGAAATCGGCTTTATTTTCCGAAGCAGGGGCATTACAACGACGGCGATTGTCGGTCTTGGCCTGGCCGTAACAATAATGCTCTTCGTCGGCTTTGCGCAACGGGTTGAATATCAAGACGCGATTAACAACCCGTTCTGCGTCGCGCTTACGGCCGGAAGTTTGATTCTGCTTGCGTTGGGCTATCAGAGTAAACATGTTCTTCGCCGATTTGACGCAACTTACCAAAACGCTTTCGGTCTCTTCGGCGTCGTTGGACTCTTTACACTCATTGCCACTTTGTCGATTGAGTGGATTGATTTTACCCGATGCGATATTATGCCGATGGCGTATGCGATTAAGTTCCTTAGCGCACTTTGGGCACTTTACGCACTTTTCTGGATCGGTCTCGGTTTTTTTGTGCGAAATCTGCCGATTCGAATTTGCGGCCTGATCGTGCTGTTCGGCGCATTGGCAAAAACGGTGTTGTACGATGCCGGTATTACGCAACCGTTTCAACTCGGATGGGTGACACCGCTGATGAACGCCTATTTTATCTCCATGCTCTTTCCCGTGATACCGGCACTGGTGCTGGCCGTTTGGACAAATCGCTGCCGACTCTCATACATGGGAAATCAGGAACGTATTGCCTGGAAAGTTTCGGGAGTGATCGCCTTGCTTGCTCTGCTGATTTACCTTTCCGTCGAGTGTTACCACAATTTTGATGTTGCCCAAACGAAACACGGCCATTTCACGATAAAGTATGCGGGTTCGGCTGCGCTCACGACGCTTTGGTCGGTTTTCGCCCTGATTTTGACGACGTTGGCACTGGTTTTCCGCTCCAAAGTTTTGCGAATCATCTCCATGTCGATTCTTTTGTTGACGGCACTGAAAGTTTTTGGCGATCTTCCGTTCCGACCGGAATTTACCGTACCGTTTTGGAATCCCTTCTCCCGCCCGATGATGATTCTTGCGGCGACAATCCTTGCGTTGGGAATCTTTTGGGTACATCATTTGGACGAAAACTCGACCGAACGGAAAATCTATCGTTTCTTCGCCTTTTTCGGCGTCTGTTTCCTTTGGCTTACGATGTCGGTGGAGTGTTTCCAATCCGTTCGGCAACTGGCGGGAGCTGGTCAGGAAGCATGGAAAGCGCAGATGGCCCTTTCGATTTTATGGTCCCTCTTTGCAGGAGTGCTGATTGGGATCGGCTTCGTTTGGCGGTCGGCAACGTTGCGTTGGATGGCAATCCTTCTGTTTGCAGCAACGCTGTTGAAGATATTGATCGTGGACATGTCCGGCGTGAACGAGCTTTACCGCTTTGGAGCGGTCTTTGCTTTGGCCAGTCTCCTCATGGCGGCAACCTGGGCGTACCAGCGGTTCAAACCGGAGGCGTAACACCATCGTCCGGAGACCATACCCGATAAAAAGATCAAGCTCCGTTCAATTGCTCGGTCATTTCCCGGGTTGCCAGTTCCACCGCACGCTGCCAATCAAGTCCGGCGTATTTTTTTTGCGTGTGAGCGAAAATGATTCCTCGAGAGTTGTTGACAATCGCGCCCAAACCTTCGGAATCGAACGCTCCGGCCACGTCTTTCGCAGAGCCGCCCTGCGCACCAAAACCGGGCACGAGAAACCAAACGTTCGGCATCACTTCCCGTAATTCCGCAAGCTGTTCCGGCCAGGTCGCTCCGACCACGGCCCCAATGGAACCGTATCGACCGGCTCCACGAACTTTTTCCGAAGCGGCCTGAACGTATTCAGCGACGTGCCGATAAATCGGCTTGCCGTCGGCGGTTTGCAGGTCTTGAAGCATTGCTCCGCCGGGATTCGAGGTTTTGACGAGCACGAACACGCCGCCGTTGCGTTTTTCGGCGGTCTCGAAAAACGGTGTCAAGCTGTCGTCGCCGAGATAAGGACTGACCGTAATCGCGTCGCCGCCCCAAACGCTTTGCCCGCCGATCATCCCGTCGGCGTAAGCGGCAGCGGTCGTCCCAATATCGTTACGTTTACCGTCCAAAATCACGAGCAGCCCCTTTTGCCGAGCGTAATCAACAACCTGTTTCAAGACGCTCATTCCTTCGGGACCGTATTGTTCGAAAAATGCGACTTGCGGCTTGACCGCCGGAACAAGCGGGGCAACGACGTCGAGGATTCCTTTGCTGAAATCGAGAAACGAACCGGCACACGGTTCCGGGAGCGATTCCATACGGGGATCCAAGCCGACAAGGACCGCCGACTTTTTCGTGCGAACCGCGTTTTCCAACCGTTGAGCAAATGTCATGGAATAAGTGGAGAGCAGGGGTGGGGAAAACACCGTATTCTACGAAAATTTTTGAGAAATTGGGAATCGGAAATCGGAAATATACCGTCAATATAGTGACATTTTGATTGAACACACCAACGAGCCACGCACAATCAGAGCGCACAATCAGAGCCGCGCACGGAGTAAGCGGTGACCCCGGTGGTAACGTGAAAACCGCTTACTCCGTACGCGGCTCTGATTGTGCGCGGCTCTGATTGGCGTTGAATAGTATCGTAAAAAAGCGATTCTATAAGCCGGGTTCTGTACTTGGGATTGTTTCCCAAGCGACGGTCATTTACCTGGGAGCACGGTTACCCGTACCCTCGAGCGGTCCACCCGGAACTGCGAGCGGATCGAATCAGTCCTCGTTCCTGTTTGACCTTGCTTTCCGTGGGGTTTGCCTAGCCGAACCGGTCACCCGATCCGCTGGTAAGCTCTTACCTTACCGTTTCACCCTTACCTTGCGGCGGTTTACTTTCTGTTGCACTTTCCCTGACCTTCGCAAAAAGGCCGGTGGACGTTATCCACCACGGCGATTCGAAAAAGCCCGGACTTTCCTCCCGTTGCCAAAAGCAAAGAGTGACCGTCCGAATCACTTTCTTACGACCGCTCATCCTAACTCCGATTGGAACGAAAATCAAGCTCCCTATTTCGGTTTTTTTTGCCGAAGTGCTTTTGTGGGCGATTTTTGGGGCGGCTTGGGCGTTTTTTTAACGTCTTTCTTGACGGCACTCGTTTTGGATTTGACCGGTGGAGAGCTTGCCGTTTTCTTTGCCGCTTTTTTGGGCAAAGGAACATTTTTGCCTTTTTTCTCCTGGGACTTGACCGGTGCCGCTTTTTTCGCGTTTTTGGACGGTTTTTCCGGCGGTTTGGGTTTCGCTTTCTTCATGTCCGGTTTTTTTGCTCCGGCTTTCAAGGCGGCGTCCTTTTTGACAGGTTTCGTTTTCGTCGTTTTGGGAGTCGCTTTCGGAGCAGGCTGGGATTTTGCGGGGACGTCATCCTCATCGTCGTCGCCGACTTCGAATGGGGTCTCTTCGCCGGTTATCGGGTTCGGAAGGAATTCCACTTCCTCAACGTCACGGACCCCCTCGGCGACGTCCAAGTCGTCGTCCAAGACAGCCGCCACTGCGACTGGTGGGATTATGGGTTTCAGTTTCTGCGGCTTCACCGGTTTGGTAACGACGAGAACCGGAGCGGTCCAATCACGGTTGACGGCTTGGGGATCAATCGGTTTCAAGAGTTGTTGCAGTTCAGCAGGACCGTCGGCATGATAAAACTCGACCGCGAAATGATGTAACAGGTTCGCAAATTCGTGCCCTTCCGGTTTCGAGATTGCCCGTTCCAAACCGCCGACGTCTTCGCGGGTGTTGTCCTTGTTCGTTTGAGCGAGGCCCAGGAGCCGGAAAACCCGAAGTGCCGATTCGTCCAACGGGATCACGTGACCGCCAAACGCATTATGAGCCGTGTAATCGACCATGAAACGGCTGCAAACTCCCAGCGATTTCAGGAATTCGACCGCTTGCGACAGGTTCTTTTTCCGCAACTCTTCCAGGTCGAACACATAGGTGGTATCGAATACGGCTTGTAACGATTTCCGTATCCGTTCTCCTGCGGTAACCGCGTCGGGAAGGTGCGGAAACGTGTACGCCAGTTCGTTTGCCGTGGAGACCCGAATCTCGTTCCAATCGATGTAATGGTGCTCCAGCACGGAAAACGCGGCGTCTGCCTGTTCAAAAGTCGCATTTTCCAAACAGGCGGCGTAAATGAGATGTTCCAAAACCTTCCGGCTTTGCGTCTGCGGAACGTGTTTGTACCGCTTCTTGAGAAACTTTTGGAACGATTTGATCTTTGTGGTGCGATTGGACATGATAAAATGGGAAAAGGGAAATGAGAAATGAGAAATGAGAAGCGTATCGGTTTATCGCCTCTCCCCGATTTTCTGGGCTTTTCTTCGGTCGGCGTTGGCTTTTTCAAGGATTACGCTTTTGTTCGTCATAGCTGTCTTTGTTCCGGTAACTGGAGTAAATACGCGGTGATTGTTCGCATGGATGTTATTCTCAAAGAGTTACCGGATCGACTGGGCAAACTCATTTATGGATTGGCAAGTCAAGGCGTACTCTGCCCACGAATCCAAAGCGATTGGGTCAGTCATTTTACGAATAACCGTTTCAACATCTCGAGGAACCCGACGAAAACGAACTCGGAGGATTTTCAAGAGCGTTTCAATTTTCCCTTCGGCTTTCCCATTGGAATAACCGTCGGCTTTTCCTTCGGAATAACCTATATCATACTTTTCGTCAAAAATTGATTTAATCACGGTTTCCTCCTCATTTTTGAATATCGGTTTTAACACCTTGCTCACCATCTCACCATCCAATCGGCGGTTGTGAGCTTTCAGTGCCTTGTCCACAAAACCTAATAACTCTTTCGTCAATTCGATCTTTTGCTCATTATCAGAAATTTCCCGAAGCGGTAGCATTGCCTCGGAAAATTCCTCTCCGGCATCCTCAATCATCTTTTTCAAAATGCCAAGTGCCAGCCGCAACACCGGCCCGCCGACCAGCTTGTCAAAATCCCAAGCAGGTAAATCGACCACATCATATTCAACCTCTACAACCTTACCGACCGGTTGCCCATCTTTGTCCTTTGGCAACGAATCGGCCATTTTCGGGTACACCCCCCGATGCGGTTTTTTCCCCACTCGAAGCACAATAAAGTACGGAGCGGACAGGGGCTTGCCTTCTTTCTCCTCGGCATCCCAAATCGCGGAGATATACTTGGTGTAACTTTCGCGGGATTTTCTTCAAATTACCGCTCTGGTGCTCGAATATGATGACCGCCATCAGGGTTCCCTGTCCGTTTTTAAGTGGACAGAGGAAAACCAAATCGACGATTCGCTCGTCGCCAGCCTTGCCAATATAGTGCGTCGGGGCCGGTTTGATTTTCTTCAAATCAATCGCGGCAACGAACTTGGGATCGGCGTAATACAGCAAAAAATCCACGATCACAAGGATTCGACCGAACATCCGCTTCACGAATGCGTCGTAAATATTGCCTTGCGATTTGGTATTTTGAGGTTCACTTTTCTTTGCTTTCATCAATTTATTATACCCACCCAAACAGCGAAGGGGATAAAAAACGCTTCCATTTCCGTTTTCTTATGTAAAAAATTTGTGAACCTCTTTCAACAGTTTTTGGATCGGCAGTTTTTGCGGACATTGGGATTCGCAGCTTCCGCATTCGCTGCAAGCGTTTGCTCGTTTATCGTCGGCGAACAGGCTGTAGGTGAGCGCGTAATGCTCCTTCTTTTCCGGCAACGCTTTACCAAAATTGTAAAAGTCGAAAAACAACGGAATATCGACTCCGCTTGGGCAAGGAACGCAATAGTGGCATTTCGAACACTTGATCGGAACCGCTTGATCGTACTCCTTTTGAAGCGTTTCAATAAAACGGGATTCCTCTTCCGTCAGGCCGCCGACGGAAGCACGGTCGGCGATTTTCAGGTTCTGCTCGACTTGCGACATGGTGGACATTCCGCTGATGAGCAGGGAAATCTCCGGCTGATTCCAAATCCAACGAAGTCCCAAATCGACCGGATCGTAAGACGTATTTTTAAACGCTTTCCCCATCAGGCCGGTCGGGTTTGCGAGGAATCCGCCGAAAAGCGGTTCCATTGCGACGACCGAAATCCCTTTGGAAGCGGCGTACTTCAGACCCTCCACGCCGGCCTGGTGAGTTGCGTTGGCATAATTGTACTGAATCATGCACATATCCCAGGAGTAGGTGTCGATGATCTCCTTGAACAGCGACAGATTGTCATGGAACGAAAAGCCGATGTACCGGATTTTGCCCGCCTGCCGCTGCTTTTCCGCCCAGCGAATCAGGTCCAGCCGTTTGATGGCGTCCCAAAGGTGCGATTGAAGGCAGTGGAACAGGTAAACGTCAATCACGTCGGTTTTCAGATCGGCGAGCTGTTCGCGGAGAATTTTATCGCAGTCGGAAACGGTCTCGACGCCCCAAAGCGGAAGTTTCGTTGCGATTTGAACTTTTTCACGGTATCCTCCGGCAAGCGCGGCTCCGACCGCTTTTTCACCTTTGCCTTCGTGATACACTTTCGCCGTATCAAGGTAGTTGATTCCGGCGTCGATTCCGTGCCGGATCATTCGGGTCGATTCCGCCAAGTCAACCGGACCGGTCGCCAAACCGTCTTTCGTGGGAAGCCGCATACACCCGAATCCGAGGGCGGAAACGGAAAATTTGTCCGGACCGAAAACTCTGTGTTGCATGATACTGGCAAGAAGGGAGAAAGGGGGAATGGAAAATTTTGAAAAAGCAGAAGGACAAATTATAACGAAAAACGAACCGATTGAAAAGAGGAGAACGTTACCTCGGTAATCTTAGCAGAAAGCAGGTTTTCGAGGACTCGCCGCCCTCAAGTTCAAGCGAACCGCCGCACTGCCGGGCGATTCTCCACGCTTTCGGCAGTCCGAATCCGAGACCGCGACCTGCCTGGCGTCCGCTGAAAAACGGCGAAAAAATCATTCCGCGAATTTCCTCCGGGATGCCGGGGCCGTCGTCCGAAACACGGATTTCGACTGGACTTGCCTCCTGATCCTGTTTTACTTCGAGAGTAATCGTGCCTTTTTCACCGAGCGACTCCACTGCATTTCGAATCAAGGCAAGCAGCGCAACGGTAATTTGGACCGGATCGGATTCCAAAAACAACGACGGCTCGTCATGTTTCCATTGAAGCGTGATTTCCGGCGGCAAAAACTCCGGGAGCTGTTTTTCGACAAGCTCGTCGATTTTGGCGTAAAGATCGAACCGTACAAACTCCGGCTTCGGCGGACGGGCAAACAGGCGAATATCGGCGATCATTTCGTAAGCCCGCTTCACTTGAGCCGCAATCACGGCAAGCGAGCGTCGCTGCCTGGGATCGTCGATTTGTGTCAGTAAAAGCTGTGCATGCCCGCCGATAATTGCGAGCGGGTTGTTGATTTCATGGCCCGCTCCCGCCGCGAATTCCGCCAATGCTTCCAAGTGTTGTTCGTCCATTTTTTTGTTTTTGGCCGGTCAAATTAACGGGGCGAGCGGAGTTCTCGTTTGAGGATTTTGCCCGTCGGCCCTTTGGGAAGTGCGTCGAGAAAACGAATCGTTTTGGGACACTTGTACAGAGCAAGGTGTTCCCGACAGTATTTCAACAAACTCTCCGAAGTGCATGATCCTCCCTCAACGGGCACAACGAAAGCGACGACGTTTTCGCTGAGCGTGTCGTCCTGAACGCCGATCACCGCGACTTCCTTGACCGCCGGGTGATGAAGCAAAACCTCCTCGATTTCGCGTGGGTAAATATTCATCCCGGCACGAATAATTACGTCTTTTTTGCGGTCAACGATATAAAAGAACCCGTCGGCGTCCATTTTGCCAATGTCGCCGGTTCGGAACCACCCATTGTACATCACTGCCCGCGTTGCGAGAGGGTCTTTGTAGTATCCCTTCATCAAATTATGACCGCGAACCACCAATTCGCCGACTTCTTCCGGTTCGGCAAACGTACCGTCGTTCCTCATAATGCGGACCTGTGTGCCGACGATCTGCGGACCGATGGAACCAGGCTTCGGTTCCCGGTTGCCCATGAGCGAATAGTTCGTAATCGGACTTGTTTCCGAAAGACCGTATCCTTCGGAAAAAACAGTATCGAAAACCTCTTGAAATTCGTTCGCAAGTACAAGCGGAAGGGGTGCTCCACCGCTGATGGCCAAACGTACCGAGGAAACGTCCACCGGATTCCGTTTCTGATGCTGTAGAAGCAAATGAAACATCGTCGGAACCGCGGCGATAAAGGAAACCTTGTGCTGTTCAATTTGGTGCAAGGCTTTCTTCGGTTCGAATTGTGGAACCAGAACGACTTTTGCGCCAGCGATAATGAATGCGTTTTGAATCACCGTTTGACCAAACGAGTGGAAAAGCGGCAGGATTCCGAGGCCGACATCCATGTTCGAATACATCACACAATGATGGGCGGTGTAAAACGCATTGGAAAACATGTTAAAATGACTCAACTCCGCTCCTTTGGGGCGGCCGGTCGTTCCGGAAGTGTACAGAATCACCGCAGTATCGTCCGGTCCGGTTTGGGCCGTGTCGAACTGGCCCGGTTTGTCTTCCAACAGCAACTCCAAAACGGAAAGCGTGTTGCTTCGGTGCGAATCGTTCGGAGCAAAGTAGGGTGCCAGCTTTTGGTACTCCGTTTCCGCGTGTTCGCCGAGGAGAATCAGATATTCACAGTCGTCCACGGATTGAAATGCCTTGAAACAACGTTCCGAGTAGGCGGACCAGGCAAGCAGGCATTTTGCGTCGGAATGGTTCAAAAGATAGGCGATTTCGTTTTCCAAAAGCATCATATTGATCGGAATGACGACACCACCAAGCGAAAGAATTCCGAAATAGGCGGCGGTAAATTCCGGGACGTTCGGAATCATGATCGCAACGTGATCGCCGCGTCGGATTTTGAACGACGTCAGTGCTTCGGCAATTTTTTTCGACCAAACGCTCAGTTCGCGGTAGGTGTAGGACCGATCATCGCTGACAAGCGCAATGCGGTCGGGATATTGTTCGGCGGAATCATCCAGAATCGTCGCTAAATTCAAACTCATAACGGTAATTCGGGGGTAGAGGGACTTTGACGTACCAACGGCGTACCAACGGCGTACCAACAATGTAAAACCCTCATTTTACAGAGGAAGAGACTCAAGTACAGGGCACGGAGTGGAGATTTTTTTGATTCTTTCCCACACAACTTTTCACCGTCTCCACTTGCGAACGATTCACTCCTGAATTAGACTGAAGAAACCGTTTAGGAACAGTATAAAAACTCAAAATGTAAACGGATTGGTTTTGAGGCCGGAAAAAGTGTTGAAATTTAAGGGCATCGGGCATAGGGCATAGAATAATTGGCTTGTTCGACACTCACCATCACTCTTCCATCGACGAGGAAAAGGCAGAAAATAGGTTTTTTTCCTATGCCCTATGCCCTTGACTGTTTTGGGGCCCCGTTTGTTTACACTTTGAGTTATTTTTATACTGTTCCTTACTAAGAACCCCCGACCCATCCGAGTTCCATGCCTGTTACCCTTGAGCCGCCCCGGCGTTATCTGGTCTCCTTTCACCCGAAAAATCATCCGCACTTTTTTACGGATGTTTTGATTATCGGTGCGGGATTGGCCGGTTTGCGTGCAGCGTTGGCCGTTGACCCGGCTCTCGACGTCGTCCTTCTGTGCAAGTCTTCCGTCGCAAACTCGAACAGCGTGAACGCCCAGGGCGGAATCGCAAGCGTTTGGGGGGAAAGCGATACGTTTGAAAGCCATATTTCCGATACCTTGATCGCCGGAGGAGATTTGTGCGATCCGGAAGTCGTTGAACATATCATCCGTCGCGGCCCGGAAGAAATTCAAAAATTGATCGAAATCGGAACGGCGTTCGACCGTAGCGGCGAAAAAATCGCACTCGGACGTGAAGGAGGACACGCTCACAACCGGATTTTACATGCGTTGGGAGACGCAACCGGCAAGGAAATCGTCCGGGCGGTCGTCGAAGAAGTGCAACGGCGTCCGAATGTTCGCATCTGGGAAAATACGTTTGTGCTTGATCTTTTCACCTCCGGCGGCAAATGTTGTGGTGCCATCGTCAACAGGAACAAGCCGGACGACCACCATGAATTGATTTGGGCGAAACAAACCATTCTCGCAACCGGAGGGATCGGACAGATTTATCGGGAAACGTCGAATCCGGAGGGTGCCACCGGCGACGGAATCGCTGCCGCTTACCGTGCCGGCGCGGAAGTTCGGGATATGGAATTCGTCCAATTTCATCCTACGGTTCTTTACATCGCCGGGGGGAGTCGTGCGTTAATTTCCGAAGCGATGCGGGGCGAAGGGGCGTTTCTCGTCGACAAGAACGGGCACCGGTTCATGCACGATTACGATCCGCGGGGAGAGTTGGCACCACGCGATGTCGTGAGCCGGGCAATCGTGCAACAGATGAACAAAACGAACCACCCGAACGTTTATCTCGACTTGAGTCACAAGGAGGCCGACTGGGTTCATCGGCGGTTTCCGACGATTTCCTCGCTTTGTATGAAGTTCGGGATCAATATTGCGACGGAACGAATTCCGGTGCGGCCGGGAACGCATTACCTTATGGGTGGTGTTACCATCGACAAGGAGGGACGAACGACGCTCCCATGTTTGTGGGCCGCCGGGGAATGTGCGTCCAGTGGTTTGCACGGAGCAAACCGTCTGGCCTCCAACAGTTTGCTGGAAGCACTTGTGATCGGGGAGTCGTGCGGTCGTTTGGCCGGACAAGTCGCTCTGTCCTCCAGCAACGATTACCAGATTCAGCCGGTCCTTGAAAGTGCCGCCGAAATGAACATCTCTGAAAACCGGACGGAAAACGAAGACGACGAACGAATCGACTTGACCGACATTCGTAATTCGCTTAAAAGCATTATGTGGCGTCATGCCGGAGTCCTTCGCGACGCCGAAGGGCTTTCGGAAGCTCTTGAAAACGGCAAACGCTGGTCGCATTACGTCCTCTTGCACCAATTCAATTCCTTCGAAGGGTATGAATTGCAAAACATGATTTTGGTTTCCCAATTGATCCTGCTTGGCGCATTGCTTCGGGAAGAAACCCGTGGTGCGCACAATCGGGAAGACTTCCCGGAAAGCCGCTCTGATCTTGCGCACCATCACTTTGCGTTTCAGGTTTAGGTTGCTGCGAAAGAAAACCCGGAATGGAGGCGGTACTCCGTCGTATCTGACGGTCGACCGGGTCGACCACCGTTACGACGTGTTCCCGTCGAGTTGGTAAAATACGAAAACTTTTCCGATAATGTAGAGTTTTCTGAAAGAACTGACTTTAATTATCCGATAAAATACTCTGATTAGGGAGTTGTTTACGCGCGAAAAATCCCTGCTGTTTTACGCAGTTGACGCAATTTAACAAATCCGTGAAAAATCAGGACGGACATAATGATAAAGTCGCTCGGAAAAATTAGGATTTTGACCACCTTTCCACTTACGTTAGCGCAAGTGGGATTGGGGGTATTGGTCTTGAGTATCGTTTTGACGTATACCGGCACAACATACGCGCAAACCCGAAAATCGGCGACTTCCATTCCCTACACCTGGTCCGGACAATCAAATTCTTCTTCGCCCCGTCCTAATCCGATTCGTTTGGTTCAAGTGGAACAAGAAGTACCGCTTCCGGGAGGTTTGAACGATGAGCCTTTCGGACTGGTCGGCGATTTAGAATTCCCGGACATCGCACTGGAGGAACCAAGCCCCCAGGACTTTTCGGAAAGCGACACGGATTCCCCGGAACTTGACATGGAGGAGTTTCTTCGGGAAATGGACAATCAGGCGGTATCACCCGGCTTTCAAGACGAGATCGAGGGAGAGGTCTATCAGGAAATCCCCCCCCTTCGGATAACTTCACCGACTCCTCCGCAAAAAAACGGTAGGAATCAATCCTCACGTCCCACATTTACCATCCCGCAAGACATAAGCGAGGAGGACGTGGAGGGAGGAGAAAAACATCCCGATGAAGCCTCAATTCGTGACTGGATTCGTCAGGGGATTGATTCCGATAATAAAACAATTCCCCCGTTAGTTCCTCCGCCGAAACCAAAACCGCCGATCCCGGATTTTCCGAAACGGACGCCGCCGAAGGAATCGGTGGAACCGGTGGAACCGGCATTCCCTACGCTGCCAATTGACGAGCCTGTTGCGAGGCCACTGGACAATGGAAAATCCCGAACAACGCCAACCAAGCGATACTTTCGGGATTGCAATGTCGGTCGGGACATGGGGTTTGAAGATCAATGCGGCAGCTATCCGATTGAAATTGCACCGTTTGCCGGATTATTTATTGAAAATCCCTACGCTCCGCTTTTCGATCTCGGCGGAAGCGGCGTTGACTTCTTCGGATACCAGCGTGGTTGTCCGCCTGTTCGCCCTTACGGCTGGCTGTTCGACAATATGGAAGTGTTTGCCGGAACAAGCGGTTTCGGCCTGCGGTGCGACGACATTGAAGAAACGAGTTTTGGGCTTCACGAAGGGATCAATTGGTCCGGTTCGTTTTCGCCGCGATTCGGTCTGGCCGCCCAACTCGGCTTTCGCGCCGTCCAACGAACGATTGACAGTACGAATCCGCAGTTGACACCAACGGAATGGAACGGCAACCATTCGCAGGTTTTCATCACGACGGGATTATTCAAACGGGCGCAATCCCATCCTCTCCAATACGGCGTCGTTTACGATTGGATGAGCGACGACAAATACCGCGACAAACAGGCCGGTGAAAAAAATCTGGACAAGTTCAACCTGGGCCAGGTTCGCACGGAATTGTCTTACCGATTCTGTTCCGGTTTCACTTGGGGATTTCGTGGTGCGTTTGGCGTCACACAGGCCGACATGTTCGCAGACGCGGATTACAGAGCCAGGGCGACGACGCAGCTTCACGGATTTTTCGAAAAACCGTTCTGGTGCGGCTCTTTGGCGGGCTTCAGTGCTGGCGGCACTCCCAAAGGAAACGCCGTGTTATCCGCCTATTACGACCAACCGCTTCGGGACAAGTTTTCACTCAAAGCCGGTTTTACGTACATGTTACCCAAAAACGGCAAAGAGGAAAACAGAGCATTCGTCGACGATGAACGCAGTGCCTGGGAAGCGATGATCTCGTTGACGTTCCATCCGCACGGAGGAGCGTTCTCGAAAAACTGCAACCCATTCCGCGCAATGTTTGACGTTGCCGGAAACGGTTCAATGATCGTTTCGCACCGGAAATAGGGAATAGGAAATAGGTCTACACCATCACTTATCACTTATCACTTATCACTTATCACTTATCACGATCCCCAGATTTTCGCTTTCAGGTCGTTAATCAACTTTAAGGCTTGTCCGATTTCGGCCTTTTGGCGTTCGGGTTCTTCGGGAATTTCCCGTTCAATGGTGAGCGGTCCGTCGTATCCAACCTCCTTGAGAGTACGCAAGAACTGTTCCGCGCCGACTTCGCCGGTTCCGAACGGTACTTCCCGCCCCCAATCGACGCCGGGCGTTCCCTTGGTCGCGGTGCCGTCTTTGCAGTGGACGCTGCGAACTTTGTGCCCGACCTTCTTGAGATCACTGATCGGATTTCCTATTCCGTACAGAATCAGGTTTGCCGGATCGAAATTGATGAAAAGATTATCCGTCCCGACATCGGCAATGAATTCCAGAAGCGTGTCCGCCGGTTCCTGACCGGTTTCCAAATGAAGCCGTTGCCCATTCCGCTTGAGATATTCGCAAATCTCCCGAACCATTGCAACAATTCCGGGATAATCAGGATCGTTTTTGTCGTGGGGTACGAAACCGATATGCAAACCAACGGCGGCGACGCCGAGCAGTTTTGCGAAATCGGCGATTTCTTTGGTTTCCACGATCCGCTCGGCCCGGGTCGCTTTCGGAACCAGACCGACGGTTTCCGCCGTGATTTTGATTGAAGCGTAAGATTCCCCTTCGAACCCGCAGAAAACGGCGGTGATTGTAATCCCGTAATCCGCGAGTTTTTTGAGAAACTCGTTCGCTTTCTCCTGCGTTCGGGATTCCTTGTGCGGCGTGTGTAATTGGATGGTTTTAATTCCGAGATCGCGGACGACTTCCAGCTTGACACCAAGCCCGGCGTCGATGCTTGCAAAAACTCCAACCGGCCATTTTTCCATAATGCTGCTCCTTTGAATGAAATGTTGAAACGACGACGTGAAAAAGATCGACGGGTGGAATTCTACCAAAAATCCCGTGAGAAAACCATCCCTGGGAAATCTCATTCCCCGGCGAAACTCTCCCATTTTTCAAAAAGAGCACCAATGATCTCATCCGCAGACGGTAAATTTCCGCCGAGTCGGTAATAATGCTCGACCGGGAATTGCGGAACCACTCGTTTGACGTCCTCGACAAATTGGCCGGAACTGAGTTCCACGACAAAAAAACAGACCTTGGGATTGCGTTCGACAATTTCTTGAAAAGCCGCCGCAGGAAACGGCCAAAGCGTTTGCGGACGGAGCAGCCCGACCTTTTTTCCCTGCGGACGCAACCGATCAACCACGGAACGAAGAATCCGGCTGACAATGCCGTATCCGACCAGAATCAACTCGGCGTCCTCCGTTTGATACGCCTGGGCCTTGGCCTCCGTTTGTTCAATTTGGTGGTATTTCGCAATGAGTTTTCTTGACCGGGCTTCCAAAGCGTCGCAATCCAAATCGATGGACGCAATCAGATTTCGATTGGTTGCCAGGGTTGCGTCAAGTTTCCACGTTTTCTCGAAAGTCCGGGCCGAAACGTCCTGAATTTCAATCGGTTCCATCATTTGACCCAGCGTCGCGTCCGCCAAAAGGTATACCGGTGTGCGGTATTGATCCGCCAACTCAAACGCCTTAACGGTCATTTGGAACATTTCCTCAACGGAATTCGGAGCGAGAACAATCGTTTTGTACCCGCCGTGTCCTCCTCCTTTGACGACCTGGTTGTAATCGCTTTGTTCAGGGCCGAGGTTTCCCAAGCCGGGGCCTGCCCTTGTGATGTCAACGATAACACTTGGCAATTCCGCCCCGGCCAGGTAGGAAATTCCTTCCTGTTTTAGGCTGATGCCCGGCCCGCTGCTGGAGGTCATTACCCGGCGTCCACAAGCAGCGGCACCGTAGACCATATTGATCGCCGCCGTTT
>CAZNVM010000278.1:0-13171 GCA_964576215.1 uncultured Planctomycetaceae bacterium
AAACGTTGGAATTTCAAGTATTTATCCCCAATTGCCCATTTTAACACGCGAAATCACGGTCAACAGCAAAAAAACAGGAGATTCCATAACTTATTGTACCACAATGGGTTACAAACAAAATTTTATTATACAGTCAAAGTATGAGAATAGTAGAAAAAGTTTGTCCACGCACCAAGGGCAGGCGGCAAGTTACCTACCCGGTCAATTTTTTCTTGACACGCTTCCAAGATGTGTATCTGTAATTTGTCAGTGAACACCACTCTCGAATCCGCTTTGGCCGTCAAGCGAAAAGAATTGTGGATATTCTTCAACTGGCGGAACATTTCAAATTGTTGTCGGAATTGTTTTCAATCATTCGCTTCATTTTAGCCCAAATACCTCAAAAAACAAGAGGCGATCCTTATTATACACGCATTCACGCATTCTCCCAGCAGCGTCAGCCAGAATACACCGACTCCGACGAGAAGTGTTAAATCCAATCGGGGTTGAGTACAGGGTTTAATCGGCAACTTTGGTTCTATGTCAAGGATAACGCCAAACCAGTTTTTACCTGGTGCGACATCCTTTTCATATCGTTCTAAATAAGCATGAACGAAAGCCGCGATCACCGTCTGAGCATCTTCCGGAGTCGAGCGACGACAGGAAATGGCGATATAATCCGATTTTCCTACTCGTGTTATGAAAATGTTTTTACGCAACCATTCGACCGGGGCTTTTTGCTTGTGAAACTCCTTAATGTGAGCCAAACGCGGATCATTCAGAGTTTCTTCAAGAAGTTTGTCACTCTTGAATATCGCGAATTGGGTCGCAAAAAAAGCGTCGAATTCCGCATCCGGGCCATAGACGAGATATTCGGCTTTATGAAAAACCAAAAACCAGGCTTTCGCTTCATATTTGATGGGAAAAAGAAACCAAAACAAACCCGCCCCGGTCAAGCCGACCAGAATTGCTACCAAGTAAAGACGCCCAAAAATTCCGGTTGATTTAGCGGCTTGATTCACATGAAAGCAATTTTTGACGTTTATCTGTAAGCCTCAAGAATTCCCGCAACACGATTGAAAATTTCCTCGACGGTTCCCAGACCGTCAATCGATTTGAGGAGATTTCGTTTCGAATAATAATCCAAAAGCGGCATCGTTTGAGTGGAATACGACGTGAGCCGCTGGCGAATCGCCTCCGGTTTGTCGTCGGCACGACCGCGTCCGGCCAGACGGTTAAAGAGTTCTTCCTCCGGCACTTTCAGTTCGAGAACGACGCTAAGCGGCATCTTGTTTTCGGTAAGCATTTTGTCCAACGCTTCCGCCTGGGCAATCGTTCTCGGAAAACCGTCGAGAAGGAACCCCTTTTGACAGTCCGTCTTTTTGAGACGCTCGGCGATAATTCCAATCACGACGAAATCGGGGACCAACTGCCCGGCAGACATGTATTCGTCGGCTTTCAAACCGATTGGCGTCTTGGCGTCACGTGCGGCCCGGAGCATATCACCCGTGGAAAGATGGGCGACGTTGTATTGTTGTACGATTTTTTCCGCCTGCGTCCCTTTTCCGGCACCCGGAGGACCGATGAAGATCATTCTCATTAGTGTTTCTCTTTGTTCAAAAGACCTTTGTAGTTTCTCATAATCAAATGGCTGTCGATCTTATCGACCAGGTCGATAATCACGCTGACCGCGATGAGCAAACTCGTTCCGCCGAAAAATCCGGCGACCCGAAACGAAACGCCCATCTCACCGGAAATGATCGTCGGCAAAATGGCGATCACTGCAAGGAACGCCGCTCCGACATAAGTAATCCGGATCATCACCTTTTCCAGGTATTCTTCCGTTCTCTTGCCGGGACGGTATCCCGGAATGAAATTGCCGTAGTTTTTCAGATTGTCGGCCATATCCTTCGGGTTGAAGGAAACCGCCGTCCAAAAATAGCAGAAGAAGAAAATCAGTCCGACATACAGGATCACGTAGAGAAAATTTTCGCCCCGATGGAACTGCTCCGCCAGGCTGTGAAGCCATCCCCAACCGGTCGCTGAAGCTCCCCATTGGAAGAAAAACAGCGGGAACATCAAAAGGCTACTTGCGAAAATGATCGGCATGACACCGGCCTGATTGACTTTAAGCGGCAAATACTGTCGGTTTCCACCGTAAACCCGGCGACCGCGAACGTGTTTGGCACTTTGCATCGGAATCCGCCGTTGCCCACGGGTGATGTAAATGACACCGACCACGACACCGACGAACAGGGCCATGAGAACCAGCAGAACTTCAACGCCGATCCGGGACTTGTCACCGCCGCCCAACATCGCTTCGCCTCCTTTGAATACGCCGCCGAGCAATTCCTGTAACGCCGTCGGGACGTTCGCGATAATACCGGCCATAATCAACATACTGATACCGTTGCCGATCCCGTATTCGTCGATCTGTTCACCGAGCCACATGAGAAAACAGGTGCCCGCCGTCATAATCACCACCGACGTCAAAACCCAGTGGTACGGGATTCCCGAATCCGTTTGATGGGCCAAGATATTCTTATTAACGCAACCGAACTGGTTGACAAGGTATACGTAACTGAAACTCTGGAAAATACAGATGAGAACGGTTGCGTATCGTGTATATTCGTTGATTTTCCGGCGGCCGCTTTCCCCTTCTTTTTGAAGCTTCTTGAGCGGTTCGTAGACCGTTGCAAGAAGTTGGAAGATAATCGACGCCGAAATATAGGGCATGATACCAAGCCCGAAAATCGTGATGTTCGTCAACTGCGAACCGCTAAAGACGGAAACCGTATTGAGAATTTCCCCGAGACTTCCGGCGTTGAGATTGGCCGCAAGTGCTTTGGAATCGACAATCGGAAGCGGGATATGCCAGCCGATCCGATAAACTGCCAAAAGACCGAGCGTCAACAAAATCTTTTGCCTTAGCTCCGGTATGGAAAAAATGACTCGAATTCTTTCAAACATGCTCTTGGTCTTCCTTGGTAGTACAGACGATCAAAACTCAACACCAAACAGTCAAGGGCATAGGGCACAAGGCATGTGATAAGTGATAAGTGATAAGTATGCCTGATGCCCTATGCCCTTAAATCGAATTATTTCGCCTTTGCCTTTTTCGATCCCATTTTGTTTTTCACGACCGGTTTTGGGCCCGGTAAAACGGTTACGGTCCCACCAGCGGCCTCGATTTTCGACTGGGCCGACTTGGAAAACGCATGAGCGGAAACGCTGAGCGATTTGGTCAAGTCGCCGTTGCCGAGGACTTTGATCCGATCAAAAACCGCCTTGACGATTTTCTTTTCAACGAGAATCTGCGGCGTCACGGCCTCGCCTTTTTCGAAACAAAACTCCAGGTCTTCCACATTCACGCCGACGACTTTCGGAGCGAACCGCTTATTGTTGAATCCCCGTTTCGGGATTCGCCTGGCGAGCGGCATTTGACCGCCTTCGAAATACGCCGGCATGGAAAAACCAGCCCGCGCACCCTGACCTTTATGGCCGCGACCGGACGTTTTTCCCAAACCGCTCCCGGTTCCTCGTCCCAGCCGTTTCGTTGCGCTGTTTTTTTGGATGTCCGTATTAACTTCGTTTATGTTCATGACAACGCAACTCCTCGTAAACGTTCGACTTCACTTTTGGATCGTAATTGTTTCAAAGCGTCAATGGTCGCTTTAACCACGTTGGTCGGATTGGCCGTTCCGTAACTTTTCGTCAAAATATCGTGGATTCCGCACGCTTCGCAAACGGCCCGAACGGCGGCACCGGCAATCACACCGGTTCCCGGACCGGCCGGAACGAGTGTAACCCGTGCGGCACCGAAGTGCCCGTGAACTTCATGGGGAATGGTCGTTCCTTCCAATTGGACGGCTTCCATTTTTCTCGATCCGTCTTTCACGGCTTTATCGACGGCGGGCGGAACTTCGTTCGCTTTTCCGTATCCCCAGGCAACTTTGCCCTTTCCGTCGCCGACGACGACGAGTGCGGAGAAACTGAAACGCCGACCGCCTTTGACGACGGCGGCACAACGACGAATCTTGACGACCTTATCGATAAGATTTCCTTGACCTGTTTCGCTCATATTCTTAAAGTTAGCAGTCGGCAGTCGGCGGTCGGCAGAAAAATCCGGTTGCCGACGGACGACCGAGGGATAATGATGTTACTTTTTCTTGACGGGGGCCCGGTTTTGCCCGGAGGCTTTTCCGGCCTTTTGTTCGTTTTTGTCGACTTTCTTCTTTCCACCGCTTTTTGCTTTTTTCGCGGCACGGGCGGCGAGTTCCTCTTCCGTATAATTGTCCGAGGCGGCCCCAATGTCAAGCCCGGCGTTTCGGGCGGCGTCCGCCAAAACTTGGATACGTCCATGATAAAGGTAGCCGTGCCGATCAAAAGCAACCTGCTTGATACCGGCTTCGAGTGCTTTTTTCGCAATCGCTTCACCGACCTTCCGGGCCGCTTCGCAATTTCCGCCGAAACTGATCTCACCGCGTAAATCCTTGTCGTTCGTCCCCACCGAGACCATCGTTTTTCCGGCGTTGTCGTCGATGATTTGGGCGTAGATATGCTTATTACTCCGAAAAACACAAAGCCGCGGCCGGGTCGAATACCGTTTCACGGCATTGGAGACCCGAAAAGCCCGGCGTTCCCGGCGGAGATTGATGAGTTTGAACTTTTTCATGGAACTGAATTCTTATGATCGTATTTGTTTATCGCAACAATTATTTCTTCGCGGCCGCTTTGCTTTCTTTCCGACGAATGGTTTCCCCCTCGTATTTGATCCCTTTGCCCAAGTACGGTTCGGCCTTGCGCACGGCTCTTACTTCCGCCGCGAACTGACCGACCTGTTGCTTGCTGATCCCTTTGATATGAACATGCTGTTGGTCGGGACACTTAACGTCCAACCCTGCCGGGATCTGTTTTTGAATTTCGTTGGCGAAACCGGCACGAATCTGAAGGACTTTTCCCGAAATGGCGAACAAATACCCGGTCCCAAAAATTTCGAGTTTCTTTTCGTAACCCTGGGAAACGCCGGTCACCATGTTGCTGATGAGCGACCGGTAAAGTCCGTGCATCGCGTTGGCACTGCGGGTTCCTGTTGCGTTTTTCACTTCAAGAACGTTCGCGTCATTGACGGAAATCGTCACTTCCGGTCGGAAGTCCTGCTGCAACTTGCCGAGCGGACCTTCGACGGTAATCATGTTTCCGCTGACGCTTGCTTTGACGCCGCTTGGAAGGACAATCGGTTTTTTACCTATACGTGACATACTGTTTATAAAGCGCGGAATACCGGCTAAAAAAGGAATTACCAAATTTCACAGAGGATTTCGCCGCCCACGTTCTTTTCTTTGGCTTCACGATCACTGAGAATTCCCCGGTTCGTGCTGAGGATACGAACCCCCAAACCGTTCAGGACCGCTTTTTTCAAATTGTCCGAAGCACTGTAAACGCGACAACCCGGTTTGCTGACTCGCTTAATGTGCTGTACGACCCGCTCGCCGTCAGGCCCATACTTCAAGTGGAGCCGAAGGATATCGTTCGGCTTCGATTCTATTTTTTCCCAGTCCCAAATAAAACCTTCCCGCTTCATTGCGTCGGCAACGCCGCATTTGAGCTTGGAAGTCGGTAAATCGACATGGGTATGAGCAACGCGCACGGCGTTTCGAATACGGGTTAGCATGTCGGCAATCGGATCAGTCAGCATAATCTATTTTTCCCCTTTTTTTTACCAGCTTGCTTTTTTCACGCCGGGAATCAAACCTTGGTTTGCCAATTCTCGAAAACAAATACGACAGATGCCGAATTTACGATAAACCGCACGAGGACGACCGCAGAGTCGACATCGATTTTCGGAACGCGTTGAAAATTTCGGCTTTCTATTCGCTTTGAGGATTTTTGCTTTACTTGCCATAATGAGTAGTCAATGTTTGTTTTAGCCGTCGCACCCTGTGCGACGAAGTTTAACGCGGGATCGCCGCCGTTGAGCGGAACGGCATTCCGAATTCGCGGAGTAATTCCCGCGATTCATCGTCGCTGTCAACATTGGTCACAAAAGTAATGTTCATCCCTTGCGGCTTGGTGAACTTGTCGGGATTGATTTCCGGAAAAACAAGGTGTTCGGTCAGACCGAGATTGTAATTTCCGTGTCCATCGAAACTCTTGGGATTGAGGCCCCGGAAGTCACGAACTCGCGGGAGCGTAATGGAAATCAGACGGTCGAGAAACTCGTACATCCTGGCTCCGCGAAGCGTTACCATGCAGCCGATGTTCATTCCAATCCGGAGACGAAAGTTCGCAATAGACTTCTTCGCTTTGGTAATCACCGGCTTCTGCCCGGCAACCTGGGTCAAAACGTCGAGAGCTTCTTCGAGGTATTTCTTTTCGTTAATCGAAGAACCGCACCCCATATTCAGGACGATTTTCTCCAATTTCGGGACCGCCATAACGTTGGCCTTACCCAATTTGGTTTTCAAATTCGGAAGAATCTGTTTCTTGTATTTCTCTTGAAGTCGCGGTTCCATTACTGTTGATTGCCGGATTCTAAATTGATTGTAATGTTACGAGTATTCGTAACGGAATCCAAAAAATGTCGTTGTTATTGCTTTTTGACTTTTGCGGGTGAAATCTGGCTCAAACGAGCGTTACACTTTTTACAAAAACGATACTTGCTTCCGTCGGCGATGATTTTCACGCCAAGCCGGGCCGGTTTGCCGCAAGCGGTGCAAATCACCTGGACTTTCGACTGCGGGACAGGCATTTCCTTCGTCAAACGTCCTCCCTGGGGATTCCGTTTGCTTCGTTTCACGTGTTTGTGAATCGTATGCACGCCTTCGACGATCACGGTTTCATTCTCGCGATTGACGGAAATCACGCGGCCTCGTTCCCCGGCGTCGGCACCGGACAAAACGACGACCATATCATCTTTACAAATACGCATTAGACCACCTCACTCGCAAGACTAATAATTTTGACAAACCCGTCTTCCCGCAGTTCACGGGCGACGGCACCGAAGATACGGGTTCCCCGGGGATTTTTTTCATTATCGACCAAAACGGCCGCATTGGAATCGAATTTGACGTAACTTCCATCCTCGCGGCGAGTGGATTTTTTGGTTCGCACGACCACCGCCTTGACGATGGCCCCTTTTTTGACGTTGCTTCCGGGAATAACCTGCTTCACGCTGCACACGATAATATCGCCGATTTTCGCATAACGACGACGGGTTCCCCCCAGAACCTTAATGCAGAACAATTCCTTTGCGCCGGTATTGTCCGCGACATCCAATCTCGTCTGCATCTGGATCATAATTCGTGTACTCCGCTTTTACGTCTGTCGTTGGTTTACTGAACTTCCAATGGAAACCTGTTAGCTGGTTATTGCGGAACTCTCCGCCTCTTTGGCCGATCCACGAAGTGCCGCGATGTCGATCAGGTTCGCTTTCGAAACGACGGAAACCAAATTCCAGCGTTTCAGCTTTGACATGGGCCGACACTCGATGATTTCGACGGTATCGCCCATCGAGGACTGTTCCTGTTCGTCATGAACGTAACAAACGGTTCGCCTGCGGACGATTTTGCCGTACTTGGGATACTTCACCAATCGGGCGATCTCGACACGCCGCGTCTTCTTCATTTTATCGCTCGTTACGACTCCAACTGCTACCTTTTTCGGCATCGCTTAAAACTCGCTTCTTGGGTAAGTGTTATTTCTTAGTGCGCTCGTTGAATACGGTCAGGATTCGTGAAATCAACTTCTTGTTTCGGCGAAGTTCGCTGGGGGCGTCCAACTTCTCCATCCGGGCTTGCAAACGCAACCGGAAAAGCGTTTCCTTCGCTTCTTTGAGCAGGATGTTAAGCTGCTCATCGCTCATATCACGGATTTCACTAGGTTTCATATCAATCTAAGGATGTATCAAAATGTTTTCGCCCTTTTGGCCGGTACTCCTGGCCGGTACTCCGCGCTCTAAATTGCTTTTCGTTTAATCATCCGACACCGCACGGACATTTTGTGAGCGAGTCGGGCAAAGCACATTTTCGCCGTTTCCTCCGGCACGCCGCTGATTTCGTACATAACGGTTCCCGGTTTCACGACCGCCGCCCAGTAATCCGGCTCGCCCTTTCCTTTTCCCATTCGGGTTTCCAACGGAATCGACGTAATGGACTTGTGCGGAAAAATTCGAATATAGAGCCGTCCCTCGGTTCGAAGGTACTGTTGGGCGGCAATACGCCCGGCTTCTATCGTTGCTGCATCAATCCAACCACCTTCCAGCGTTTGGAGTCCGAAGTCGCCGAATACGACCGAGTTTCCCCGGGTCGCATTACCTTTTATACGACCTCTTTGGATTTTTCGATGCTTGACCCGTTTGGGCATTCGCGCCATCTTTAATCTCCTCGTTATAATCGCCTTGGTTAATCCAAACTTGAACGCCGATGTGGCCCTGTGCAATTTTCGCTTCCGCGAACCCGTAATCGATTTTCGCTCTCAACGTCGAAAGGGGCATGGAACCGGCGATTTGCTTTTCGCAACGCGCCATTTCCGCTCCTCCCAAACGACCGGCCAATTGAATTTTGATCCCTTTGGCTCCGTTTTCCATCGCCAATTCCATTGCCCGCTTCATCGTCCGACGAAAACTGGCCCGCTTGACAAGCTGATCGGCAATATCTTCCGCGACGAGTTGGGCAACGACTTCGTGGTTGACGACTTCCTCGATTTTCAAATTGATTCGTCGTCCCGTCAATTTCTGGAGGTCGTTTTGCAGTTCTTCGACCTTTTCCCCTTTTCTTCCGATAAGCATACCCGGCTTGGCGGAGAAAAGGATGACCCGGACTTCATCCCGGGTACGCTCAATCTCAATCTTGGCGATGGAGGGATAAAGCGGCTTGCCGGCAAATTCCCGCCGATCTGAAGCGTCTTTACGTCCCTTGATAAAATCTCGTATCTTTTTGTCTTCGACGAGCAAGTCGGAAAACTCCCGCTTCGAAGCGTACCAACGACTCTTCCAATCTTCCATAATTCCGGTTCTAAACGCGACCGGATTGACTTTTTGACCCATTGTATCTCTCGTTTGTGGTCTATTTGATGGTTATTTTCAGAGGTAAACTATTCCAGTACAACAGTAATGTGCGACGTTCTTTTGAGAATCACCGTCGAGGAACCCCGCGATTTCGGACGCCAACGTTTCGAGTACGGCCCGGAATCGACGCGAACATCGGAAACCATAAGGTACTTCAAATTCGATTCCCGCCGATCTTCCGCATTGTGCATTGCGCTCCGGATGACGGCCTCGAAAAGCCTCGCCCCCCGATTGGGGTAACAGCTGAGTATTTCCAACGCCTCATCAGCGAATTTTCCACGAATCAAGTCCGCAAAAACGCGAACCTTCCTCGGACTGATTTGTGCGAATCGATGTTTTGCAGTATAGAACATGGTACTCTCTTTACGTATTCCTGATAAATTTTTTCAACCGGTGCTTCGCGTTTACCGTTTACCTTTACCGCCGTGTCCCCGGAAAATTCGGGTCGGGGCGAACTCGCCGAGTTTGTGTCCGACCATTTCTTCGGTGATAAACACTTTGACGTGTGCTTTGCCGTTGTGGACCAAAAAGGTGTGTCCGACAAATTCCGGAACGACGGTACAAGCTCTTGCCCAGGTTTTCACGGGTTCTTTTTTGTTGGCGGCGTCGAGTTTTTCAATCTTCGCGTACAACTTCGCGTTGACGAATGGACCTTTTTTTAGTGATCTGCTCATCTCGTAAGGTGATTGGATAAATGCAGGCAGGGTGCCTGCGCTCCCGGGTTTTTAGGACAATTTCAAAATTCCGTAACGTTTGCTTCGGCGGCGACGAATAATTGCTTTGTTGGTCGGCTTTCTTTTCTTTCTCGTCGAAGTACCTTTGGTCGGTTTACCGGTCGGGGAAACGGGATGCCGTCCACCCTTGGTACGGCCTTCACCGCCGCCGTGCGGGTGATCAATCGGGTTCATCGCCGCACCGCGAACATGGGGCCGTATTCCCAACCAACGTTTGCGACCGGCTTTGCCGATCACGATGTTCATTTGTTCCGAATTTCCCACGACGCCGATGGTTGCACGGCACGAGGAAGGAACACGCCGAATTTCGCCGCTCGGCATATTCAACTGGGCCCAACCGGTATCACGGGCGACGAGCGTTGCTTTCGCTCCGGCGGTTCGGCACAATACTCCACCGCGTCCCGGCTGAAGTTCGATGTTGTGAATTTCGGTTCCCGGCGGAATTTCGCTGATCGGCAAACAATTTCCGACAATCGGGGCGGCACCGCTACCGCTGTTGAGTACCGTTCCGACCTTCAAACCTTCCGGCCAAAGGATATACCGCTTTTCGCCGTCAATGTAGTGAAGCAGGGCGATTCGTGCTTTCCGGTTCGGGTCGTACTGAATTTCCGCGACTTTGGCCGAAACTCCATCTTTGTTGCGGCGATAGTCGATCAAACGATACTGTTGCTTGTGTCCGCCGCCTCGGTGCCGAACCGTAATCACACCCTGGTTGTTACGACCACTCGTGCGCACCTTCTTGCGAAGCAGGGCCTTGACCGGTTTGGCACCTGGCGTCAATTCCTTGAAATCGCTGACGCTCATATTGCGGCGAGCGGCATTGTTCGGTTTATATTTCTTTACGCCCATGATTTATGGAATTTTCCCTTAGAAGTAGTTGATTCGGCTGTCGGGATCAAGTTTGACCATCGCTTTTTTCCAGGAACGCTGCTCTCCGACTCCCTTGCGGCTGCGTCGCTTTTTTCCTTTTCGGTTCTGGACTTTGACTTCAAGGACCTTGACGTCGAACAACGTTTCGACGGCTTCCTTAATTTCCGTTTTACCGGCCATTTTATTCACTTCGAATGAATAAATGTTTTTGTGTTCCGCCAAGTGGAAGCCCTTTTCCGTCACGATTGGACGGGTTACCACCTGGTACGGCTCCAGCTTCAGTTTGGATTTCGTTACGTCAAATTGTCTCGGCATCGTAATTTATTTGTCTAAAGCGCGGAGTACCGGCTAAAATTCAGTTTTCTTTTCTCACAAAATTTTCCAGTGCGGCTTTCGTCATCAACAGCTTTCGGGGCCGGAGAATCTCGAAGGCGTTCAGCTCGGCGACCGGAAGGATTCGCACCCCCGCGATATTCCGTGCGCTCTTGTAGGTATTGACGTCGTGGGTGTCAATTGCGATCAAAAGCGAACCGGAAAGGTTCAATGCACCGAGTACGCCGGCCATCGCCTTGGTTTTCGGAGCGTCCATTTTCAGTTCGTCGATCAACGTTACGTTATTTTCGTTGATTTTCGAGGCAATCGCCATCCGGGTCGCACTTTGCAGAGCTTTTCGCGGCAAGCGATAATACCAGCTTTTGGGTTGTTTCGCAAAAATATGGCCTCCACCGCGTCGGACACCGCTTCTTTTGTGGCCGGCACGAGCGTTTCCGGTCCCTTTTTGGCGGTACATTTTTTTCTTCGCCCCTGCAACTTCGGCACGGGTTTTCGACTTGGCGGAACCTTGACGAAGGTTGGCCTGGTACATCACGACGGCGTCGTGGAGCAACTGTTTGCTGATTCTCGGGGCAATCGCTTCCGGATCAACCTCGAAACTTCCGAGTTGCTTTCCAGTTTTATCGTAAAGCGGTAAACTGACCATTTTTCTATTTCCTTGACGCGGAGTACCGGCAAAAATTTAATTAACTTTCCTTCTTTTCGAATTTCCAGGGATTGGCCTTGGGGGAGGGGAGGTAATTCGTCGGATTGATCGTTACGAACCCACCGTTGGGACCGGGAACCGCTCCGCGAATGAGGAGCAAATTGTTTTCCTTGTCCACGTAAACGACTTTCTGATTCCGAATCGTGATTTTGTCGTTCCCGTACTGGCCAGGCATTCTCTTCCCCTTGGGGGTTCGGCTCGGAAACGCACTGCAACCGGAACTTCCCAAGTGTCGGTGACACTTTTTCACGCCGTGCGTCGCACGTTGTCCGGCAAAATTATGCCGCTTCATAACACCGGAGTATCCGCACCCTTTGCTCACGGCGGTAACGTCGACGGAAAGGACGTTTTCAAACACGTCGACGGAAATCACCTGACCGACGGTATAACCTTCGACGGGGACACGGAATTCCCGGATGAACTTTTTCGGTTCGCAGCCGGCTTTGGGAACGGACTCAATTCCGGCGGCATTCAATTTTCGTTGTCGTTTGCTCTCGAGTTTGGCGACGTGCCCTCTTTGACTTTTCGCGGCAAGGCGTCGCGGCATGTCTTTGTAGCCGAGCTGAACGGCTTCGTAGCCGTCGCGTCCGGTGCTTTTCAGTTGGAGTACCGAACACGGTCCCGCCTGAATCACCGTCACGGGGACGACCTTTCCGTTGTCCATGTAAATCTGCGTCGTGCCGACCTTTTGGCCGAGAATTCCAATACTCATCACTCTATCCTGTTTATTGCCTGCGGTTATTTACGGTCCTAATCCTGTATGCGATCAAACTATCTCGAACCGGTCGCCTTGATTTTAATATCAACGCCGGCAGGCAGATTTAACTTATTCAAGGCATCGATCGTTTTGGCGGTCGATTGGATAATGTCAATAACGCGTTTATGCGTTCGAATTTCGTATTGCTGTCGAGCTTTTTTATCAACATGAGGGCTGGACAAAACCGTATATCGTTCAACCCTGGTAGGAAGCGGAACCGGACCACGTACAACGGAACCGGTCCGCTTCGCAGTATCAACAATCTCGCTGGCGCTCATATCCAAAACGGTGTGGTCGTAAGCTTCCATCCGAATACGTATAACTTCATTTCCTGATACAGTCACGGCTATTCTCCGTTCGTTGGTCCGAAATCCTGATTACCAAATATCACGCTCAACATCAGCCACTTAAGGCCATCACAAATCCAAAGGAGTGGTAAATCTACCACATCCGCAAAGGCTGTCAAGGAGCGGGCGAAAATTTTCCAACTCAATCGCCTTCGTCCCGTGAAACCTGCTCCGTCCGTGAGGGAACCCACGAGACGAAACGGGGGAATATACTCTGCACTTTACGGTTCGCAAGGGGGCAGTCCGTCGACAAGTTTACGATTTTTACTGATTTTACCGTCATTTCGCTTCGCTTCATTCCGGCTTTTATTGGGGGAGATGAATAAAAGCCGGAATGGAGCATCGCGAAATGACGGTCTCGATACAAACTTGTCGACG
>CAZNVM010000279.1:0-13077 GCA_964576215.1 uncultured Planctomycetaceae bacterium
TGGCACTCGGTTTGATGGGCAAGGTCAAAGGCAAGAAAACGATTCCGACCGTGATGTTCCAAGCGGCACTTTCACCTGAATACCGAACCTCCATTATTGAACAAATCGTCAAAAACAATTTTTGAATGCGTCAGCCCTGCCCCCCCTGCCCCCTTTCCCTTCTTGCAACATTTCGTTTACACTTGAGAAAACTTTGTTACGCAACTCTTTCCAAAATCGAACCTTGTTTCTCACAACCACCTGCCAAATCGGATCGGAAAAGCCGCTCAAGACGGAACTGCTCCGCGAGTTCCCCCTGTTGCGGTTCGCTTTTTCGCGGCCCGGTTTTTTGACGTTCAAAATCACGGACGAAAATCGTGATCCGCTCGCCCTTGCCGATTCGGTTCGCAACGGCTCCGTTTTCGCAAGATACGTCGGCGTTTCGCTCGGAAAAATCGTAACGGATTCTCCGGTTGCACTGGCGGAGCAACTGGAAACGTTCGAGCGGCCGGAAAAGATCAAGCGGGTTCACTTTTGGAATCGGGACAAGTATCCGGTCGGCGAAAAAGGGTTCGAGCCGCTCCCGTTGGAAACGGACCAGGTTCTGGAACGGCGCATCGCCGACTCGGTTGGTTTGCGTTACGGAAAAGCACGGTCGAACGAACTCGTCCTCGACTGTACGCAAATCGATCCCGATTTGTACTGGATCGGGTATCACCGTGCAGCGGACGAACGGTCACGGTTTCCCGGCGGATTGTTCCCGCTGGAAATCCCGACCGACATGGTGTCACGGGCTTGGTTGAAGTTCACGGAAGCACTCCGCTGGTCCGGTCTGCCCATCGGCTGTGGGACCTGCTGCGCCGACATCGGCAGTTCGCCGGGCGGGGCGTCACAGGTGCTTTTAACGCGGGGAGCGGAAGTGCTCGGCGTCGACCCGGCGGAAATGGACCCGCGAATCCTGAAGTACCCGAACTTTACACACATTCGCGGACGCATTGGACAGGTCAAGCGGTCGCTCTTCCGAAAAGTCCGTTACGTGATTGCCGACATGAATGTCGCACCGAATTTCACGCTCGACGTCCTGGAGGAACTGGTATCACGCCGCGACAATGACATTCGTGGGCTGCTTTTCACGCTCAAGATGTTCCAGATTGAACTGGCCGACTCGCTTCCCGAATACGCCGAGCGTATCCGAAACTGGGGGTTCAGCCAAGTTCAAATGAAACAGTTGCAGTTCAATCGACAGGAAGTTATGGTGGCAGGTAGTAAGTGATTAGAGATCAGTGGTTAGTGATTAGTGGAATTTTTTTCACTAATCATTAACCACTAATCATTAACCACTAAAATAGGTACAACACCCCGATGCCGCCGGTGATTTGGGACGATTTCGTCTTCGCGGCAAACGCCTTGCTGCCGTCAGCCCAGTCGAAACGAACCTCCGGTCGAACGCTCCAGTGGCGGTTCGGATCCCACTTGAGACCGTAAGTCATCGCAAAGTAATCTGTCGCAGGATCGGCGACAGATCCGCTATTGTCACGGAGCCATTCCAAACGCATGCCGACACCGAGCTTATCGGCGAGTTGATACAGAAAATGGTTATTAATCCCGTAGGAACTCATATACTCTTTTGTTCCAGCATCATGAAGGGTCTCGTTACGCAAGTTGTATTGCATCACGTAGGTAAACCGTTTCGTTGGATTCCACTCGAACACGAGCGATTGTATGAAGTATCGGGATTTATCGATAGGAGTAGTACCACCAAGGGCGGTACTTCCATCACTGAATAGGCCGTCATACTGGTCGCCCTGATTCACGAAATAATAAATATTCGCTTTTTTCGTCAAAGCGTATTCGAATCCGAGGAGATAAGCGGAACTGCCGAACCGGTTTCCGAACCCGTTATCAAAGCCTGCCGTCCAGCCGCCGGTGAGGGTTAAGCGGTCATTGACAGCGTAATCGGCGAGAACTCCGGTATGTGTTGCCGGTTCAATCCAATAGCAATACGAATGGCTATAGAAGAAATTGTCTTTCGATGCGGACCCTTCCCAACCGATTGGCGTGCTGAATTTACCGCCGCGAAAACTGAGGTTCTTGTACCCGACCGATGCGAATAATTGGTAGCACGAAAAGCCGTATCCGTGATCGTTTATTTTCCAGTTACCGTCGAACGTACGATCTCCGTACGATTGCATACCCCCGGCATCGCTTCCGTACACAAAATCGTTTCGGAAGCCCCAGTCGAACCCACGGCTGGTATCCATGACCTTTTCGCCAAGAAAGTAAATCTGTGACACCGCGAAGTCAGTCCGTTCGTTTCCGAAGGTGTGCATCTTTCCGTTGCCGCCAAAATCACCGCGGGCATCCCGCGTTGCTCCGTGAGAGTTCGTCATGATCCCGGTTTCGATCCAGCCGTCAAACCGGTACGTTTGAGCACAGCGTCCGCGTCCGTAGGTCCAAAGATAACCGTCGTCGGTCGCTTTCAACGACGAACAGGCGTTCCTGAAAATATAACCGTTATTTCCGCAACCGTTGTCACAACCGTTATTGCACGGGTCGCATGGATCACACGGATCGCACGGATCGGGAGAGCAACAGGCATCACACGGACCGGAAATACAATTTCCGCACACACAATCGGCACGACCGATTCCGGCGGTTCCTAACATTAAAATCAGTGCAATCAAGAGACCGCTTTTCCAAAAGTAACTCATTGTTTCAATCCTTTACTGAGTGAACGAAGGAGAGATGAAATGCTTGCGCACAGACACCCCGTAAAAAACCTGTCTCCACTCATCGAAAGAATCGACGAATAAAAATTACGATTTCAGAGAAGCATACTACAACCGATTTAGAACCTCGGTTCGATTCAAGAGATGCAGGCGGGATAATCCGTGTAACGAGTTCGTCTTGTAACACATACCAGGAGAAATGGTGAGCGGACTGTCTTTCCAATCGGCGGGGAGTCTGTTATACTAGGCGAAACTTCGTTTTCCCCAAGTCTCCACAACAAGGAACTGATTTATGAAAAATGTAGCTTGTGTTCTCATTATTGCCGGTATCGCCGTTTTCGCAGGAATATCGACCGCCACGGCCCAAGAGGATAATCCCATTTTTACCTCTTCGTTGGAGTTTATCAAAAATCCGGTCCCCTGCGAGAATTCCACCGCTGCGACTGCCGGGGAAATGAAGGCTTATGAAGACACGATCCCGGCACCGGCCCCTTACGGAGACCGGAAATTCAAAATGATCCCGATCCCGGGCGGAAAATTCAAAATGGGCTCACCGGCTTCGGAAAAAGGGCATAACGAGATTGAAACTCCGCAGTTTGAAGTCGAAGTGCAGCCTTTCTGGATGGGAGAAGCGGAAGTCACTTGGCGGGAATTCGAACTGTACGGCCTCAAATACATGAAACTCGCTCACGAAAAGGACAAGGTGGACAACGACCGTTTCTCCATTGCCGATGCTTTGGCTTGGCCGACCCCGCCGTACAACATCGGAGCGATCAGCTTCAATAAATCGAGTTCCACTGAAAACTTTCCGGCCAGCGGTATGACGCATTACGCTGCTCAGGTCTATTGCAAGTGGTTAACGTCCATCACGGGCCGGTATTATCGCTTGCCGACGGAAGCGGAGTGGGAATTTGCCTGCCGTGCCGAAACGACGACCGCGTTTTCGTTCGGCGACGATCCCGCTCCCATCGATGACTATGCCTGGACCACGAACAACTGTGAAGTGGGAACCGGTTATCATGCCGTCAAGCAGAAGAAGCCGAACGCTTACGGTCTGTACGACATGCACGGCAACGTTGCGGAATGGACCTGCCAACAGTTCAAAAAAGGGGATTATCAGGAATTTGCCGATGGGAAAATTCCGAACGCGTTCATTCCGGCGTCTCAGAAGGAAAAATTCGGTGTAAGAGCCGCTGAGAAATTCGGCCAGGTCGCTCGTGGTGGTTCTTGCGATCACGATCCGGAAGATTGCCGAAGCGCGACACGATTGGTTGCCGACAAAGAGTGGAAAAAGCAGGACCCGATGTTCCCGCAAAGTATTTGGTGGATCACTGATGCCGCTTACGTCGGATTCCGTGTGATCAGACCGCTCACTCCACCGGCAACGGACGAGGAAGCGGCACTCTACGATCCTGCCCCGGAAATTTGGGTGAAATACAAGGAACTCAACCAAAGAGATTAACTCAAAGTGTAAACAAAGGGGCAGAGGAAATCGGAAATCGGGTGCAAAATAGACCATGCACCGTCAATAAAGTGACATTTTGATTGAACACGTCAACGAACCGCGCACAATCAGAGCCGCGCACTTTGATTACGCTTTTCCTTCCGATCCGAGATTGCGTATCCACCGTTCGATGACCGGTGCGATGGCGTCATTTGCTTTTTGCAGGGCGACGATCCACCAGGTTCCGCCGGCACTCATCGTTTGAATGTACGAATCGGTAAATGCCTTTCCGATTTCCGACGCGACGTTGACCTTGCAAATGCCGAGCGAAATCGCCTTTTGCAAATGCTCAACCGGTGTCCCGCTGCCGCCATGCAAAACGAGCGGGATTTCCAGACGGCTTGCAATCGCCTGGAGCAAATCGAAATCGAGTCGTGGTCTTTTGGCGTAAAATCCGTGCGCATTTCCTATCGAAACGGCCAGAGCGTCAACGCCGGTTCGCTCAACGAATTCCGCCGCCATATCGGGATCGGTCAGACTTTGCGGACCGACTCCTTCGTGCAACGCATCCTTGTTTTCCCCGATGGCACCAAGCTCCCCTTCGACGGAAACGCCTTTATTGTGCGCATATTGGACGACGGCCTGCGTCATTTCAATGTTTCTTTCGAACGGGAAATGCGAGCCGTCGATCATCACGGAGGAAAACCCGGCGTCCACCGCACGGCAAACGGTGTCAACGTCGTCGGTATGATCCAGATGCAAACAAACGGGCACGTCCACCGACCCGGCAAGCAGCTTGACGATTTTGACGGTCTCTTCCATACCGCAAAGCCGAACTTCTATCGAGGAAGCAATCAGCATCGCCGGAGACCGCAGCTTGACGGCCTGCGAAAAAACGACTTGAGCCGTTTCGGCGTTACAAAAATTAAACCCGGCGACAGCGTACTTTTCACGCTGTGCCTTCGCAAGCATGTCTTTGAGTGTTGTAAATTCTTTCATGGAGGAAGGGATGCTCAAAAAGCAGCAGAGATCGCTCGTAACATGAAACTGAAAGGATACTCTACCGGGTGATATAGCCGAAATGACTGGTCTTTCCTACATCGAAGTTGAACGGTTAAACGGATCCTGGTTCACCGGTTGGGTCGCCAAGTCGGGAGGTCCGCCGTCGTGTTGCCGGACGGTCTTCTTGGGCGTACCGCAAATTCAGGTTCGAGATATTGGGCCTGCTCCACCGGTTGCGGAAGCGGTTTGACCAGAGACCGGGATTGCGGATTCTGAAGAATGCCTGGCATTCGTTCCGATGGTTCCAAGCCTTCGGTCGAAATCGGAGCGACATTCGGATTGGTTCGGCGTCGGTCGGGACGAACAAACGGCTCCTCTCTGCTTTCCTGATTTTCCTGGCCCAGTTGAGCTTGAAGAATCGCATTCGACCTTTCCAGCCGGGCCATATTCTGGTACGCCAGAAACAGTTCGTCCTCTAATTGCCGGTATTCCTGCGCAAAAAGAGCACGCTGCATGTTTATCTGCGCTTGACTGGCGCAACCGACAAACGGAATCGCAAGCGATCCCAAAACGAAAAATAGAAGAACAATTCGGTACATAATATGCGTCCCTGTTCTGTAGACGGCAATCAGCAGACGGCAGAAAGCGGAGTACTGCCGTCTGCTGTCTGTCGTCTGCTGTCTAACTACTTCATCCTGACTTTTTCAATCACTTGGTCAATCAAACCGTAATCTCTCGCCTCTTCAGCGGACAGGAAGCGGTCCCGGTCCGTGTCGCGTTCAATCTTTTCGTAAGGATGCCCGGTGTGCCGGATCAGAATTTGATTGAGCTTTTCCTTGAGTTTGCTGAATTCCTTGGCGTGAATGAGGATTTCCTCGGCAGTCCCTTCCATCCCGCCGTGCGGCTGGTGGATCATCACCCTGGCATTCGGCAAAGCGAACCGCTTTCCGGCGGCCCCGGCAGTCAAAAGGAGGGCCCCCATCGACGCACACTGGCCGATGCAATACGTCGCCACGTCGCAGTTGATGAACTGCATCGTATCGTAAATCGCCATACCTGCCGTTACGCTTCCGCCCGGCGAGTTGATGTACAGATGCACGTCCGCCTCGGAATTCTCCGTATTCAGGAAAAGCATCTGGGCGACGATCGCGTTGGCGACCTCGTCGTTGACCTGGGTTCCGAGAAAAATAATCCGGTCTTTGAGCAAACGGCTGTAAATATCCATCGCCCGTTCTTCACGGCCGCTTTTTTCTATCACGTAAGGAATTAAAGGCATCTATAAATAATGAGAAATGAGAAATGAGAAATGTGAAACATCTATCTTGCCGTTTCAAAGCACAATCCTGCCTATTGTCCGAAAAAAGCCGATTTGAATCAAGGGCAGTTTTGGAAAATTTTCTCAGGAGGATGGAGTGAGCACCATCTCAATGGCATGTTTGGGCAAGATCGACAAAATACCCCAACGGGGTAAAACAAGGTCGAGGTCTGTCCGCGTTGCGGCTTCGGTTATTCCGGAACCTCACCTTTGGTTTTTCCGATGGTAAGGACGCTGTATTTTTTCGCGGCGAACTTTTCTTTTGCAGCAGCATCGTCGATTCCGGCATTGTCGAGCAGTTGCAACGACGTCAGTTTCGGCAATTTCAAAATTTCGTCCAGACCGGCGTTGGTGATTCCCGTTGTGCGGAGTTTGAGTTCGCGAAGATTCTGAAGTTTCGCAATCGATTTGAGGGCTTCATTGGTAATTTCGATGATTTCCACTTCGAGCACTTCAAGATTTTTCAGCTCCGCCAAGGGTACGAACGCGGCGTCGCTGATCGCGCTCAGTTCCGTCAGGTAAAGACGTTTCAGGGCCGGCATTTCCCGAAACACCTCGAATCCGTCGTTTCCGAGGTTCGGCAATCCGCGAAGCGTCAAACGGGTGAGCGACATTCCTTTGAGTTCCAAAAGCCCTTGCGACCCGAACTCGCCGCAGCGGAAGAGGATCAAACTGGTCAGATTCTTGAATTTCCGGAGCGATTGACCAGCTACGTCCGACAGGCGAAAATCCTGCAAAAAGAGCGACTCGATGTTTTCAGCGGCGGTCAGTGCCTCCAAGCCGTCGTCCGAGACGCTGCTACTGTAATGCTGAAACGATTTCAACGTTTTGATTTTTGCGACGCTATTCATACCGCCGTCGGCAATGATCGTGCAACCGCGAATGTCGAGCGACTGAAGGTTGGGAAGTTTGCGAATCTGGAACAAACCGGTTTCCGAAATTCCGGTATAAATCAAGTTCAATTTTTCCAGTTTTTCCAGTTTTGCGAAAGATTTACAAGCGGCGTCCTTGATGTTGGCGTTTTTCTCCAAATTGAGTTCGACCAATTTCTGGAACTCCGCAAGAATCTCCGCCGAATCGTTCGTAATACGACTGTTCCCGATTTTCAAGAACGTCAGCGAATCCTTGAGCGGCAACAATTCTTTCGTGTATTCGTCGGAAAAATCCCGGCAATCGGTGAAGGAGAGCCTTTCGAGGCCGTTAAGTTTCGCAATGAGTTGCATGTCTTCCCGCGTCAACACGTCCGTATTGATTGACAGTTCATTGATCGCTCTTGCGGCAGACGACTTGTAAGAATTTCGTTCGGTTCCCAACCGCTGGACGAGAGTTTTGACCGCTTCTTCGTCGGGAGTCATTTTCGGCACGGGAGGCGTTGCGGGTTTCGCCGGCGGTTTGGGTGCAGGTTGTTTTGGCGCAGGCTTGGCGGCTTCAACAGGGGCCACCTTGGCGGGCTCCTGTTTTCGCTCTCTTTTCACGGGGCGTTGCGGTGGGCAACCGGTCAAAAAAACGAAAGCAACAAGCAACGAGAGAACACAAATTCGTTTCAAAGAGGGGAACATAGCGTATTGAGAAATCGTTAAAACGGGAGGGAAAAACTTCGAAGTTGCATCCTAACAGAAGAGACGCCGTTTTTCAAGGCCGTGTTTGTTTGAAAATCTCACGTAAACGACTTCGATTGCTCTCGACCTTCCGTTTCAATGACCCAGGCGAGCCTGCCGAGAAGGCGAAAATAGATCGCCATCGCAACGGAACCGACAAGCAGAAACGAGACGAAAAAGGTGCCGCTCCAAAACAGTGATTCCAGAAAAAGGCCGTTGACGAAATACGAATAAACGTAACATGCCCAAAACGCCGTGATCGGAAAAGTTACACCGTAAAAAACCGACCAAAGGAACGGGTTTCGAAAGAGATTTCGAAGCGTGTTCGACGAGTAGAAAAAACCCTCCCTTTCCTCCTCCTTCTCCCTCTTTTCCCTCGATTCGCAACTGAACAAAAAGACAAGCGGGTGGAAAATCCAATGGGACAGCAGGCAGAGCGTTACGCAAAGGAGTGAGATCCGTGCCGGCCCGATTTCGCCGTCGATGGGGGAAACCGGATTGGCAATCGGCTTGAAAACCGCGGCGAACGTCAATTCCGTCCCTTGTGCATCCAGGATGAAAAGATTGGCGATCAACCACATCAAATAGCCGGGAAAAACGGCGAGAGAACTGATGAGAACCAAGCGGCCCGTGGAAAGCAGACCGTCAATGTACGAATATTCCGGTTGCCCGGCAAGTTCGTCGTCCCCATTGCTTGACGCCGCAAAGAAATGGAGCAAATACGTTACAAAAAACGAAATCCAAAACGATCCCAGAACGGCGGCGGCGGTGGTGAGAGCCATGAATTGAAGCGCGTTTTCCGCTCCGTCTCCGGCAATTCCCCCCTTGAACAATTGAAAACCTGCCGGTCCTGCGTAAGTGAGGGCGGCGACGGGAAGCGTCCCGATGGAAATCGTTGCCAGGAGTGACTGGAAAAAATCGTGACAGAAAAAAGGACGAAAAAGCCGCGTCGCAAAAGGGAGATGCGGCGGACGAGGCCGGCTGTAAATCACCGCCGCGACTTCCGTTTGCGAAAGGCCCCGGCGATTTTTCATCCGAACGTTGTCCAAGGCGACCGCACGGTTCGGGTCGTCCATCTCCGCCCTGTTTTGACGATGGACCAACTCCGGGCGGGGACCGACGGGAACGTGAACCGGTTCGTCGGAATCAAGCACCCCAGGAAGCGGCGGCGGTTTCGGGATCAATCGAGCGACGGTCGGTTGAAGATCATAAGCATCCGGCTTGGCACCGGGAACGGCAGTCGGGGAAAACGGTTTTTGCTCGATCAATTCAACCGCATTTTCCGTCAATCTTTCCGATTGGGAATCCCGATATTTCTTCTTTTGCGTCTCCTCTTGTTCCCGCTGTTTTTGGAGTTGGCGTTGATGCTCCAAGTCGAGTGAACCTTCAACGGTCCGGTAATCGACTCCAACGCGAAACGTTGGACGTTTGGCAACGGGCGGTTCTTTCACGTTGTATTCCGAGCCGGTCGTTTCCGGGAGGATTCGTTGCTCTTCCGGCACGTCTTTGATTTTCGTTTCCGTGCCGCAATCGGGACAGGTTTTCCATTTCCCGATGTCGGCTTCCAAAGCGTACATCCGGGTTTCGCAAAGCGTGCAAACGACCGGAACAAGTCTGGCGTTCGGAAAATGCTTGCCGAGTTCAAAGATTTCCGGCGAATTTTGCGAGCCGTAATGTGTTCCCCCTTCGAAATTCGTCGCTTGGAACGATTTTGGTTTTAGCTTTTCCCGTTTGCGAACGAGGACTTCGCGCCCACAGTCGGGACACAGCAGCGTTTGGCCGATCATTTTCTCGGTTGCGTACATCATCGTACTGCACAACTCGCAATAAACGGCGAACGTTCCTTTGGGGTGTACGTCGGTGGAAAAATTCCCGTCGTCGGAGTCGGCAACGCCGTAGATGTCTGCGGATTCGTCAATCGTGAGATCGTAAAGTCCAGCCGGACCGGAGTTTTGCTTCTGGATTTCCGCCGCTTTGCGTTCTTTTTGGAAAAACGATTCCCGTAGAGAAAGTGGAACAACAACGGGCGATTCACATTCGGGACAAAATATCTGCGTTCCGAGTTGCGATTCCGATTCGATGGCAAGACTTGCCAAACAGACCGGACAGGGAAACGAAGCAAACCGGTTGCGATGGGCCAGGTCGCGGGTGTCAATCGGTTCTTCGTCAACAACGTAAAGATCGGATTCCTTAACTTTTTTTCGCGTACTTTCCAGTGGAACGATCAGGTCAAAGTAACAGAAAGGGCACCGCATTTTCGTTCCCGCCTTTTCCTGCGGGGCCGCCAGATTCTGCATACAACGGGTGCAGCGGAACTGAATTTTCGGCGTCGCGGGAAAGGAATCGGGCATACGAATTAGGAATTAGGAGAATTAGGAATTTGCCAACATCGCCTGGCCGACGGAACAAGCCGATAATTCATTGTTTGATTTTTGTTTTTCGGTTAAACGTTGTTGTGATTTCTCTCGCATCCGTTGCCAATACTCCGGTGTGATCGGTTCACCGAAACCGCTTTCGATACCTTTAATCAGTTCCGCTTCGAGCCGGTCTCTTGCCTCTTCTCTTTGTTGCAGGCGGAGAATTTTTTCAAAGTATTCGTCGATCCCCTGCTCGGCAGATTGCCGACGGACAAAGTCGCCAAGAGAATCCGGTAAATTGATGCTGATCGTCTGCATGGGTTATCAAGTGAAAAAGTGGAAGGACAAGCATAACCCCTGTCATTTTAACTGAAACACTACGAAAAACAAGATGCGTTTATGGTTCGTCTTCCGCTCATCACCGCTGCACCGGCGTCTCCGGAGCGGCGGGTTGCCGGGCGACACGGGTTTCACCGGTCAGGTAGTTCGTCACCGTGCTCCGGGTCAACACGTCTTCGAGATACACCTGCATCGCAAGCCGTAATTTTTTATCGTAAATATCCTCGATAAGCAAATCACGAACGTCGGCGATGTTCTTGACCACCGGCGTCGTTTGACCAAGTCCGAAGAGAATCACGTACTCTTCATTGCCAAGTTGGATCACTTCCGAAATTTCGCCCGGCTGAAGTTTGAACGCTTCGTTTTCCAAAACCGGCATACCACCGTATTTCTGGATCGGCTTGATTTCGCCGCGAAGGGCTTTGCTTGGACCGTAGACCGAGTATTTCGCCGCAAGATCACCGAAATACTCTTGGTTCGGAACCTGACGCAACTGTCCCCAAACTTCTTGCGCTTGACGCATGTTGTTGAAGAAAATCGCCAAACAACGTGCTCTCGGACCGTAGTTCGCCTCGAAGCCTTTTTGGATGTCTTCTTCGGTAATTTTCACGTTGTCCTTCGCCAACTGTCGGAGCATCACCAGCGGCCGCATCGTATTGTTGCGAAACGCCTCAATGGTTGTCTGCTGGTTTTTCGCCTGCAGTTCCAACCATTCGCGGACATTCGGCGAACCGTCCGGCAAAAGTTTCATTTCTTTCGACGCACGGTTTCGGATTTCCGCGTCAATGTCCGCATCAGTGATCGTGATGTTTTTCTTTTGGCATTCCTGGTTCAGAATTTCGATGGAAATCCGCTCGGCCAAAACGACTTCGCCGAACATTTTCAAACAGCTCTCCGCGATTGCCAATCGGGTAATTTCGACGCCGTTGACGATTGCCGCAAGTTTTTTGTACTGTTCCTCCTGACTCTTTATTACAACTTGGATTTGGGCACGGTCCTGGAGTTCGGTGTAAACTTCGTCGGCGACCCGCTGTAGTTTGCGGTCACGGATTTTCAGCTCCAAATACTGTCTCGCCTCTGCAATATCAACATTCGTTGCCGGATAATGCTCGACGCATTGGAAAATGATATAATTCCCTTCCGGCCACTCGACGACCGGCGAAATCTCGTCCGGTTTTAGTTTGAAGACGACATTTTCGATGAGTTCGTTCGTCATGTATCGGCGGATCGGATGAATCATACCGCCATACGCCGCACTGACTGGATCGGTCGAGGAATTTTTTGCTTCCATTGCGAACGAATTCGGATTGGCAACAACCGCTTCACGAATCCGTTCGATCTCTTTCCGTGAATTATGTACAATTTGCCGCAGTCTGACGGACGGACCGTACTGCGCTTCGTAGGCTTTTTGTAATTCCTCCGGCGTCACCTGAATCCGAACCCCGGCCAATTTGCGGAGCTGGATGAGTGGACGCACAATGTCTTGTCGGTAAATGTCCGCCGAAAATCCGTTCTCACGAACGAACATATCCATCCAGTCTTCGCTTGAAATGTTGGCCGACCGGGCCATACGCTGAATTTCCTCCTCGATTTCCTGATTTGTAACCTGGATTTTCTGCCGTTGACATTCCTGGTCAATCAAGAGCAATCGGATCCGTGCGTCGAGCACTTTTTCGTAATGCTGTCGATACGCTTCGGTCATAATGCTGTTTTTGGTGATTTTCACCCCGTCGACTTCCGCGAGAACATCGGGAAATTCTTTCGGCCCGCTTGGGACGTCGGCGGCGACTGTTTGAAGTTTCTGGATCGGAGCTTTATTTTCCTGGGCGGTCGTCCAACCGGTCCTGCCGAGCAAAAGGAGTGCTGCAAGAAAAAGGGGGGACCAATTCCGTAAATGGGTGAATCTCATAACTGTACTCTTCCTGAACTATGTGAATCGGACAAGGGTAAACTTTCGAAAAACGAACCTTCCCGAAGAAAGGTTCGGAACTTTACGAAATTTCGCCCGCTCTTGTCAAGAGGAGTTTTTGGGAGTTCGACCTGCTTTGCAAAAGGTAGGCAACCGACGTCCCGGCGGTTGCGTCGGCGGTAGCCGACCGGGGCCGCTCACCGGGTCCCCCTGCCGCCGGGGACGTCGGCAGCTACCTTTCTTTGCCGTTTGGCGAAATTTTTCCCAAGACAACTGCAAAGTCCCTGGGAACGCAGGCATCTTGCCTGCGCGAGGCAGGCTGGAAGCCTGCGAACCCGGGGGCAGGCAAGATGCCCGCGTTCCCAGGGGGGGCCTTAATTTCGATCTATTTTAAACAATGCAGTT
>CAZNVM010000280.1:0-2867 GCA_964576215.1 uncultured Planctomycetaceae bacterium
ATCAAAACGCGGGTCGCCGACGCCGCTCACATTCATCACGCCAGAATAGTCCATGTTACACGTCCGATAATAAAAGATCACAATTTACGTAAAGATAGGGCACGCCGACCCTTACGTAAAAAACAACACCCCAAAACACAAAAAAGAAATAACCCCAAAACCCAATCTTCCCCGTATTCCGTCTTCCCCGTATTCCGGCCATTTCTGACCGAACATAAGAGACATTATCGGACGTTGTGTTGTAATAAAGAAAGCAGACGGTAAGCCGCGAATTACAGGAATTTTGATATGATCCACACGAAGTTCGATACGATCAGCCCTTGTCTGTCGCCTGCCGTCTGGCGTCTGCCGTCTGTTGACTGCCGTCCACAAACACTCCCATCTGGCGGAAACGTTGATACCGGGTTTCGAGAAGTTCCGTCATCGGAATTTTTACCAGCGTTCGAAGTTGGCTTCGCAGATAATGCCGGACACGAGACGCCATTAAGTGTCGGTCTCGATGCGCACCGCCAAGCGGTTCTTCGAGCACCTCTTCAATAACACCAAGCCGCGACAAATCCTTCGATGTCAACTTCAATGCGTTCGCCGCCTTGTCTTTGTGCTCATGCCCTTTCCAAAGAATCCCGGAACACCCTTCCGGCGTGATGACCGAATAATAAGCATGTTGCAACATCGCCACACGATCCCCTACCCCGATTCCGAGCGCACCGCCGCTTCCACCTTCCCCGATCACGATACAAACAATCGGGGTCGGCAAAATCGACATCTCGAACATCGCGTCGGCGATCACCTGGGCTTGGCCACGCTCCTCGGCGGCGATCCCGGGAAACGCACCGGGGGTGTCAATAAAACAGATCACCGGCAAACCGAACTTGGCGGCCAGCTTCATTTTTTCAATCGCCTTCCGGTATCCCTCCGGGTGAGCACAGCCGTAATTGCACGCAAGCCGCTCCTTGACGTTCCGGCCTTTTTGGTGCCCGACAACCATCACTTTGTATTCGTCAATCTTTGCCCAACCGGTACGGATTGCCCGGTCGTCGCCGAAGAACTTATCGCCATGAAGCTCAAAAAACTCGTCAAACACAAGTTCCAGATAATCGCAAGTTTGCGGACGATCCGGATGTCTTGCCACCTCGACCGTCTGCCAGGGGGTGAGCGACTCGTAAACCTGCCGCTGGAGTTCCATCAGCTCCTTGCGTAAATTTTGGACCTGATCCCGGACGCCGGGGGCCGAGCTGTTTTTCTTCAGCTCCTCCAGCCGGGCCTCCATTTCGTAGATGGGTTGTTCAAAAGAAAGCATAAAATTAAATGACCAATGAGAAATGAGAAATGAGAAATACTTAGGAAACAACCTTCGTAGCGGGCGGGTCTCTCCAAACGCCTAACCTTATTCCCTTATTTTCCTTGGGGCACTTGCCATACACGGCGTGCCATCCCGGTCAAAACAGCCTACGGAGCGGCCCCATTATAGCGATTATCGGGTTTGGGGTCAAGTGAATTTTGCCGTCGTTATCAACAGATACAGATGAAGCAGGTGCAACAGATAATCCGTTTTTTCGTTAGCGGCGGGACTTGTCCCGCGTGGGGCCGTGTGCTGAGTTGCTCCCACTCCCACACGGGGCAGAGCTACCGTCGCTAACTTTTTTGGGATTTTTTGGCAAATATTTTTCCCACCCGGGTTGTACCGTTCTTTTTGGTTGGGTAAAATCCCCTTTTTACGTTTGGTATAGATCGCAAGTTTCTCCAACATACGTCCAAGTACAACCCGGTTTACCGGTTGGTCGATGTGAAAAAAATCTACAGAAACGTGCGTTCCCCGAAAGGGGAACATCATGCTGTAGACTTGCGGGTTTCGGTGTGTGCGCTCTTTTTGCGTTTACGTCGTCGTGCTTTTTGCATGGCACTTCTGGTTGTACGGAGGGGAAATCCGTCTTGGGAGACATGGCGTTCCCCGTCTTTTTTGACGGTGTCGTTGCTTGTCGTTCTTGCCTTCACCCACCCCAACCACAAGGAGAAAGATCATGGCTCAAGCTGTCGAATGTCCCTATTATCGTAACGGGTACTGTAACATTTCCGGATGTTCTCAGTCACAGTATCAACGAGAGAATTATTGCCTGACCGAGCAAGGTAAAGGAAATGACTGGAAATCCTGCGCAAACTATCAAGGCGCAAGCGAAAGGGACCGAATCGAAAAACGATAACGGTCCATTTCAAAAAAATCAGAGCCGCAATCGTGAGATTGCGATTGTTGTTGCGTAACCTCGCGCAATCTGACGATTGCGGCTCTGTTTTGTTTCTTCACACATTCCAGTTACACACACCATGACCTTCATCGTAATAATTGCCGTCGCTATTGCCGTTCTCATTGTATTCGTTTTTTTGGTGAAGGCACTTTTTTAGTCATCGCCAAAAGATTCGCCATTGCGTTTGCAAAAAAGGCGATAAAGAATGCAACGCTGTATGCCAAAGACCAAATTCAAACCTTAACGAAAAAAGGTGAAGGCGAAAAAGAGAGCCCGGAACGATAGCAATTCACCAGTATTTTCAACCGAACAAGCCTATACCTCACCTGAACAAATTCTATGTCGATTAAATTCCACTGTCAAAATCCGACCTGCGGACGTGACCTCAAAGTTGCGGACCAGCACGTTGAAAAAAGAGCACAATGCCCCTATTGTAAAACGGTCAACGTCGTTCCCCCAGGGTCATCACACCAGTCCATTGATACTACTACAAAGTCGCCTAAATAACCTTCGTATTATTGGATTTGTTTTTTGGTTTTCCGTCGTATTTCCAATCCATTGGTTTGGCGGTCGCATTGTAGAAAACGATGTAATCCAATATCTTGTCTTGCAACTCGTCCACTG
>CAZNVM010000281.1:0-7948 GCA_964576215.1 uncultured Planctomycetaceae bacterium
AAATGCAAGGTTTTTCAGCAATCTGGTAAAAAAACAAACGCAAAACACTTGGCAATTAAAAATCACGCAAATCCTTTTACAACAATGGGTTACTTCGCTTGACAGTCAAGTCAGACTGCCAAGTTACTTAACGGCGTAGCACGCCACTCCAGAGCGGTCGTTTTCGGAACATGAGATTGAAAAAGGTGGGAGGATGGTTAGTCGCACTCGAGAATCAGCGTTACCGGTCCATCATTGACCAGTTCAACGGCCATTTCCTGCTGAAATTCGCCGGTGGCAACGGTGATTCCCTGTTTTCGGACTTCGTCGACGAACAAATTGTAAAGCGGGATCGCCTGTTCCGGCCGGGCGGCTTCGACAAAACTTGGACGTCGTCCTTTGCGACAGTCGCCGTACAGGGTGAATTGACTGACAACGAGCATTTGACCGCCGACTTCATCAAGTCCGAGGTTCATTTTACCATTTTCGTCTTCAAAAACACGCAGGGAGGCAACCTTTCCGGCAAGGAATTTCGCTTCCTTGTCGGTATCGGTCGTTTTGATTCCAAGAAGAACGAGCAAGCCCGGTCCGATTTCGCCGGTGATTTCTCCGGTGATTTCTCCCGTTTCGACCAACGTAACTTTGGCGCGGCGAACTCGTTGAACGCAAACTCTCATTTGGCTCACCATCCGATAATCATGTTCGACTCAATGATCTTTCGGGAATTGTCCAAATCGCTCCCGGTGTGCTGCATATACAAGCGGATGGCGTGAAGTTTGTCGCCCGACGCCTTGGCCAGGCAGTCCCGGGCAATGTCGCACGGATTCGACGGACCGGTGATTCCCAGAGCGGATTTCGAGATGACCCAGGCATCGCGGGGACGCCGGGTTACACGGATCGCATCCTCGCTCGGGTAGTATTCGTAAAGAATCCGTCGGGCCTGTTCTTCGTCGTCGGCCCAGGTGATCACGATGTGGGAATGTGTCTCAATTTCAAAGAGTGCCATGGATTTCTGCTCTATTTGTGAATCGCATCTGTTTAGATCGCCCCGAAAGTTGCCTGATTCTAGCAGACTCCCCAAGCCTTTGCAAGCAGTCCGCCAGCAAGTTGTCAGGCCGTAACAAGTTTGTCGTTTTGACAAATTTCAGAAAGTATTCGAAACAATTGGGAGGTCGAAAACTGCCTTCATTGGCAAAAAGACTTTTGGTTCTTTGTCGTTTTTCGCGCCCCGTTTATCGAGAACTTGTCGACGGACTGCGATTTCACATTCGTTCCACCGTTTCGATCCCCAAGAGCAACAGCCCCAACCGGATCGTCCTCGCGGTCAGGTCGCAAAGTTTCAGGCGGCTTTGCTTTGCCGATTCGTCGTCCGCTTTGAGCACCGGGCAGTGTTCGAAAAAGTGGGAGTACCGATTCGCCAACTCGTACAAATACGCCGTCAACTGGTTCGGGCGGTAATCACGAATCGCCCCTTCAATTGCTTCGTCGAATTTCAGCAATTCCAACGCCAATGCTCGTTCCTGCGGAGCACTCAGTTGAATCGGCTGCGGCGACCGGCGTAAAGCGTCAACGTCGATGTTTCCTTTGGTGAAAATGCTGCGAACCCTGGCATAAGCGTACTGCATATACGTCGCCGTGTTGCCGTTCATCGCAAGCATCTTGTCGAAGCTGAACACGTAATCGCTTTCCCGATTCTGCGACAAATCGGCGTAAACAAGGGCACCCAGACCGATCCGCCGAGCGGTTTCCCTATCTGGCTCCCCCTCTCCTTCAAGGTTCTTTTCCAGCACGGCAAACGCCCGACTTTCCGCTTCGTCCAAAAGCGATTCCAACCCAACCGTATCGCCGGACCGGGTTTTGAACGGCTTACCATCTTCGCCAAGCACCGTTCCGAATTTGACGTGAACCAATTCGGGCAACTTGGGACCACTGGGACCGCTGGGACCGCAGGCATCCTGCCTGCACGTGGCGATCCCTGCCGCTTTGAAGAGTTGCTCGAAATGAAGCGACTGCCGGAAATCGGTCAGGTATAAAATCGCGTCGGGCTGAAATTTTTCCATCCGGTACTGGATGGTCGCCAAGTCGGTCGTCGAGTAGAGAAACGCCCCGTCCTTCTTGCGGATCAGCATCGGAATTTCGTACCCTTCGAGAAAAATTCCGATTGCTCCTTCGGTTTCCACCGCAATTCCACGCCGAATAAGATCGTCCACCAGCGGACCAAGCATCGGTTGGTAAAAACTTTCGCCAAGCGTGTGGTCGAACTCGACGCCAAGCCGCCGGTAGATTCGCTCGATTTCCTCCATGCAAACCGGAACGAACTTGTTCCAAAGGGCAAGGTTTTCCGGGTCGCCGCCATGCAGTTTCGCCGTTTCTTCGAGAACGAGAGCGGTGATTCGCTTTCCTTCCTCGTTCGGCTGGTCAGCCAACTGCCGGACATGCCGGTAAAGCCGCGAAAGCTCCTGAACCGGGTTCGCTTCGTAAGCCACCTTGTCAAGGAAGTTCCGGTATCCGTACAGGATCATCCCGAACTGCGTCCCCCAGTCGCCGATGTGGTTGTCCGTAATGACCTCGTGTCCGTAAAAGCGGAGAATCCGCACCAAGGCGTTCCCGATCATCGTCGAGCGGATATGCCCCACGTGCATCGGTTTGGCGACGTTCGGGGCGGAGTAGTCGATCACGTACCGTTTTTTTTCGCCGGGAGCGACCGGAGAAATCGCCAGTCGCTGTTCATCGCCGACCGCTTTTTGGAGCAGTTCGCCAAGAAGCGAATCGGCGACCCGCAGATTGATAAACCCCGGCCCGGCGATTTCCGGTGAGGTACATAAGCCGTCAAGGTCGAGTTTGGCGACGATTTCCGCTGCGACTTCCCGGGGCGGTTTGCCGAGTTTCTTCCCAAGCGACATCGCCATATTCGCCTGATAATCGCCAAACTTCGGGTCCTGGCTCGGACGAATCATCTCCAGATACGGTATCGGATCATCGACGAATTGTCCAAGAGTTTCCCGGAAGCGGTGTTTGAGTAAGTGGAGTATCATAGGGAAACGAAATGGTAATGAGACGGGAAAAAGTGTTAAATTTAAGGGAATCGGAAATCGGAAATTGGGACACCATTTTTTACACCCTATTTCCTATTTCCTATTTCCTCTATGTTTTGAATCACCATTTCAACACCGCTCCCGTGTCGGCACTGGTGGCAAGCGTGATGTATTTCGCCAAGTATCCGGTTTTGATGCGGGGCTCGAGCGGTTTCCAGCTTTTCTTACGCTCCTGGAGTTCGGCGTCGCTTAGCTTCACGTGAAGCGTTCGGCCCGGGATGTCGATTTCAATGGTGTCACCGTTTTGAAGCAGTCCAATCGGTCCGCCCGCCGCCGCTTCCGGAGAAACGTGTCCGATACAAGCCCCAGCCGTACCGCCGGAAAAACGACCGTCCGTGATAAGCGCAACGGAATCGTCGAGCTTCACTCCCTTGATCGCCGACGTCGGAGCAAGCATTTCCTGCATTCCCGGTCCCCCTTTCGGACCTTCATACCGGACAATCACGACGTCGCCTGATTTCACTTTACCGCTCACGATCCCGTTATAAGCCTCCGGTTCCGAATCGAAAATCACTGCCGGGCCGCTGTGTTTCATCATGTTCGGCAGCACGCCCGCCGTTTTTACGACCGCTCCGTCCGGGGCAAGATTCCCGTAGAGAATCGCAAGTCCGCCGGTCTGCGAGTACGCTTTTTCGCAAGTTCGAATACAATCGTTCGGGTCAAAATCGAGCTTGATTTCCGTAACCGATTCCGCCTTGCACGGAACGCTCATGCCCTTGTTTGTCCGTTTTTTGCCGGGAAGGACGGCGTACATTTTCAAGGCTTCTTTGCTCACTTTCGGACCGCGAAGGTCGTAAGCGTCAATCGTTTCGCCGAACGATTTTCCGCTTACCGTTGGGACGCTTTCGTTGAGCAGGCCGGGCCGTCCCCGCCGGATTTCGCCCAAAATCGTTTGAATGCCGCCGGAATTGTGAACGTCTTCGATATGATACGCACAGTTCGGCGAGACCTTGCAGATGTTCGGCGTCTTTTCGCTCAGTTCGTTAAAGCGTTTCATGGAGTAATTCAAACCCGCTTCGTTGGCGACGGCGAGCAGATGCAGCACTGTGTTGGAACTTCCTCCCATTGCAAGGTCGAGCACCATTGCGTTGTCCACCGACTGTTGCGTGATGATTTCGCGGGGAAGAATCCCTTTTTTGCCCGCGTCAAGCTCCAGAACCATTTCGACAATACGCCTGGCGGCTTGCTGGTAGAGTTTCTTTCGCACTTCGCTGGTCGCAAGGAGCGTTCCGTTGCCTGGCAAAGCGATTCCGATTGCTTCGCAAAGGCAGTTCATACTGTTCGCCGTGAACATCCCGGAGCACGATCCGCAGGTGGGGCACGCTTTTTGTTCGATTTCCAGCAATTCCTCGGCGGAGAGTTTCCCCTGCTGCTTTCCGGCGGCTCCGGCGAACACGTCAATCAGGTCAAGCGGTTTCCCTTGGGCATTCCGACCGGCTTCCATTGGCCCACCGCTGGCAAAGATCGTCGGGATATTACAGCGAACCGCCGCCATAAGCATTCCCGGGGTGATCTTGTCGCAGTTCGGAATACAGATCATCCCGTCGAATTTGTGGGCTTGCAACATCGCCTCGACGGAATCGGCGATAATCTCACGGCTGGCAAGGGAATATTTCATCCCTTCATGTCCCATGGCGATCCCGTCGCAGATGCCGATGGTGTTGAACACAAAAGGAACGCCGCCTGCTTCGATGACGGCTTGCTTGACGACTTCGGCGACGTCCCCTAAATGAACGTGGCCCGGTACAATATCGACGTGGGAACTGACGATGGCGATGAACGGTTTCTTGAAATCCGCTTCGCCCACGCCGCAAGCACGAAGCAAACTACGGTGAGGAGCACGGGAATCGCCGGTTTTGATGGTTTCTGATCGCATGGGTGGTAGAAAGTTAAAAGTTAAGTTGAAGTTGATGATTTTGATTTTTCAGTGACTATTCCATTCCATATAACAACGCCCATTCTCCAAGTCGTAAAGAATATAAAGACCACCGAGGTTACTCTTGCAATACTCGTAATAATACCCTGGGAAACGGAACGAAAACAATTAGCGACGATATTGAAAATGATGTCACTTAACTGTAAACGAAATGACAACAAAATCAAGGGACTTTGCAATCCTCCTGCTGAAGAAAACAAGAGAACTGCAAAGTCCCTGGGAACGCAGGCATCTTGCCTGCGCGAGGCAGGCTGGAAGCCTGCGGACCCGGGGGCAGGCAAGATGCCTGCGTTCCCAGGGGGGGCCTTAATTTCGATCTATTTTAAACAATGCAGTTCTCTTGCCGGAGAAAAATGAGGTTATTGTTTTTTCGGAAACTTTTATTACAATGAAAAGAAAAAAGGAGACACCTGCTATGTCAAAATACATCAATCCCTACACCGACTTCGGGTTCAAGAAGCTGTTCGGCGAGGAAGGAAATGCGGACCTGCTGATCGACTTCCTGAACACCTTTTTGCCGGAAAAGCACCAGATCAAGACCCTGGAATTCCAGGACAAGGAACAACTGGGGCCATCCCCAAGCGACCGAAGGTCCATCTTCGACATCTACTGCGAAAACGACAAGCAGGAAAAATTTATCGTCGAAATGCAAAAAGCAGAAGAGTCCTATTTCAAGGACAGATCGCTCTTTTGTGTTACACACCCGATCCGTGCCCAAGGCAAGAAAGGGAAGTGGAATTTCAATCTCAAAACCGTCTATTTCATTGGCATACTTGACTTCATTTACGACAAAAACGATCCGGAGCCACTGTTGATTCGCGAAGTCTCGCTCAAGGACCAAAACGGTAAGTTGTTCTATGACAAGCTCAAGATGACTTACATTCAAATGCCGCTTTTTACCAAAACGGAATCGGAGCTGGTGACTCGCCAGGAGAAGTGGCTGTACTTTTTAAAAAACCTGCCTGACTTGAACCATATTCCCGCCATTCTGAAGAAGGAAAAGGTCTTCAAAAAAGCCTTCCACACAGCAGAACTCGCCGCGATGCCGGAACAGGAGCGAGACCGGTACGAGCGTGACTTACACATCTACTGGTCGTATCTCTCCACCATTGAAAAGGCAACTGCGGACGGTTTAGCACTAGGAGAAGCGAGGGGAGAAGCGAGGGGAGAAGCAAAAAAGTCTGCCGAAATCGCCTTGAATTTGAAAAACGAAGGTCTTGATCCAGCTGTGATTTCAAGAGCGACCGGCCTTTCGTTGGCCGAAATCAAACGCCTCAAATAAGCCGCCGTATTCATTATTGAAACACCGCATACGCTTCCTGGACTTCGCAGATTTTCAGGAGGAAAACCCGGCGGATGGCGTCGAAGCCGCGGATGTTTGGATCCTCAAGGTTCGAGCTGAACCAATACGAAGGATCGTTACGGTGGTAATTTTTGCGCCAGAATTGGGTACAATGCGTTCCATGCCCAAGGAAAGCGGCATGGAAGGGAACATGTTCCACAAAATCGTGCCGCTCGGCACATTCCCGGATCGCTTTGTTGTATCGTTCGAGGATTCTCAGCCCGTCCGGCCAATGGGGGAGCATGGCACTGGCGGCATCCCCGACACCATCGGTCGTTCGCATCAGACTTTCGGCGATGGCTTAACTGTAAACAAAATCGCAACAAAATCAAGGGAAGGAGGAATCTTGACGTCGGGCCGGATGTGGACTATAACCGGGGTTTGAGCATCCGTTTGTTTACCGTTTGTAATTTACTCAAATTGTAAACAACGGGAACTCATTTGCCACGGAAAACACGGAAAAGCACGGAATTCGAGTAAGAATAACAAAAAATATCCTGGAAAATTTTTTTGGGTTCTTTTTGAACTATTTCCGTGAAATTCCGTGTTTTCTGTGGCTGAAAGTCATCGTTTGTTTACCGTTTGTAATTTAACGCGGTCTTAACCTGTAATTCCATGACCATTGATCGTCGCTTTTTTTGTTTGAGTCTCATCGCGTTTCTTTTATTTGCTTCTTATATTCAGGCACAGGGACCGAATAAAGGTATTCCGAGTGTACGGGTTGAAATGCTTGAAACCCTGACCACGTCGCAACCCAAACTCTATGTCGGTAACGTGACCACCAAGGAGACCGTTGCCATTGTGCCGCGTATTTCCGGGTTTCTGGAAAAGGTTGCGTTTCGGGAAGGCTCGACCGTCAAAAAAGGAGACTTGCTTTTTGAGATCGAAGACACGATCTACGCGGTGAACGTCAAAGTTGCCGAATCGGTCGTTCGGCAAATCGAGATAGAAGTCGGTTTGGCTCAAAGAGAGTTGGACCGGAAAAATACGCTTCACTCCAGCCTGACCGTCAGTGCCCAGGAATTGGACGAAGCCAAACGAACCCGCGATTTGCAACAAGCGAAATTGGAGGAAGCCAAAGCGAGACTTGCCTTGGCTCAAAACGATCTCTCCTACACGAAAATATACGCTCCGCTAACCGGTCGGATTGGTGCCAAGAAATTTAGCGAAGGGAACTATATCACGCCGACCTCCGGCACTCTGGCGACCATCGTACAATACGACCCGATTACCATCAAAATCACGTTAAGCGAAATGGATTTCATGCGATTTTTCCACGGCAACTGCGAGGGAGGGGCGAACGCTTGCATCGAAATCTTCCGGGCGGATGGTCTTCCGTATCAGGGGGAATTCAAAGTCGATTTTGTCGACAACCAGGTCGACCGGGAAACCGGGACAATCACGGTTTATTTGATTTGCGAAAACAAGTCGAGCCAACTTTTGCCCGGCGGTTATGCGCGGATCAGCCTCGCCGAAAAATTCAAGGCACCGCTCCCGGCGGTCGACATGGCGAGTGTCGTGACGGATGGAAACGGTTCCGGCGTGTTTGTGCTCACCCCGGAAAACAAAGTCGTACTTCGCAAAGTGACGCTCGGA
>CAZNVM010000282.1:0-10488 GCA_964576215.1 uncultured Planctomycetaceae bacterium
CGTCGACAAGTTTGTATCGAGACCGTCATTTCGCGATGCTCCATTCCGGCTTTTATTCATCTCCCCCAATAAAAGCCGGAATGAAGCGAAGCGAAATGACGGTAAAATCAGTAAAAATCGTAAACTTGTCGACGGACTGACCCATCCCCCTTGTTGATCGAAAAATTTCCTCTAAACTGAGGCTTCTTACGTTTTTAGGTCGTTGTCCTCGTTGTGTAAAGGTAGAAACCGGGAGAGGGAGTGTTTCATGTCCAAAGTGTGTGAAGTTTGTGGAAAAGGCCGCCGCGTCGGCAATACGATTACGACTCGTGGTAAAGCGAAGTACCTCGGCGGGGTCGGTACGAAAGTAACTGGGATTTCCCGGCGAACGTTTTTGCCGAACCTCCAATCGGTCCGCGTGACAACGGCCAACGGGACCCATCAAACGATGCGAGTTTGTGCCCAGTGTCTGCGTTGCGGTACTGTGGTCAAACAAGTGAAAAACGCCCCTTTCAAAATGAAGTCCGCTTCCGAAGCACCGGTGCCGAAAAAAAACGCAAAGAAAAAATAAGGGGCCGGAAGACCGCTTCTCCGTGCGTGATTCGTCCTTGCGCAAGCGACATTCCACAGGTTCAGTGTCATGTTAGAAACTTGTCTCGTGACTGGTGGAGCCGGTTTTATCGGGGTGAACTTCGTCCGGCAGTGGATTGCCGGGGAAACAGCCCCCTTGGTCAATGTCGATGCGTTGACGTACGCCGGTCATCTTGTTTCGCTCGCCGATGTCGAGTCCCATCCCCATTACGCCTTCGTTCATGCCGGCGTTGAGAATCTCGAAGCGATGCGGCATGTGTTCCGCACTCATAAACCACGTTTCGTCGTCCATTTCGCCGCAGAATCGCACGTGGATCGTTCCATCGATGAACCGAAAGAGTTCGTCATGACGAACGTCGTCGGTACGTTCCGACTGCTCGAAGCCGCAAAAGAATACTTCGAAACGCTTACGGAAGAGGAAAAAAAGCGGTTCCGTTTTCTTCACGTTTCCACGGACGAAGTGTACGGTTCGCTCGGCCCGACCGGGAAATTCAAGGAAACGGCCCCTTACTTGCCAAGTTCGCCGTATTCCGCGTCGAAAGCGGCCGGCGACCATTTCGTTCGCGTTTATCACCACACGTTTGGACTCCCGGTGCTCCTCACGAATTGTTCGAACAATTACGGACCGTACCAGTTCCCGGAAAAGCTGATTCCGCTGATGATCGTCAGTGCCCTCGAAGGTAAACCGCTCCCGGTTTATGGGGACGGAATGCAGGTTCGTGACTGGCTTTACGTGGAAGATCACTGCAGGGCAATCCGCATGGTGTTACACAAGGGAACCATTGGAGAAACGTATCACATCGGTGGAAACACGGAAAAGCCGAACATCGAAGTCGTTCATCTGATTTGCGATCTTCTTGAGAAATATCGACCGGAAATCAAGCACAAACCGGTCCGTTCGCTCATCACTCACGTTCGGGACCGTCCCGGTCATGATCGCCGATACGCAATGGACACGACCAAGATCGAAACCGAACTCGGCTGGAAACCGCAGGAATCCTTTGAAAGCGGGATGAACAAGACGCTGTTGTGGTATCTTGACCACCCGGATTGGGTTCAAACGGTCCGTCAAAAAATGTAAAATCTCCCGTTCGCAGCATTATGGTTTTCAGGTTGCTTTTTCCCTTTTTGTTTTTTTTCCATTCCACGTTTTCCTGCGGGATGGAACAAACGTTCACGCTCCGATTCGTCGATGGTCTTTTACAACGGGGACTGTACGAATCGGCCCTCCGTTTTTGCGAAACGGAGTTGCAAAAAACAAAGGGAACCGTAGAACAAGCGGATTTTTTCGCTTCGGAAAAAGTACGTGTTTTGACTCAGTTTGCGATTTCGCTTCCCGCAGCGGAGCGGGAACCGATTTTGCACAAGATCGAACAATGGGAACGGCAATGGAAGACGCAAGAGAACTCATTTCAATTTCCCTACCAACTCGCACTCTCCGACTTGAAGTTGGGAGAGTTGTACCGGCTGGAGGAAACCGCCGCCGCTGCTCAAAATTCCCCGGTAACAGAAAAACGTTCCATTTTCTTTCTCAATCGGGCAAGGGAACGGTTGGAAGAACTCCGTAAAACCGCCGCCGGTAAAATAGAGGACCGGACGGCTTTACTCGACTTCCAAACGGCAATGGTTCGGCGGTCGCTTGCACTCGGTTTCGAACGGACAAGCGGCGAACGAATCGACGCTCTTCAGCGGGCGATACAAGGCTTGACACCCCTTGCGGTGTTAAACGGAACCGATCCGATTATTGTTCAAAGCCGTTTGGAAAAGGCGGCGTGTCATCGCTTGCTCCATGAACTTGACGCCGCCGGAGAAACGCTGGACTTGCTGCTTCAACAAAAAGAAACATTATCAGAATCCGAACGGGTTCAAGCGGCTGCCGAGGGAATCCGGCTCTTTTTGGCCCAGGGAAAAATCGACCAGGCAATTCAATGGTCTGCAATCGAACCGCCCATTCCCCATCCTGATTACGATCTGGCAAGATTGGAAACGTACCTGAGCCAATGGAAACTTGTAAGCCGAACGGACGAAATGCAGGGAGCACCGCTTTTGAATCGAGTTCTGGAGTTTTCGAAACGGATGGAACAGCTTCACGGTCCGTACTGGAGCCGCCGGGCGCAAATGCTCGTTGCGGAGTGTACGAAAAGTGAAACGACCAGGGATTTCGGCGTTTACCTCCAACTTGCGGAAGACGCTTATCACCGGGAACGGTTTGACGACGCGATTCGATATTACGATCTTGCTTCCGTTGCCGCTGAGCAATCAAACGACGCACCATCCGCTTTTCAGTTTGCCCTTGCCGCCGCTTCGGTGGAAATCCGGCTTGAACACGATCAAGCGGCGCAAAAGCGGTTCCGTGACGCCGCAAAAAAATGGTCCGACCGGGAACAAGCCGACGCCGCTTACCTTTTCGGATTGGAAATGCTTCAAAAATCGGTCGCAGGCAAAGATGCGCCGGTTGCCGATCTGATCGACGGGCTTGTCGAATTTACGAAAACCTGGCCAACGTCGCCGCAACAGGGCGAAATTGCCCGAAAAGCGGCGCAACTGTTGGAAAAAGAAGGACGGTTTCAAGAAGCGTTTGAAATCTGTCCCGAATTTGAAGGACGGATCAAAACGATAGGGGACATCCAAACACTGACCGCTCAAGGATATGGGGACGAAGCACGGCAGAAGGCGGCGCAGCTCTGGAAAAAGAATCCTCAAGACGCCGAAATTGTCCAACTGTACGGCGACTTGCTTGCCTCTTCCGATCCGAAAGACGCTTTGGAATTTTGGCGGGATGTTGAAAAGCGTTTCGAAAATGTCGGTCGGCCGAAAACCGAAGCGGAGGACACTTTGTATTGGAAGGCGAAAGAGAGTATCATCTGGCTTCATTTTCAATTGGGCAATCGGGAACAGGCGAAAAAGCTGCTTGACCTCGTTCGCCTTCTGCACCCGGAGCAAAGCGAACGGTTTAAGGATATTAAACTGTAACTGACCAAAAATCGCTTGACTGAAAACCGTGAAACGCTATAATGACGCCACTTCGCAAACCGTTTTCCTTCCTCTATCCTCTATCCTCTATCCTCTATCTTGGAACTTGAATTTCTCAAACGGCTTCGCTTGCAAACTTTAATGCCGCATCCCGATGTGGTTCTTGGGATCGGGGACGATGCTGCGCTTTTGGCCGCTTCGGAAAACGAAACGGTTCTCACGGTCGATCTGCTGACCGAAGGGGTTGATTTTCTCCTGGAACAGGTTGATCCCGTATTGATCGGACGCAAAGCCCTTGCGGTCAATCTGAGCGACCTGGCCGCGATGGCTGCCGTGCCGACCGCAATTTTGATTGCGGTTACACTTTCCAAAACCGACCGGAAAACCGCCGTCGGAGCACTTTCGCCGCTCGAATTGGGTGAAAGGCTCTTTGACGGAATCCGAACGCTTGCCGGGCAATACGACGTTGCGATCATTGGCGGCGACACGAACACTTGGGACGGCGGACTCGTTCTTTCCATCACGGCAATCGGTCGAACGACCGAGCATGGTGTTACGAGAAGAAACGGGGCGAAACCGGGCGACCGTATTTTCGTAACCGGTCCGCTCGGCGGTAGTATTTTGCAACACCAGTTTACGTTCGAGCCTCGCATCCGGGAAGCGTTGTTCCTGAATTCGCATTATGACATTCATGCCGCAATGGATATCAGCGACGGGCTTTCGCTCGACCTTTCCCGGCTCGTTTGCGAAAGCGGTTGCGGAGCGATCCTTTGGGAGGTGACGATTCCGGTTGCCGACGACGCCCGACGAATGAACGACGCTTTGACACCGCTGGAACATGCTCTTTACGACGGCGAGGATTTCGAATTACTGTTCACCGTTCCGCCGCAAACCGCCGAAACGCTCCTTCGGGAACAACCGCTGGACAATCCGTTGTACGAAATCGGCGAAATCACTGCGGCGAAAAACGTTCCAATCCGAATTCTTACCCAAGACGGCGTACTTCGGGAACAGAAACCAAAAGGGTTTGTGCACTGAAATTGCGAATGGAAAAAGACAAAACGACCGGGTAAGTCGGACGCTAAAAGGGGGGCGGATTGAGTGAACTACCGCCGGTTGTTCTTTCAAAGGCTTCCCAAATCCAATGGAGTCCCAGAAGTCCGCGAAGGAGAACGACCGGAATGAAAAAAACCAGATAATGAAACAACCCTTTGGCAAAATCGAAATCAAACACGATGTGTGCGACAAAAAAGGAAAACAGAGCAAAAGGGACGAGGTAAATTGCGATGAAAACGCCGCCCACTTCCATGTATTTTGCCAAAAGTTCGAAACAGACCCATAAAAACACGTAAGCACCGCTACAAATTGCACATTTGCGGAGAACGGCGGACACTTCGACGAACAGGAGATCGTCCGCGTCTTTAAGCAGGCGTTGCCCGAAAAACACCAACGGAAACGCAATCAACAGCAAACCGAGGAAACCAAGAACATTGGAACCGAGGCCGAAACGTCCCAGTAGGGTCGCCAAAAGAAAAACCGCGAGTGAGCCGCCGGAAACCAAAAGGAGGTCTTTGAGTTGATACTCGATATTCAATCGTGCAAGAGGTGTAAGGATCGTGCGTTTTTTGATCGTTTTTCCCCCGGAGACGATTTCGTCAGGAGCATGAACGATGACTTGCTCTTTGGGAATCTCGATAATGGTTTTACAATTCGGGCACGGTCCCTTCTTGCCGGCGAATTGTTCGCTGACTTGGAACCTCTTGAAACAACCGGGACAAACTACGGAAATAGACATGGGACTGAGAGAAGAGCGAAAACGGGAAACCTCCATAGACCTCCCCCAATTATACGGTCCCTTTTTTCTCTTTGCAAGAATACGTTAAAACTTAATTTTTACCGGGTGCGTCTCATCCCAAGAGAACTGCAAAGTCCCTGGGAACGCAGGCATCTTGCCTGCGCGAGGCAGGCTGGAAGCCTGCGAACCCGGGGGCAGGCAAGATGCCTGCGTTCCCAGGGGGGGGGCTTAATTTCGATCTATTTTAAACAATGCAGTTCTCTTGGCGTCTCATCCCAAAGTTACAACTTGTCGACCCCGCCCCATCGTGTTATACTATCCAGTGCCAATCAGTTGCCATTTTTCGCTAACCGTAAACCCAACAGAGGTAACGTGAAAACCGCTTACTCCGTGCGCGGCTCTGATTGGGGCTGGTTCGTTGACGGGTTCAAGCAAAATGTCAATTTATTGACGGTGTATGGTATATAATCCCGCAGGACATCGGTTTCTCATTTCTCATTTCTCATTTCTCATTTGCGTTCCATGAAAACGTTTGCGGTCCTCATTATGGCGGCGGGGGAAAGTCGGCGGTTTTCCGATCCGTTCACGAAAAAACCGTTCGCTCTGCTCGACAATCGTCCCGTTTGGATGCACAGTGCTGAACGCTTTCTGAAACGCCCGGAAGTGAAACAAGTGATTCTCGTCGTCAACCCGGACGATAAAGAAGCGTTTCTCCGTAAATTCGGGGCGAACGTTGCTTTTTTGGAGCTCGAATTGGCCGATGGAGGAAAAGAGCGGTTCCATTCGGTCGAAAACGGTTTGAAACAGGTCAAAAGGGAGATCGATTTCGTCGCGGTCCACGATGCCGCTCGACCATGCCTCAGCGAACTGTGGATCGACGACGTGTTTGAGGCGGCAATTCAGCATGGAGCGGCAATTCTTGCAACGCCGATCACCGGAACGATCAAGCGGTCCCGAAAAGAAAACATCGGAGGAATGGAAACGTATTGGATCGAGGAAACCGTTCCCCGTGAATATCTTTGGGAAGCCCAAACGCCGCAGGTTTTTCGAAAAGACCTGCTCGAAAAAGCCTGCGCCGAGCGGGGAGATTTCAAAGCGACCGACGATGCTCAATTGGTACAGCGAATCGGTCAAAAAGTCCAAATCGTTCCTTGCAACCCGATGAACATAAAGATTACGACCAAGTCGGACATCAAGCTCGCCGAACGGATTTTACCGGCTCTGCCCAAACCGGTACGTTTTTAGCCGATCCCACGATTGCCGGACCACTGGACGCGATGTTCAATAAGGGGTAAAATTATCCTCGTATGGTTAGACACAATCATCCGCACAGTTATCTTCAAGACCCATGAAAGAATCCTCGAAAACTTCGATATTTCTTGCCGTTGCTCTTTTTTTGACCGTAATCGCCTATTTTCTCCAGCCCCGGGCATTCAACGATTCGCCGGACGCGATGGTCGGAAAAGTGTTGTTCGAGAAATTTACCGATCCTTTGGAAATCAAATCGCTCGAAATCGCAAAACTCGACTCAGCTGGCGGCGATTTGAACCGGTTTCAAATCGCCTCGGACGCGGAAGGAAGCTGGACGATTCCGTCCCACGAAAACTATCCGTCCGACGCGAAAGACCAAATGGGGCAGGTTGCTTCCGCATTGATTGGCCTGCAGGTTCTTTCCGTTGCTGCGTCGGATGCCGGCGCAACGAACGTTCACTCCTTGTACGGCGTCGTCGATCCAACCTCCGACGGAGCAGCGTCGGGCGGGGCCGGAATGAAAGTCGTGTGTCTCGGCGAAGCGGAAAAGGAACTCGCACAACTGATTATCGGCAGGGAAGTCGAAGGAAAACCGGAATTGAGGTACATCCGCGTCCCGAATCAACACCCGGTTTATACCGCAAAAATTTCCACGAGCGGCATGTCCACCCGGTTCGAAGACTGGATCGAAAAGAATCTACTCAAAATCAACTCTTTTGATATTCGTCACGTCAATATCGAAGATTATTCCATCGATATTGACCAGGGAACCCGGTCTCCCAGGGGATCGTTCGTTTTGAAGCACGACGATCAAGCCCCGCCCGGCCAACGTTGGACGCTTGAATCAATGAAACTGCTCGCGTCCCGGGAAGGGTTGCTCCCTACGCCGCTTGACGACAACGAGGAGCTTGCGGACGACACGTTGTCAACAATGGTCAACGCCGTGGACGACCTGAAAATCGTCGACGTTCGCCGCAAACCGACGTTTTTGGCGAACCCGCTCCGGGAATCCAAGCCGCTTGACGAAGCGACCATCGACAAAGATCCGAACATCGCTCACGCTCTTGCACGGCGGGGATTTTACTTTGCCGAGGAACAAGCGCAAAACGGAACAACATCGGGAGTCGCTCTTTATTCCAGCAACGGCGAAATTCACATTACGATGAAAAACGGCATGAAATCCCTGCTTCGGTTCGGTTCGCCCGCCGGAATGGGAACAGCCGAATCGGAAAACGACGCTCAGGATTCGTCTATTTCGCTCAACCGGTTTCTGTTCATTATGACCGAGTTCGACGAATCGCAGGTTGAAAAGCCGAACTTTGAACCGCTCCCGGAAATTCCGACCGAAGGGGGTGAGGGGGGGGAAGTGGGGGAAGAAGCGATTGCCGAAGTGAAAAAATTACGGGAAGAGATCGAGAAATCGAACGCGAGGCTTCAGGACGCTTACGACGAACAGATTGAATCGGGCAAAAAGCAGTCCGCCGAGTTGAACAAGCGGTTTGCCGATTGGTTTTACATTATTTCGGAAGACGTGTTCAAAAAGATTCATCTTGGCAGGGAGAATTTGATTCGTCCGAAAAAATCGGAAGCCGACAACGAAGACAAAACCGGTGCGATTGATTTGCGAACGGATTTTGAAGACTTGGACGAGCCGGAGTTCCCGGAAATCAACGACCTGAGTGCCCCGACGTTGCCGGGTCAGGAGGGCTTGTTCCCGGCGCAAGTGGAGAGTGAGGAGGAAGAGCAAGGGCTGGAAAAAATCGAGACCGAATCGACAGAGGAAGAACCGGCGGAGTAACTGCCGTTCATTTTCCCCATTCTTGACTATACTCGTCAACGAACCAGCCCCAATCAGAGCCGCGCACGGAGCAATGTGTGTTTCACGTTACCACCGCGGGACAAGTCCCGCCGCTAACTTCACTTCGATTCCCTATTTGGCAAAGCTGTGTATCACCGTCATTTCGCGGATGTTTTTGCCGCGTGGGTCGAAGGCGCGAATCGTGATCTTCACGCCCAGAAGCGGAACATCATACGGCGGCGGGGCCGTCCATTCGCCCATGTCGTCAATGACACCGTTCGGAGTTAAAACACCATTAACGTAGTTGTTGTCGATTTGATCGCGGCCTCTCGTGGGTGTCAATGTTCCGGCTTGGTCGGGCCACTCGTACCCTTCCCGCTCGTATTCTTCGCTCCATGTGTCGTAAACGCAAGGTAACGGAATTTTGTTACTTCCGCCCGATAAAGCATATTTCCCCTGCCCCCCAAGCGGTCCGGCAGGCGTGTTGTCGTTGTAACACAATACTCCATTAACAACGTTGTTTGCCTCACCCAAATTAACATACCGCCCGGCATCCTCGTCCCAGACTTGAATGTCGAAACTAATGACGTTGGTTAAAATCACGTCTTCGACGTAACGGGCTCCTATAACGGGAGAGTGAAAATCGTCCCACGGAAAGGAGTCTTCCCAGTAATCGATAAACGGCTTGGAATTAGTACTATCGGGGAGAAGAGAGCTACTCCAATTATCAGTGGGAAGTGGTTTCGTTACAGCAGCAGTGGTGTCAACAAGGTTTCTAATTTTGCTTTTATAAAGAAGTTCCGGAAAATTGTCGGTATCTTTGGTAATGGAAAAGCAATTCACCAGATTATCGTCGAACGATTTAGAAACATCCCAATTAGGATCGTCCGTTTCCTGAATCGTCGGCATCCGCAGGTAATAAGCAGCGGAACTTTTGTGAATGTTAAACGGAAACGCCTGCTGACGCCATTTTTCGTAATCCTTTCGGGTTTCAGTTACAGGATCCCAGGTTAATGCGTGTCCAAATCGATTTTCTCGCAGTGTCAAATCTTCCAGCGAATTTGCAACGACTTCGCCCGTGTCTGGATTGATCCTTGCAGAAACGTCATTTCTTTGATAAAGACCTACCCCCTGTCTCATTACCAGGGTCGTACCTGGATCCCCATTAAGCATATTTTGAAACTCCGAGTCCGGCACGACGAGCAACGTTCTCCGGTACAGTGTGTTCCCGCGACAGAACCAAACGACCTCCGCCGCGTTCGATTCACGAACGGCACTTCCAACCAAGCCGCGAAACGGCTGTCCCTCTGGAGCTTGGGCGGTGAACATGAGAACATCATCCATGTCGCCGACCGTGTTGTCAAATAAATCACCGGAATCCAGCGTATACGCAATCTCTTCACTTTTTACGTAGTTGTTCGTTAAAAGGTGCTGATTCGTATGCGCCGCCCCCATACCTTCGATGATGCAAAAATACCCCTGGTTTATGCCGGTTTTCATCGGCGGGGCCTTTGACAAATCGGCCGTAACCATCTTCAGGTCGTTTTCCAGCCGGGTTTTCACGCCGCGAAGCTCTTCGGCCAATTTAAGCGCCGCTTGCGTATTGTTGATCTGCGTTCCGACGGAACTGAACAACTGCGTAAGGCCGAGTATGATCATCAGCATCAGCGTTACGGCAATGAGAATTTCCAAAAGTGTATAACCACGCCGCGATAAAGAAGTCATGATAAAAATGAGAAATGAGAAATGAGAAATGAGAAATGAGAAAATCGTCCCACCATACGGTATTTAAACCCATAAACGGGGAAAAGTCAACTCGTTTGGGAAAAAAGGGGGAAATTTTCGGGGACGAACAAAATAAAAGTCGATAAAATACCCCAACGGGGGCTGCTTAACGAACACGATTTGCAACGGATTGTAATCGCGAAACGACGGCCCCATCGGAAACTTCCCTATTTGTATCACTAGCGTCCGATCATAAGTCGAACAATAGCAACTGTTTAGGGTTATAGTAGTTATTAAAAAGTGTAAAATCCTGTGAAAAAAGCGTCAAAAGTGGTGTTTTGATGAATATTGTTACGCTTAATATTTGTAGAATTTC
>CAZNVM010000283.1:0-4010 GCA_964576215.1 uncultured Planctomycetaceae bacterium
CGTCGACAAGTTTGTATCGAGACCGTCATTTCGCGATGCTCCATTCCGGCTTTTATTCATCTCCCCCAATAAAAGCCGGAATGAAGCGAAGCGAAATGACGGTAAAATCAGTAAAAATCGTAAACTTGTCGACGGACTGACAGGCCAGGGCCGCAAACAAATAGGCGATGAATGGCAGCCGGGAGCGCAACGAAGTGAAGCGACCGGACCGAATCGCGGGGAAATCCGGTCACTGCGCTGCGCTCCGTTCCCGGCTACCATTATTATTGGCGAACTTGTTATCGACTTGGGATTGGGGTAAGATAAAGCAGGATATTGTCCGATGCAGATAAACGTTTCCCCATCACACCCAAACGAGGCAGGAGAAATCGCGGCTGATGTTGCTTCCGAATCGATCCTGGTTGAAACGCTGGACCGTGTTGCCCGGTTATCTCGTCAGCATTGTCGTTCACGCAATTCTGATGCTGATTCTTATGCACGTCTACTTGCCGATTCCGTTTCGCGCCCTTCAAGAATTTATCTTTCAGCCCGGCTTGGCGGAAAATTCCGACGGTTTTGAGATATTGGGAGACCCATCCGGTATTTTAACCAGCGAGTTGAACATCAATGACTTGCATTTTTCCGCTCTTTCACAAGGAGGCGGTCCGGTTCAGGAAACGCCGAATTTTTCTCCAAACAATGGAATCAACGAGGGAGCGTTGCCGCTGTTGACACAGCAACGATCAGAATCAGGGAACCCAAGTGCCGGTTCGTTTGGCGGAAGTGGAGGCCCGTATGGTTCGGGCTTTGGCGGACGAGGAGATGGCAAAGGAGCCTTGCTGGCCATGTACGGCGGCTCGGAAGGGAGCGAAAAATCGGTCGTGTACGGTTTGGAGTGGCTTGCGGCACACCAAAATCCGAACGGAAGTTGGAGTTACGATTTCACCAAACACCCGAATTGCAAAGGAAAATGCGGTAATCCCGGCCTGAATCAATCGCAAAACTCCGCAACGGCTCTCGCACTGCTCCCGTTTCTCGGTTGCGGGATTACGCACAAACAGGGAAAAGCGGAATATCGTGTGGTTGTCGATAAAGGCTTAAAATTTCTCCTGAAAAACAGCGTTCTCAGGCCGCAGCAAGGCCGGGATTTTATGGACGTTTCCGACGGCGGAATGTACCACCAGGGGATCGTGTCCATCGTAATCTGTGAAGCGGCGGCCATGTCCCAGGATTCGGTTCTCAAGGAAGCCGCCCAACAAGCGGTCGATTTCATCTGTTACGCCCAAATTCCGTCCGACGGCGGCTGGCGGTATCAACCGCGTGATCCCAATGGTGGCAACACCTCCGTTTTCGGCTGGCAAATTCTGGCCCTCAAAAGCGGACAAATGGGAGGTGCTCATGTTCCAAACGAGGTTTTCTTCAAGGCCCAACGCTTTTTGGATTCGGTCGTTAGCATTGACCGGGGGGCAATGTACGGTTACAAATCCAGCCGTGATCTTTACCTGGACACCCGCGATCAGAATAATGAACGTCCTTGGGAGGAATTCCGGCGAGCGACGAGTGCGATTGGTTTGTTGAGCCAAATGCACATGGGTTGGGACGTGGATCACCCTTCGCTCATTCGCGGTGTCGAATACATGGCCGCCAAAGGACCGGAACGGAACAATCTTTACTACAATTATTATGCGACCCAAGTGATGCACCATTACGGTGGAGAAACCTGGAAACAATGGAATCGGGAACTGCGCGACCCGTTGATTGCCCGGCAAAGCCTTGACGGCCATGAACGGGGAAGCTGGTATTTCGACGGTCCCTGGAACGATATCGGCGGACGGCTTTACACAACGAGCCTTGCGATTATGATTCTGGAGGTATACTATCGGCACCTTCCCCTGTACCAAAAACAAGCAGTGGAACTGGAATTTCCGCTGGATTGAAATTATGGAGTCTTGAACCAGGATTTTCACAAGATTTACATGATTGCCTGGATTGTTTTTATTCAATCCTGTTCATCTTGAAAATCTTGTGAAAATCCCGGTTCAGACATTTCTCATTTTTCGTATGACTTTCACTCCCTTTCACATCCGTTGCACGACTTGCGAAGCGAAGCTCGCGGTTCGCAGTCCTGCGCTTTTGGGACACTTGCTCGCTTGTCCCAAATGCGGGAGTATGGTCCAAGTTCCAAACCAGGAACCTGAGAAAGACACCGGTAGTCTGCCGTCAGCCGTTAGTCGTCAGCCGCCCACCGTCAGCGATCCACCGTCCGTTGTAAGCGATTTTGTAGACCACTTGCCCGAGGAACCACAGCCGCTTATCCAGAAGAGACCGCGACACGCTTCGGAAAAAAGTACGCGGATCATTTTGTCGGTCATACTGCTTTCCATCGTTTTTCTGCTTGCCGTTCTCTATGTTGCGATTTTGTTCCGTTCAGAACCATCCAAACACCAGCCGCCGCAACCACCGCAAGTGATCGTCGAACCGCCGGAAAAGTTTTCCGAACCGGAAGTTCCGGAAGACACGCTGGAACCGGAAATCAACGAACCGGACGCTCCTGAAGAAGAACTGGAAGCAGACTTGGTTTTCGAAAAGGAAGAGGAAGACGAGGCGGTTGAAGAAACCATTGACGAAGAACCGATGGACTTGCCGCCGCTTGAACCGGAACCGCCGCTTGCGCCGCAACCGATTCGGGACCGGGTTATCGTTGACGTTTCGGAGCGGTTGGAGCTTCCGATTGCCGGTTTGAAAGCGGAGCGAACGACATTATTCGACGCCGCAACGACGCTGGCCGATTACGCCGGCGTTCCTTTGACGTGGGACGTACCCGGCATGAGACTGTTCGGAATTTCGCTCGACAGACCACTCAAGCTCGATTTTGGTGAATCGACGGTCGGCGAACTGCTTACGGTGTTGTTATCGCAAAACCAGTTGGCCATGCTGGTCGAACATGAGCAGATATTCATTTACCCGATTGCCGCCGCTGATCCGGTATTGTACGAGGAACGTTACGATATTTCCGATCTTTTGCAGCAGGATTCGCCGCCGCAATTGGTCGAGATGATACCACACTTAATCGCTCCGTCCGGTTGGCAATCACAGGGAGAGGGAGGGACCGGATCACTCGACGCCGACGGAACCGTCCTGATTGTCCGCCAAACGGCAATCAACCACCGGGAAATCACGCGATTTTTCGAAATGGTCCGCAGTGCGAGAAAAATACCGCTCCTTTCCACGGCAGGAAAATCCCCGCAAGAGGCGGAGCGGATTCGGCGGGAACTGTTCCCGGAACGGTATTGTGAAGAAACGCTTGACAAACCGCTTACACTTCACTACGGGACGCCGACACCACTTGCGGACGTTTTCCGGATTTTGGAACCGGTCCTGAAATTGCGGTTTCTCGTGAACCACCGGACGCTCAACGAAGCCCAGGTTCCTTTTGCACAACTCAAAGGAACGGTTCACGTCGAAAAAGGAACGGTCCGCGAAGCAATCCGGAAGTTGCTTCATTCCGTCGATTCGGCGGAATTAACGTACCGGATCGTGGACTGGAATACGGTGGAAATCCTCACTCGTGACGCCACGTTGCTTCCGGAGTACGGAAATTTGGAATCGCACTATTACGGAGCGCGACTTCGGAAACAGACGGAATTGACGGCGGAGGAAATGATTGCAATGTTGAAAAACACGGTTGAACCGGACTCCTGGACTGAAACGGCCTTCGGCGGCACGGTCTTTTTGGACCGCGTTTCTGAAACGTTATTCCTCCGACAATCGCAGCCGGTCCAGCGGATCGTGCATGTTTGGTTGAAGGAATAATCGAAGGTTGAGGCACAGAAACACGAATCCCGACGGAAACGAATACGCTTTCCATTTCCCTTGCCGGAGGATTGCAAAGTCGCTTTTTTCCTGGGAACGCAGGCTTCCAGCCTGCCAGTGAGTTCGTAGGCATCCTACCTGCGCGGGGCGGAGACTTCATTCCGCAACCTTCGCGCAGGCTGGAAGCCTGCGTTCCCAGGGACTTTGCAATCCTCCTG
>CAZNVM010000284.1:0-2412 GCA_964576215.1 uncultured Planctomycetaceae bacterium
CGTCGACAAGTTTGTATCGAGACCGTCATTTCGCGATGCTCCATTCCGGCTTTTATTCATCTCCCCCAATAAAAGCCGGAATGAAGCGAAGCGAAATGACGGTAAAATCAGTAAAAATCGTAAACTTGTCGACGGACTGAAGGCACAAAGCAGTCCGTCGACAAGTTCCCGATAAACAGAGACGCAATCGGAAGATTGCGAGAGCGATTCAAAGAGCCGCAAGTGTAGGCGGTATTCCGCCGAAACTTGCGTTTTTTTTACGTGCTCGGTTTTCCGCGAACCGTGCCCCCCGTTAGCGACGGGACTCGCCCCGGGATGACGCCAGAAAACGAGCAAAAAATTTTTTTTCTTGAGAATTTTTCCTTTTTTGTCGATCTTGAGGGGGGGGTTTTGCGCAAACTTTCTCTAGCAACGGAAAAACGAAGATGTCTTCAGGAAAAGCGGTCGGTGCAATCGAATTGTCCAGTCTCGGAGTCGGTTATCAAGTTCAGGACAACGTTTTGAAAGCCGCGAAGGTCGATGTTTTGATTGCCCGAACGATCTGTAGCGGAAAATACCTGTTCGTGTTCGGCGGCGGAGTCAGCGATGTGGAAGCGGGTATGAGCACCGCAATCCAGACAGGTGGAGACGCCGTCGTGGATTTTCTGACGGTTGCCAATGCGTTTGAAGGGGTTTTTCCCGCTTTGGGACAGTCCGTCGTTCTTGCCCCCGACGAAATCGGAGCGTTGGGGATCGTCGAAACGTTCAGTGCCGTCAGTGCCCTGGTCGCCGCTGATTACGCCGGAAAAGCCGCCCGGGTAACGCTGTTTCGGCTTCATTTGGCAATGGCGATGGGGGGCAAAGGGCTGCTACTGCTGACCGGTTCGGTTGCCGACGTGACCGCAGCTGTTCGAGCGGCGACCGACGCTGTCCGGCAGCGTGGGCTTCTGGTCAGCGAAATCGTGATTCCCCGTCCCAGCCGCGAACTTTTCGCCGACTATATTTGACCGTAAAAGTTTTCGCCCGGAGGAATTCATCGGCAAGGCGTTCAATTCCTCCGGCGTGACCCAACGGACGGCGTATTGCGGTTCACTCAGCGGTCCGCAATCTTTCCCTTCGACGAACCGGAGCGTGATTTTGAATCGCGTTACGGTATGTTTGTGTGTGGCAATCTGCCGGCCGGTCGTAATACGGCGACCGGTCAATTCACCAAGTGTTTCTGTAACAAAACCGTCGTCCCGGCACCGCGGGAAATCCCATAGCCCCGCCCAGCGGACGCCGTCGGGATATTGCACCAGCAAAATCCTGCCCCGCTTGCGAACAAGCACCGCGATTTCCGTAACGGCTTCAACGTTCGGTTTCACTTTCGGGACCGGGATTTCCCGCTGCAAGCCAAGTCGGGCAGCCTGACACCACTCGAAGAGCGGGCAAGGCGTCTCACGTAAGCACTGCGGCTGCTTTAACGTGCAGACGCGGCTGCCGAGGTCCATGAGGGCCTGATTGAAACGCCCGACGTTCTTGTACGGCAGAATCTCTTCGGCAAACGTCCAGAGCCGTTTGTTCGTTTCCATTTCAAACGGGTTTGTCGTGAGACCAAGCAGTCGGCAGTGGAGCCGGATCGTGTTCGCTTCGAGGATCGGCAATCGTTGATCGTACGCAATGGAGAGAACCGCTCCGGCGGTGTACCGTCCGACGCCGGGCAGGGCCAACACTTCGTCGAATGTCTGCGGAAAGATGCCGCCATGTTTGCCGGCGATGACACCAGCCGCCTGATGAAGCTGCGAGGCACGGCGATAATAACCGAGACCCTCCCAATATCGGTACACCTCAGTAAGTTCCGCTGCGGCAAGGGATTCCACGTTGGGAAACCGCTGCAAAAAACGCCGGTAGTACCCTTCGACCGCCGCTACCGTCGTCTGTTGAAGCATGATTTCGCTGACCAGAATTTCGTACGGATTCCGGGTCCCACGCCAGGAAAGTTCACGGCTGTTCCGTGAAAACCAGGCAAAAACACGGCGACGAAGGGACGGCAGGGACATGGAAAATGGAAAATGAAGTTGCCGCACGGATTTGTTTTATCGAGTCAACCGCTCATTCAATTCCGCAACCAACTCTTCTTTTTTGAGCCATTGTAAGCCAAAACGGGCGATTTGCAAGATGAAACCCCCAAAGGGGTGATTTTCGCAGTCGATTGAAAAACCGGCGGATTCAGTCTACAATGAACCCGTTGCTACTTGTAGTTCTTCCGCTTTTGTCTCGAGCACGCCAATGTCCAGATTCGTCATTTTGAATTGTGCCTCCTCACCAAAATCTGTGGGTGGTTTTTTAGTAAAATGAAGCTAACTGCTTTTGTATCAAATACTTACAACTGTTTTTGTGGCCGAGAAAGTGAGGTTCAAATTTGACAGATATTTCCAGATGTACTATTTCGAT
>CAZNVM010000285.1:0-4981 GCA_964576215.1 uncultured Planctomycetaceae bacterium
CGTCGACAAGTTTACGATTTTTACTGATTTTACCGTCATTTCGCTTCGCTTCATTCCGGCTTTTATTGGGGGAGATGAATAAAAGCCGGAATGGAGCATCGCGAAATGACGGTCTCGATACAAACTTGTCGACGGACTGTATATTCGGTACGGGAGCGGCGGGATGCACCGGCACCGGTTGAGCGGGCTGTTCTTGGTGCTCCGTTCGGGGCTCCTGTCGGAGTCGCTGCAAAGTTGACTCGAGCTTGGCGTTCTGTTCCGCCAGATCATCAAGCCGTCTCTGAAGCCGAAAGGACCAGAAAAACGCGATTGGTCCGCTAAGGCACAAAAAGCAGACAATCAGGAAAAAAACCAAGCCACCAGCAATGTCCATGATCGATTCTCCGGAGAAACCTTCGCAACACCAACTTGGCAGTATAGGTTACGGGGCCGGAAAAGTCAAATAGACCATACAACTCATCAACGAACCGCAAACAATCAGAGCCGCGCACGGAGCAATTGCGGTTTTCACGTTACCACCGGGGGCACCGCTTACTGCGGGCATGGCTCTGATTTATAGATAGACCGCGAATCTCAAAATTGCTCTTGACGCAAAAGGGGAAAATTCCTATCCTTCACGCCCGGCACAGTTCTACAGGATACGGTGGCAAAGATGCGTTTAAAAATGAATCAAAAGATATTATTTCTATCGGGACTTCTCAGTTGCCTCTTATGGACGGGGTGCGTCGGTTTTTACGGAACAAGAGGTTTCAAAGATTCCCGACCGCTCATTCCGCTCAACGAGAACAATCTCCAGATTGAATCGATGAACGTTTCCAGCGACGGGACGTTCCTTGCGGTCGGATATTCCGGAACCGGGGCCGTAAAAGGTTCGCCCGTTTTGCGGGTCTGGACCATCGACCAGGATATTCCGCAGCTTCTCGGTGCCAAAAGAGTCAACGATTTGAAAATTCTCAAACCGGAATTTTCCTACGACGGAAAAACCTTGTTCGTCGCAGAACAAAACGGTCTGATGAAAATCAACATGGCCGAATTTCCGCTCCGACCGGAAGAAGCGACGACACGCACCGTTTCGGATTCCGTTCGAATCCTTTCCCAATGGGGAAATTACGCCGCAACCGTTTCGCCGGAAGGCCAATGGGCCATCCTGAACGTCAAAACGCAAACATCGCAACCGATCCAATTCGGCGACATTGACCGCGTTTTGGCTTTTTCGGACTCCGGCAAGTTCATTGCCGTTCGGGAAGCGACGACGGCGGAAACACCGCGGGGAAAAGAGCAAATCAACATTTGGAGTCTTTCGACCAATCCGACGCTGAGCGAAATTTCCAAAGTGTCCGAAATCGACATTGAACATTTTGCAAGCGGTGAACTATGTTGTTTCTCGCCGGACGACACCACGCTTGCGGTGGTCAATCGCACCGGCGTTCTCGGCCTGTGGAACGTGCGAACCGGACGCTTAATCGACGAGCTGCGTCAGAATGAGGCCATCACGGCGTTTGCGTTTTCGCCGCAAGAAAAGCGAATTGCCGTTTGCACGTCCGGACCGAACGCAAAGTTGACGCTCTGGGACATCAACCGGGCGAAAATCGTACAGACCCAGACCGATTCCTCGACCGACGCAATGACTGCCGTCGTCTTCTCCCCGGACGGAAAGTTCATCTACACCGGCGACAAAAACGGCAACATCAAAAAGTGGCCCGTGAAGACGAAATGATCTACGAAGTTGAAATGAAGTTTCCGGTGCTTGGACCGCTCAAGTTCGAGTGGTCCGAAGCCCAGGAAGAAACCGACACCTATTACCGGCATCCTTGCCGTGATTTCGCCCAAACGGACGAGGGTTTGCGGGTCCGTTGTTGTTCTTCGGGAACAAGTTTTTTGACCTACAAGGGGCCGAAAATCGATTCCGCCACGAAAACACGCAAAGAAATTGAGTTTCCCCTGCTTCCGGGAACTCACGAGGATTGTCAAAGTCTCTTGGAAGCTCTGGGGTTCCTTCCGGTGGAGGTTGTTCGCAAATTCCGAAAAACGGCGAAACATTCTCACGAAGGTCGGGAATATCATCTCTGCTTCGATTCGCTTCCGACCTTGAAAGAACGGGGGTTGACGAGCGAGTTTCTGGAAATCGAGGCCCTCGCTGACCAAGAGACCCTCGAAGCAACCCGAACGGCGATTTTGCACTTCGCCCAAACGCTCATCGCTCAAGGGCTACTCGGCGCAAGCGTCCGAAAAGGGTATCTTGAAATGATTCTGGAATCCACCCCGACAACGCTTGCCCCATGACACCTCATTTATCGGTCCGCGATTTGAGTTACCGGTTCGGTTCCCGGGTCTTGTTCGAAAAAATTTCTTTCGACGTGATGCCTGGTGAATACGCCGCGATTATCGGTCCCAACGGGTCGGGTAAAACGACGCTTCTGCGCTGCGTCCTCCGCATTTTAAGCGATTGGGGCGGAAGCGTCGCCTTCGACGGCGTTTCCGTGCGAAAAATCGGTCGCAAGCGGCTTGCCCGGCGAATTGCTTATGTCCAGCAGAATCTTACAACGGTTTTTCCCTTCACGGTCCGGCAAATTGTGGAGATGGGACGTTATCCGCATCTGCATCCGCTCACATCGCTTTCGGACGAAGACCGCCGGATCGTAAACGAGTCGCTCGAGGTTATGGAGGTAGCGCACTTCGCCGAGCGGAAAATCGACACGCTTAGCGGCGGGGAACGGCAAAAAGTGATCCTGGCGGCGGCACTGGCCCAACAGCCGGACCTGATGCTCTTGGACGAACCGACGACGTTTCTCGATTACAAGCATCAGTCCGAAATTTGCCGTTACCTGCGGCAAATCAACCGGGAGCGGAAAACGACGATCCTTGAAGTAACGCACGACGTCAACCGGGCCGCTCTCGAAGCGGAGCACATCCTCGCCATCGCTGAAGGACGAATCGCTTTTGACGGATCACCGGGCAATTTGATGAACGCAGCACAGCTCCAGGCCATTTATCGGACGAATTTCAATTTGGTCGATCATCCCGTCTGCGGAAAAAAGATGATCGTCCCTTAATTGATCGGAAACACCGCTGCGGCACCGATGTGCGGAGCACGCTTGTCGCCGCTTATGTAAACGCCCGGTGTGCCGTCAATTCCGACATGCTTGTTAATGTACGGTTTTAAATCGACGTCCGGTTGCGGCGTCACGTAGGAAACGATCTGACCTTGCTCGTTGACTAAAGCGTATGGCGGAAATCCTTCCGGTCGCTGACTGAACCATCCCAAACGTCCCACCGCCTTGAACGGCGACGTATTGGGGGCCGTCGGAGTGCTGTAATTCGCCGGTGATACCGTTGGATTGGTCGCAGGAACCGTACCCAAATTCGGAAGCATCGGCGTATTTTGCACCGGTGCGACCGTTCCCGGATTTGTATTGTTGCGCAAAACCGATTGCGTCAGTTTGCTGCCGCTGAAATTCGAAGACTGTTCCCTTTGAAAAGCGTTCATTTTTCGGATATTTCGCGTTCGCTCGAGAACCTGTACCATCTGCATTGCACGGGTTCGGTCGTATTCCGTCGGAGCGCGTTCGATCAACATCCTGCCTTTCCGAATCATGGTTTCGAACATCCAATCTTCCGTCGGACGGTTCATGGCCGCATGGATTTCCTGATTCAGTTGCGCCAATGCACGCTGATACGGATCGGGCTGTTGCTGTATCACACCGCTGCGGGGATCGTGGACGGTCGGGTTGAAAATCGGATTCGGACGTTGCGGCAGCGTTCGGGGATTGACGCCGATGGGAGCAGGCCGCTGAACCATTGCGGAATTCGGGGCTTCGAGCGGATCCGATTCCGCCAGTTCGGAGAAAGCAGCGTCAAACGATTCCTCCGCAAACGGCATCGGCTCGGAATCGAGGATTTCCGCTTCCTCGAAACCAGACCCGGCAAACGGTTCTTCGTAAGAGACCTGACGAATTTGTCCGCCGCCGTTTGTTTTGGCCGTTTTGGAGAACGTGGAAATGGAATCGTGATGAATCCAACGAAACTCGCCGGACGGCGGAACGATTTTGTACCAAACGGGACTCGCCGTGTTGCTTGGGGTCTCGACCCGTTCCAAAAGGACGACCCGTTCCCCTTTTTTGAGTTGAACTTGGACCGTTTTGCAGGTTTCGCCGAACTGACTGCCGATTCGGGACGAAAGTTGATCGACCGTTACTGTGCCGATGTTATCCAGCGCGGCCTCAACGTAGAGGCCGCAAATCCAGGAAAAACTGCCGATGGGGGGGCGAATCGCACACCAACCGTCGGGATTGATTTGGTAGACTTCGACCTTGTCGCCCGCTTTGAGTTTTTGCGTTTCGTATCGTTCCGCTCCGGGAGACGAGTAGACAATCGCTTCACCTTCGGTAATTTGGGCAGTGTAGGGAAACTTCTGCGCCGCAGTAACGTTGGAAGACGCAAGCAGAAGCAGAAAAAAAACGCAGACGCCGTCAATCGCCGTAAATCGAGTCATCGTATAAGATTGTAAGAAATCGTATTTTAGCCGCGCACCCTGTGCGGCGATTTTGTCTAGCTTTTACGAAAAAACAAGAAATCGGTCAAGAGCAATTTTTCAAAAAACAACCTTTGTACAACACCATTTGCGACGGGGTGCAGGTAGGCAACCGACGTCTCGGCGGTTGCGTCTGATCGATTACGTGAACCTCAACGAGCCGCGCCCAATCAGAGCCGCGCACGCAGTAAGCGGTTTTCACGTTACCACCGGGGTCACCGCTTACTGCGTGCGCGGCTCTGATTGGGTTCCTTCACCCCAATTTTTTGCCCCGTCGGGTAATTTGGCGAAATTTTTCCGATTTTTCCCCAGGAGGATTGCAAAGTCCCTGGGAACGCAGGCTTCCAGCCTGCGCGAAGGTTGCGGAATGGAGTCTCCTCACTGCGCAGGTAGGATGCCTACGAACTCACTGGCAGGCTGGAAGCCTGCGTTCCCAGGAAAAAAGCGACT
>CAZNVM010000286.1:0-18452 GCA_964576215.1 uncultured Planctomycetaceae bacterium
GACCTTCACTCCGGAAGTTGTTGCGAAAACCGCCACCCGTTGGATGCAACGAAACATGACCGCAAAACACTTTCATCGAAAAAACTATAAACGACGTGTACAAAACATCTTACATCGACGAATTTAAAATATACAGTCAAAGTAAGTGCAGGTACAATTTTTGAGATTTTCCGATTTTTTGCAGTCCATGTTTTTGAGAAATGAGAAGGGAGAAAAATGCAAACGAGTTCGGCGCAGTATAATTCGTTTTTGCAAGAATGTCAAACGGTCAAGAAACGACGATCAGGAGGATTGCAAAGTTCCTGGGAACGCAGGCTTCCAGCCTGCGCGAAGGTTGCGGAATGAGGTCTCCGCCCTGCACAGGTAGAATGCCTAGAAACTGTCAAAATTTAAAATACCCATTGTACGATTATAACGCCCACAATTCCTTGAAATCCCGGTCGAAAAAACGCTTACCCCATAATTTTGGGCATATTATTTTTTGACAGTTACCTACGAACTCACTGGCAGGCTGGAAGCCTGCGTTCCCAGGAAAAAAGCGACTTTGCAATCCTCCTGGAAACGACGATTCTCACTCTTTATTTTGCGGCGCGGCAGAGGCCGATCCGGGATTGGTAAGTTGCTCAATCGTTTGCAGGTCGGCCTCGGCGTTTTCCTTGTTGCCGATCATGTTCCACGTTACAGCCCGGTTTTTGTAAGCGGGAATATAGGTCGGGTTGAATTTGATCGCACTCGTAAAACTTGAGATCGCTTGCTTCAACTGTCCCTGAATACGAAAAACCAGTCCGCGATTGAAGTAGGCCGTTGAGTAACTCGGGTCGTATCGGATCGATTTTTCGTAATCGGCCAAGGCTTCGTCCAGCTTGCCCAGCCGTGTATACGCAACACCACGATAGCAGTACGCCGCAGCATTGTTCGGAACTCTCCGGATCACTTCAGAATAATCGTTGATCGATTCTTCAATGTTTCCCAGCTTGCCGTGAATGGAACCAAGATTAAACCAGGCGGAAGTATTGTTCGGGTCCATCCGGATCACTTCCTTAAAATCCTCAATTGCTCCGATCTGATCGCCCAGTGAATTTTTTGCCTGCCCGCGACTGATGTAATGTTCCGTGTCTTTCGGAGCAAGTCGAATGGCCTCTTCGTAATCTTCCAGAGCCTTTCTTGCGTTTTTCAGTTTTGCGTAAACGCTTCCCCGACAAGCATACGCCTTGGCGTATTTCGGATACAGTTCAATCGCCCTGGTATAATCGGCCAGAGCCAATTCATGCTTGTCCTGCTGGCAATAAACGTAGCCGCGATTCATGTAGGCTTTATAGTCCCTGGAATTCCATTTGATGACCTCGGCGTATTCCTCGAGAGCGGCTTCCAGATTTCCTTTTTGTTCCAATGCGTTTCCGCGATTGCCGTGCGCTTTGAGGTGATTGGGATCGATTGCAATCGCTTTATCGTACAGTTCAATCGCCTTGTCCGGATCGTTCTTTACGATATAGAGCAAACCAAGAGCGACGTAGGCGTCGGGGTCCTGGGGATCAAGACTGATCGCCTTATCGTAATCCCGGAAAGCCTTGTCGATGTTTCCGTCCGAAAAATAAACCAAACCGCGATTGTAGAACGCTTTGGCATAATTCGGATTCAGTTCGATCGCCTTGTTGTATTGTTGAATTGCCTTGGCGGACTCGTTTTTCCTCCGATAGACGCAACCGCAGTTGAAATAAACGGCCGGTTCTTTGGGATTGTATTTCAGGACACTGGAGTAACTGTCCAACGCCAAATCGTATTTCCCGATTGCCTCCAGCGCATTGCCCCGGCAAAAATACGCTTCAATAAAATGCGGATTGGCGTCGATCATTTTATCGAACGCTTCAACCGCCTGTTGAAATTCTTTCTTTTTCATCAACTCCATCCCCTGTTGGAGGAGGGCTTTTTCATCAAGCGTGGAGGACATGTCCGTTCAAAGTGTAAATGGCTGAAAAACGCGGGACAATTTATTCCCAATTGACTTGAATTTCATACAGGACCGGCCAGTTTTTTCCGGTAATGTACAACGTCCGGGTCTCTTGATCATACGCGATTCCGTTAAGAACGCATTCGGTGTGGTGTTCCTCCCGGTATTCCTTCGGAACAAACGCGGCACAGTTGACCCAACCGATCACGCGACCGGTTTTCGGGTCGATTCGGACGATTTGATCCGATTTCCACCGGTTCGCCCAAAGTTCCCCTTCGACCATTTCCAATTCGTTCAAGTTACGAATTTTTTTCTGTCGGTTTTGCGAATCCATTTCGACGACCTCCGCTTGTTTTTGAAACGTGAAATCCGCCGGAGCGTAAAACCGGAGCGTCGGCGTTCCGTCGCTGAGGATCAGGTGCGTTCCATCGTAAGCGAGTCCCCAGCCTTCGCCGGGATACTGAAACGATTTTTGATACTGGAACGTCTTCAAATCGTACACGAAACAAAGACCTTCCTGCCAGGTCAACTGGTAAAGGGAATCGCCGACCCGTTCCAAACCTTCGCCGAAGAAATCGGATTTTAAGGCCGTGCTTTGGAGAACTTTTCCGGTCTTGATTTCGACTTTTCGCAACGACGACTTGCCGTACTGGCCGGTGCTTTCGTAGAGAAAACCGTCGTAAAAAATCAATCCTTGCGTGTAGGCGTTTTTGTCGTGGGGATAGGCGGCGAGCGTTTTGAGGATCAACCGTTTTCCTGCGTTTGGCCCAAGCTCCTGAGCGTTGCAGGAAGCCGCCGAACCGGCGAAAGCAAGCAGGAAAAAACAGACAAAAACGGAATTTTTCATTTTCATTGGGGAACATCAAGATTTGGGAGTATACATGATATTACGGTTGTACCAAAAAATAACCCCCCCCTTACTTTGGGTGTATACGAACCAAAACCCAATCAGAGCCGCGCACAGTCAGAGCCGCGCACGGAGCAATTGCGGTAACCCCAGTTTTCGGAACGAAAAACGACCTAAAATCGCGGCTACACCCTTATTTTTTATACTGTTCCTAACGTGAAAACCGCTTGCTCCGTGCGTGGCTCTGATTGGGTCTGGTTCGTTGACGTGTTCAAGTCAATTTATTGACATGGTAAAAAAGGTACGGATTACCAAAACTTGAACCGACTGAAAAAGGAGGGGGATTTTTCGGTTTGCGGCGTCGGTTTTTTCGGAGGTTCCACTTTTTTACTTGCCCCCCCCCGATATTCCGCTGCGTACGGCGGACGGGGAGCGGCAAGCCGGGCTGACGCCAGAAGGGAAGGTGTTTCAATATTGTTTTCCAAAAGCAATTGTGCCCAAAATCCTTCCAAAAGCTCAACGGAATCCGAAACCCGATTGCTCGTCGGAAGATAACTTGCAACGCTGATCATTTTCAACAGCTCCATCCGTTCCGACTCGGTGAACGCGATGGAATCCAGGCGAATCTCATCGATCCAAACGGTCCCTTCGGCGGTCAAATCCAGGCGAATCGCAAGGTTTTCCAGCGAATTAAGCGGTAATTGCGTGAACGGAACCGTAACGGAAAACCAGCGCACGCCGTCAATTGGCACAACATTCTCCAGAGCGTTTGACACCATTTGTTCCAACGGCACGGTTCGCAAAAACGGTGTTTGCGAATTCCGGTCCCGACCGGTCAGGGCCAAACGAAGCGGACATCGTTCCGTTTCTTCCTCCAGCCCGACCCAAAAGTGTACAAATAATCGTCCGGTTTGCGGCGAGGGGAACGAATTGCTTACCACGCCGCCGGAGGGGCCGAAACCGATCATCTGCAAACTGCCGTTGCCCGACTTTTTGTGTTCCCCGTCGATTTTGGCGGTGAACGTTTCATTGCCGATTTTGGTCCAGCCGGGAATTTGCGTTCCTCCTTCCGGCCCCGCTTCAAAGACGGAATTTTCCGGGCCGCTCCACGGAATCGGGTGGTCGATTGCGTAGATTAACGTGTCGAACACTTGCCGCAGTTTGCCCTGGGGACCGCAAATTTCGTCCGAATATTTCACGGCAACGTCTACCGGAACGCTTGCCGGATCCGAAAGCCGAACCGCCAAAAGATCGTAAGGTTTCAAAACGACGCGCCAAGTCAAACGTCTTCCCGCCCAGGCAGCATCCGGAATATCTCGCCTTCCTGTCAACTCGGTTAATTTCGTTTCGGAATTGGCCGTAAACGTAATCTTCGCTTCCACATGAAACGCTGCGTTGTTGACGATATACGCAATGGTTTCCCCTTCCGTATGCGCGTATCGAACAACGAGCGGTTGAATCGAATCCGGATACGGTGGTGTCATTGTGGAGTGTTCGGTCGTTTGCACCGGATTATTTGCGGCCGCCAATTGGATCGTCCCGTAATTGGTCACGTTTTGGGGCGTGTACCCGGCGTTTTCGAGAGGCCGCCTGGGAGTGTAAGTTTGGAACGGCACCACAGGTAAACGGCGAAAAACGGCGATCAAATCGGCGAGCGAATCTTCCTGACCGAGCGAAAGAAATTGTCCGCCGTCGAAACAGGTATGCATGTCGGATTTCGCCAGTTCCCGGAGAAAGCGTTTACGGTTTTGCTCCGCCGAAGGAACCGTCTGGAAGGTAAACTGCGGGGTGAAACGATTTTCCGCCGGTTGAGTCGGACCGTTTTGCTCAAAGAACGGGAGGCGCACCGCATTATTGTGATTGTAAAAAATCGCGGCGGCCCCGTTTTCGTTACGATAAAGCGGGGCGAACAATTCCGCCTGCTCCATTTCCATTTGCGCGGCAACGGTTGCCGGTTGACCGGAAAACGAAGTTCTCCAGGGACGCAAAAACACGAGCGAACGTTCTTTCTTCAACGCATCAAGGTCGAATCCGAGAACGAGAAGCGTTTGCATGGTGTCCGGTTTCCTCGAAAGCACCGGATAAAAAGCGTTTTGCGTGTGTTCGCCGTCCAAAAGCGTCGCACCGGAAAGGTACAACCTGGCGTCAGGCCGGAAATGAACGATCATTTGGCACATTTTCCGGTAAAAGGCGGCGACTTTTTTGGCCCGCCAACGAATCCAGCTTTCCAAACAACGGGTTCGAATGTATTCGTACCGCTCGGCAAACCGGTTTTCCGTTGCGCTAACCGGAATTCGGATTTGCGTTTCTTCCTGGAACAAGGCAATCGTAAAATCGTCCATTCCCCAACATTCCTCCGGGAGCTGTGCAAAACCGTCGGCAGATAATTGTACGGCAATTCCGCCCAGCGACGAATGATTTCCGTATCGAACCAAAATCTCCAGCACGGTGTTGAGCATTTCCTCTTGAACCGCCGGATGCAGCAGATTGTAGTACGGAAGACCTCCCGGGGAATCCTTGCGGGTTTGAGTAATGGTGTTCCCGTTCGGACCGACCCAATAGTATCCGCTTCGGCCTGCGAATTGAGCTGGTGTTTCCTGATCGGATCGGGCTTGTCGGATATGTTCTTCCAGGCGTGGGATCGGGGCGTTGAAATCAATTGCGGGGAGGAGCGTCAGTTTTTCGCGGTCGAAAACCCTTGCGACCAGTTCCACAACATCCTTGCGAATCGGGTCTTCTCCGTCGGCAAGCAGGACGCCGGAGTCGAATTTCGGCGTCGACGCAACGGTTTCGCCGGGATAAATCGTGCTCCCATCGGCACAAACGGAAATCATCGCTCCATTGTATCCGACGCTTTGCAGGTAGTCGGAAAACCGGTTGACACCCTCGAAAAACGTGACCCAATCGGTTGAGTCCTCACCGGTTTTTCGGGTTGCACCGAAATTTTCCGCAAAGGTCGGACGATGCAAATACGCCGCGAAAAGCCGACCGGAATTTTCCGTAAACGCTTTGGGAAACGAACCGGTTGCCTGATAGAGCCGGATTTTGCCGAACGCCGCCACCCGACGTTCCTGTTGATTGCTCAAAAGCACCAGCGGCGACGGCGTTTTCGGCCAAAAGAGAATTCTGTGCGTTAATATCCGCTCCGCCGTCGTGCTGTCGGTGATTTCGTCGGCCCGATCAACGCCGCTGTCAATCGAAACCGGATCAAGTCCGCCGTTTTCGGAGCGTTCCAGAATACTGATACCAAGCGATTGCGAATCGGTCGAAAGATACTCGACCTCCAAAACATGCGGCTCGTTGACCTGCCTTATCGGAATCGAATACATCACCCAATCGGAAGCGTCGGCAAGCGTCGTAAGCGTTCCATACGGCGTTTCGCGGGCTGAAATTTTCCCATGACTCCATTGTGGATCGGAACCGTCGAGCGTGAACACCTCTTCCGTTTTCAGTGCCGAGAGGTTGCCGGGTTCCCGAATCGACGTCGTCCAATGGTTCACCGAATCGACCACGACGACCTGGACGGTCCGCCGTGCGATTTTCGAGTCTTCCGATGCTTTCCGTTTCAGGGCGAGGACGATATCGTACACACCCGACTTATGAGGGAGCCGGACGGAAACAGGCGTACAATAATCACTGGCATTTGCGGTGATCGGGATAATCTGCTGAGTGTACGGTATTTTTTCCTCCGTTCTTGCCTGGCAAAGGGATAATTCGACGTATTGCGTGCCGTCAAATTCCGCAGACACAAATCGCGGGTACAAATCGAACGAAAGCAATTCGCCCGGTCCGAACACGAGCGAATCGTGCCGGGGAACAACTGCAAGTTCATCACCGCCGACACGCCGGAGAACCAGGCGGTTTCCCTGGGAATCCATCGGTTGCTCAAACGTTTCCCCGACAAGCTCCGCAAGGGGAATTTCCTTTTCGTACCATTCGTTTGTCGTGGAATTTTGTAACCGTATTTGAACCGACGCCGTGATTGGAGCGCAAGCGGTCCATTGAAATCCGCTCCATCGGTTCGATTCGTTTTGCTTCAAACGGAGTTCGCCCCCCACGACGTAAAACGTGCCCGGCGTCTCCGTGGAATCACCGAGCGGAACCGGCGAAGCGATGGTCCCTTCCGTCAGAGAAACGGTGCCGTTCCAGGCGGTCTGCGTTCCCCAACCCCAGGCGAGGTGAAGCCGCATCAGCCCGACCGGATTTTCACGGTTTTCCGTAACGGAAACAGCAGCGGGAGGATAAATCTGGCCGAAAAGCGTTGCGCAAAACAGAAACAGAGCAGTCGGCAGACAGCAGACGGCAGACGGCAGAACCTCATTTCTCATTTCTCATTTCTCATTTTAGATTTTACCGCATGAACCCAACGTAGAAGCTAAACATATTCGTCACGTCGGACGGGTCTTTCGTGATCGGGAACGCAAAGTCGAACGCAATCGGAGCCGGTCCCATGAACGGGATGGTGATTCTCACGCCGAATCCCGGAGCGATGCGGTATTTCTGGTCCCATTCGTCGATCCGCGATTGCACGCAACCGGTATCGACGAACACGACACCACGAATCATGTCGTCCGCCGTGATCGGGAACAAGAGTTCCGCCGAGTTGTAGAACTCGAAGTTACCGCCGACGGCCATCCAGTCCTCTCGCGGTGACACCCCACGGAAATCGAAACCGCGAAGCGTCGTGAAACCGCCGGCGTAATAACGTTCGAAAATCGGCGTGTCGATGTCCGTCCAGCTTGCCGCACTGCGGAAACCCAGTACCCAGCGACCCGAAGAGTCCGGCCGTTCATGCAGCATGAAGTATTGTCTCAGGTCGGCCCCCAAACGCGGATATTGGAACGTGCCGACGACCTGTTCCGCCGTGAGCGAAAGCAGGTGCCCTTCCGTTGCCAAAAACTCATTATCCCGGGTATTATGGGTCAGACGAATCCCGAACGTGTGGAGTGCATTCGTTCCCAGGACGCGATTCAAGTCCTCGACCGTCGTCGTAATCGGATCGTAAATCCGGACGCTCTCCCCCTTGTAGTACGTATTGAATGAAAGGTCCGGCGTCAAAAGGTATCCGAGTGACACCGTTCCGCCGACGCGGTTTTCACGCCACTCGGAGTAATACCGCGTGTAATAAAACCCGCTCAGGCCAAGCGACCAATTCGTGTCCCTGAAATGTGGATTCTCCCAGGCGACTTCGTAACGCTGATACCGCGTTCCCGGCGAGGCGTCGATCTTGAACCGTTCGGCGGCTCCGCGAAAAGCGTTGCGCCAATCTTCCAGACGAAACGGATTGCGCGGCGGACGACGCCAGTTGAAGTTGTCCTCTTTGTACAGAAAATTCGCAACAAGGCCGGAGTCCGAGTTGACGCCGACGCTTGCCCGGAATTGCCCGGTCATCGTTTCCTGAACGCGAATTTTTGCCGGAACGGTCATAATCGGTCCCGGTTTCGGATTGAGAAATACGGTGTTTTGGTGATCCAGACCCGCTGAACCGGGAAAGACCGGTCCGAGAAGCCCGCCAGCTTGCGTTGACGGATTGTTGTGTCCCGGAATATACGGCTGCGGCGGAGCAAGCAGGCCCCGATTGTTGGTGTTATTGTACGCAAACTGTGAATCATAGACGGAAGGGGCCGGTGCCTGCGGTGCGTTGACGTCGTAAGTCGAACTTCCAAACGGACCGGTCGAAGTTACCGGAGCGTAAGGGGAGACGCCGTTGGAATTTGTCGCCGGCGTTGCCTGGGGATAATTGCTCGTTACGGAACCGTAAGGCGTGTTTTCACGGGGAGCCTCGAACGGTTGGACGCCGCTTTGCGTGTTGCTGGTCGTATTTGTGGCGACCGGCGTAACACTCTGCTGTCCGAGACCCGACGTAACACCACTGGACAGGCCGGGACTTGTCGTCGCCGTCGGCACGGTGGGAACCGTACGGGTTTGTCCGAGAATGAGCATCGGTTTTTCCTGCTCGTTTTGCGTAAACTTCGGACGTGCCCCTTTGATGTTTTGTTCTTGTTTTTGCTGTTGTTTTTGCTGAAGGATTTGCTCGTCCCGCTCCATTGTGCGGTCAAGAAGCTGATCCATCTGCTTCACTTCGTCCCGGAGAATCGATTGAATCTGCTGCTCGTTCGGGTTGACCGGTTTCAAATGCGGAGCAACCGGCATGGGAAATTGCGTCGGTTGTGTTTGACCGCGTGTGATACCAAATTCGCCGGTCGCAACCGGAGCGTCTTCAAACAGTTCGTTCCGTTTTTCCTCATCCACCTCGAAAATGACTTCCGGCAGGTACCCTTGCATCGGGTTGGAATTGAAGAGCTGCGAGTATTTCAGGCGGCGTTCGGCGTCACGAATTTCTTTCGTGTCGATAAGAGCACCGGGCCGAACCTTCGGTGTACGGTTATGGACCACCTTTGTTTTCGTGTACGGATCATTGCCGCCGTTGACATCGTAAATATCGACGGTTACATCGCCGTATCGGGCAGGTTTCGATTCCCGAATCGCAAGCGTCAATTCGACGACGCCGGTTCTCGGATTCGGAGCGTCGACGACAAAATCGTAATCGACTTCGGTGAAAACCCGCCCCTTGCGACCGTAAAGGTCCTTGATTTTCTTAATATCCCCGTCAAGACCATCCTGGTTGTAGTATTCACCAACCCGGATTTTCTTCATCGATTCGAGAATTTCCTGCCGGGAGAAAACCTGGTTGCCGGTGATGTTCAAGCGGGAAACCTTGCATCGCGGCCCTTCTTCGACGATGAAGCGGACTGTAACCCAGCAATCTTCGGCCCCGAAACCGAGGTATCCGCGTCCTTCGACGAAATCACGGTCGATCTTGGCAAAAAAGTAACCGAGATTCCGGTAGTATTCGGTCAGTTTTTCCACGTCTTGGTCGAGCTGTTCACGGGTAAACTCCCCGCCGATCATATACAGAATTCCCGGTTTCGATTTGATTTGCGTTTTCAACCTTGCCCCGGAAATCGCGGAGTTGCAGCCGATGAACTGCACCCGGTCGATCCGCTGTTTGCGTCCTTCGCTGATGAGGAAGACGGCTCCGCGATCCGTCAAACGGTCGCCGCAGAGGATTTCGACGTGAATTTTATTATGTCCGCCCTGTTTGTAGAAATCTTCGATCCGCGTCTTTGCCTGATTGACGGCCATCGGATCAAGCGCATCGCCGGGAGCGATCATCGATTCTTCGAGAAGTTTGGATTTCTTGTAGGTCTTGTTTCCGACGAACTTGACGTAGTGAATCAGCGGCCGCTCCATCAATTCAAAGATGATTGTAACCCCTTCTTTCGCTTGGTAGGTGTTCGGTTTGACATCGATGAACCAACCGGTCTGCGTCAAAGCCCGCTTGTCTTCTTCAACTTGGAGTTCGCTGTAAGGACGGCCCGGACGCGATTTCACCTTTTGCCGTATTTTTTCGAGCGGAATCTGTCCGTATCCGACGACGCGAACATCGAGAATCATTTGACTTTGATCGGTTCCGCTGTAGTTGAGCTGCGGCCCGTCTGCCCCGCCGAGCGATTGCGGGTTTTGCTGCGGAGCAAACGACGGCGGTTGAGGCGGAAGATATTGTTGCGGAGCCGCTTGCTGCGGTTGCCCGGATTGTTGTATTTCCCGCAATCGGGAATCGGAAAATTGCGGCGGATAAACCTCAGACGGTTGTTGCGCAGGGAGGTACGGATCAAAATGCGTCGGCTCGAGCGGGGCCGGTATGTCCTGATAGTTGACAGCGGGATCGTTAAACCCGTAGCCCGGATAAGGGATGGCCGGTTCAAAACCGTTGGGCGCATCGACGAACCCCTGAAATTCCTGATTTTGCGGATCAACAAAGGATTCGTCCCAAGCCCAGGCACTCAAAATCGTCAGGAAAATGAGCAGACCGGTTAAAAAGACCTGTTTTTTCGAGGGTTTCATCGTTATTCGTCCCGGTATTTCGCACCGCAAGCGGAGTATGGTAAAATAAAATCACGGGACAATAACGAAAAACGCGATTCACGGCAAGGCGAAAACCGATTTTTTTTCAATTTTTCCTCAAGTTTTGCCCGGAAGAGAATTTCGAGTTGCGGCCCTGATGAAAACACTGGATACCAAACCGATTTCATGGTATATTGGGGGGTCGGGGACAGAATACAGATTACTGAACCATTCATTTTCCATGCACAATTTCACGCAATCCTGGTCGGAGTCGGAATCAATCGGGGATCGTTTGCAGAGTTTATCGGCGTCGCTTCCCAACTGGGAACCCGCACGCAATTGCCGGAATTGGATCGAACAGTTCACGGCTCGAACCGCCGCAATACAGCGTCGGATTGGAATGCCGCTGATCGTTGCGTTTCTCGGCGGGACCGGGACCGGAAAAAGTACACTCGTCAACGCTCTGCTCGGTGAACGGATCGTCCGGGAAGGAAAACAGCGTCCGACAACCGACCAGCCGATCCTCGTTTGTCGTCCGGAAATCAACCCGGCGGACTGGGGAATCGATGTTTCCGATCTGACCGTTGAAAAACACGATTTGCCTGCATTGAACCGAATGGTGCTGATCGATTGTCCCGACCCGGACACGACGGAAGACGAAAACCGACGCCTTTCGAATCTTGCCCGGTTGCGAAACGTGCTTCCGCTTTGCGATATTCTCGTCGTTACCGGAACGCAGCAAAAATACCGCAGCCGCAAAGTCGCCGACGAACTTGCCGACGCCGCACCGGGAGCACGCTTGATTTTTGTGCAAACCCACGCCGACCGCGACGTTGATATCCGCGACGATTGGCGCAAGACGTTGCAAGAAAAATACGAACCGGGCACGATTTATCTGGTCGATTCCCAGACCGCCCTTGCGAACCAGCTGGAAGGGAAAGAACTCACGGGCGATTTCGCCAAACTGCATCGGCTTTTGACACGAGATATGAATGAAGAACATTCCGTAAAAATCCGACAGGCGAACTACTTCGATCTGGCGGGAGAAACAATTGCGTGTTGCCGCGAAGAAGTCGAACGCAACTGGAACCGGGTTGAATTGCTTCAGGAGAAAATCGCGGAAAAGCGGCAGGAGCTTAGCCTGGACCTGGGGGAAAAAGTGCGGCAGGAATTGGTCCAAGACCGTAAACTTTGGGAAAACCGTTTGATTGACAGCCTCACGAATCGTTGGGGTTATACCCCGTTTCCCGTCGTGCTTCGGTTGTACCGGCAACTCGGATCGATCGTGATGGGGATGGCTCTGGCCCGAGCAAGGTCGATTCCGCAGCTGGCCGCACTCGGAACCGTCCAAGGGGTTCGGGCACTCCGGCGTTGGCAAACGTCGCAAAAACACAAGGACCAGATTTCGCTCCCGGAATACTGGAACGAAAGCACGATTCGGGAATCGCTCATCGTTCTCGGCGGTTTTGCCCGGGACGCAAAAATCCCACCGCAGTCGCTTGAGGAGACCTTAAAGGAAACGGAGAAAGCCGGCGATTTGTTCATGCAGGTGATCTCGACGGAAATGCAATCGATTTGCGAGCGATTAACGGTCAAGTACGATACGCGGACGAATCGAATTCTTTACGAAACACTGCTCGGCGGAATGTTGGTGTTCATTTTATTGCGTCCGGCGTACAATTTTTTCATTGAGTCGTTTCAACACGGAAAAGACATTTGGCCGCTTGCGCACTATCTTGTTTCGCTCTTTTGGCTCGGCTTGTGGTGCGCAGGGCTACTGGGAATATTTTTACTAACGATCAATCGTGGTTTGGGTCGGGAAATCGTTGAAACCTCGGCGAATTGGAGCATGACCGAATCAATGCGGCACGTATTTCAAAACCTTGAAACGACGATAGAGCATCTTTACGCGCTTCGAGAGCAAATTCATTCGCTTCAGGCGCGCATCAGCGAATTGAACAAGCTCGGCGAATCGCTCGACCAATCCTTGGGCCGGAAAATCTCGCTGTAACGGAGTTTTTTGATTGAGCACGTCAACCCCTTGCAATCCCTATAATCCCTACATTCCATTGCCAAACTCTCTTGCCAAAACGGTTTTGGGCGATTATTGTCGGTTCCGGGTGGCAACGCCTTTCTTTATATGCTATCCTATGGGCGTGGAGTGGTATATAAACCAGAGCGCACTGGGGGCACTTACTGCGTGCGCGGCTCTGATTGTGCGCGGCTCTGATTAGATTTACACCCACGTAATATCCGTTTACGAACCTGTTTCAGGGAGATAAGACTAATGATTTGGCGAAAAAAGTGCTTGGGGCCGTTCCTAGCCTGTGTGATATTTGTGTTGATGGTCGGAATCGCTTCGGCAGCGACCAGTAGCGCGCCTAGTACAGCTGGTGGTGCTGGTACTCTCAATACCACCCCTGTTGCCATAAACAATGATGTTAATAATGATCCCAACGCCGGTATTCGCCAACGAGGTGAGGTCATTACGCCGCCGGTTGGTCTTCCTAACGGCGGGGTGTTCATCAATGCCGACGGGGTATTGGCGTCCGTGCGACTTGTTCCCGGCCCGCTTCCGGTTCAGCAAACGACAAGTGCTTTGCCGAGCGACATTGCGAGAAAAAGCGAGATGCGGCTCATTTCGCTCAACCGTTTGGAACAGGCGATCATTGACAATAACGGGAAAATCACCGAGGAAATGCGGTATCTTTGCGGTATTCTCCGACTGAAATACGTCTTCTTCTACGAAGAAACCGGCGATATCGTCGTCGGCGGTCCCGCCGAAGGTTGGACGGTCGGACGCGACGGAGCAATCGTCGGTCAGAGTACCGGTCTCCCTGTTCTCGAACTGGAAGATTTAGTCGTCGCCTTGCGAGCTTATCCGGCAAACGGTTCCAAAACCGGCGTCGTCGGCTGCTCCATTGATCCGACGACAGAAGGCTTGGCCCGAATGCAGGCGTTCACAAGAAATTTCGGCCCGATGTCGTCGAATCCCTACGAAGCGGAACAGCAGAAAGTCCGGTTCGTCAACGGAATCCGTGAGACGCTCGGATACCACGACATTCGCGTCGACGGGATTGCTCCGAACACGCATTTGGCACAAATTTTGGTTGCCGCCGATTATCGCATGAAGTTGATCGGCTTGGGATTTGAGAATCCCGGGGTGAGAATGGCCACTTACATTGCCAATGCCAATCCCGCAAGCATGGGGAACAACGCCCTGATCCGTTGGTATTTCGTCCCGGATTACGAATGCGTGAAAAAGACCGACGACGGCAACGCCATCGAGTTTGTTGGAAACGGCGTGAAACTCGTCGACGAAGCGGAGATGGTCAAAGCGAGCGGCGAACGGCGTTCCGCAGGCCGCACCAATCGAGCCAGCCAACAATTCGTGAAAAGTTTTACGAGCCAGTACCCGAAAATCGCCCGCGCCGCTCCCGTTTACGCCCAGCTTCGTAACGTGATCGACATGCTTGTTTGTGCAGCCCACATTCAAAAGGAAGGGTTCTACGAAAAGAGCGGTTGGAGCATGGAATACCTCGGCTGCGAGACGAACTTCCCGACGGAAACCTACCGGACACCGGAAAGGGTCGATTCGGTTGTCGCCAGGGTGGACGGTTCCAACGGGACTCAATTCGGTGCCCCGGTGAGCGGCGGTGTTGTGATCCAACCGGAAAACGCTCTTGACACCAACTTGGCCAAGGCAAGCGACAAGCAACTCATTGAAAAGACGAAAGAACGTGTCCGGCTTGACCTCGCCCCCGGCCAGTGGTGGTGGGACGTCGATCTGAAGAAGTAACAGGACATCTGGCTTCAGAAATAGGAAACAAAAATAGTATTTTTATTTCCTATTCCTGCCGTCTGCCATCTGATGCCTGCCGCCTGTTTTGAAGGATTATCCTTTCATCCGCCGTCGGGCCGCAAAGCTTGCACCAATCGCCCCCAATCCCAGGATGACCAGCGTTGCCGGTTCCGGGACGACGGCTTTCGGAGTAACGTCTTTGAAGTGCTTATCGTCGAACACGTAGTAAGCGTGAAATTCTCCGCCGTTGGTCGCTTTGGCACTGGCACCGAAGGCTTGCCCGTCGATATTGCCGTGCTGTACGTCGATATGAGCGTTCAAGGCCAGCAAACTTGCATTGAGAGCGACGCCGGAAACGTTGACGTTTTCAATATCCGTGTTGATCAAAATGTTGCTTCCATCGAAATTGTCATTGTAGAACGGGACATAGACGTCGTTGATAACGAATTCCTTCTTCAAGTTCAAGTAACCCGCGTTACCGTCGTCCGTCACATTGATAATCAAGGTCGTGTCCGCGTCGGCTTTGATGTAAATGTTTTGGGTATTCAAAAGCCCGTTAAAAATGGCGGCGTCAATGGTAACGACCTGAATCCCGGTCTTTCCCGTCAGATCAATCATGTACGACCACGGGTCGACATATTCACAAGTAGCGGTGTTTGGGAGATTCGAAAGCATGGTGGAGACGATCTGCAATTCCTGTTTCGCTTGCGCAAAATCAAACGGAATCGCCCAGTCGGTTTGCTGCTGGTAAGTAGGATCCAAATTGGTATTGGGTGTTCCGGCAACGTAGACGGTTCCCTTCTCCCCTTGATATCCGGGATCAACGCTGTTGTACGGACCGGTTCCGGCCGCAGTAAGCATATTCCACTTGTTTTGACCGGGTTGTGGCGTTAGCGTACCGGCAATGTAAGCGTCTCCGTCGAAAACGGATGTACTGGAAACGACGGCGTTTCCTCCGACGACGAGCACCCACTGCCTGTCCTGGTGCAGATTCTGTTCTCCGGCACCGAAACTGTGTCCGGAAACATCAATATTTCCCTGGATCGCAGCGTGTCCTTCGATGTCTCCGCTTCGGGCATAGTAATCGCCGAAAAAGACGTTGTTGTAGGAGGCGGAGATACCAAAAAGTGCAACATCCGCCTTAACGGAAGGGGCCAAAAGGCCAATAGCAAGTAGGGTGAAAAAAACAAAGGTCTTCAATTTGTGGGTCATAAAAAATTTTGTGGGTTTGAGAGGAAACAAATAACCATTACCGAGGCGCACAGCGCACCTACGGAAAACGCACCACCAAATTGCTGCAATTTGCGTGCCATTTTTAAAGTAATTCGCAGAATTCCCGGAAACAACGGAAAAACCGTTCTATTTTAAAGTCAAACAACGGGTTTGCAAGAAAACCGAGTGCCGTAAAAGGATACAGTTTGTATCGATTTGATACAGCGAAATAAAGCAGTGCCTCTATCGCGGGATCGCCGATTCGATTCGTTGGACGTAATTCGGCATGAAGTGATCCTTGAGCCGCTTCACTACGAACGTTTTGATGTCGTTGCCGATAAAATCCCCGGCAATCCGTTTGACGGATTGGATTGCCGACGTCAGATGCGTCATGAAATTCGTCTCGTCTTCGTGAATCGTTCCACTTGCGTCGATCTGTTTGAGCGTTCCGGCATGTGTGTATTCCACCGTTTTCGGGATTGAAAACGGCGCAAAGGGGACCGGATCGGAATGGTAAGCGAAACGATAAAACGGCGAAGCGATCTGCGTTTTCATCACGGCATTTCCGACTCGCGGTTGACCGAAGGTGAACGTTTCGACCGGTCCGAGATTCATGTTCGCAAGCCGCCGGGTCGCAAGCGTCGCCAACGCCCCGCCGAGACTGTGGCCCGTCACCCAGATTTTTCGGCTCTTTTGCCGCATCATGTCGCGCAGTGTTTCATCAACACGGTCCCAGATGCTTGCCAAAGCCAAAGCGAATCCCTGGTGAACCATCGCACCGTTGTCTTTGACTTGAAGAAAATTCAGGTTGATGATCCAGTCCTCGACTTCGTCCGTCCCCCGGAAGGCAAGGACAATCGCGTCTTCCCGAGCGGCAAGATAACCGCGAGTCGCTTCTTTGTCCTTTCCGGCGTCGCTGGCAAAGGGAACGACGGTATCAAAGCCGAACCGCTGAAAACCGGGATAGTCCGCCGGGTTGTTTTTGTACGACGCATAAGAAGCATGAGCCAGCGAGAGAGCCGTTTTCAGGTAGTGATGACCAAGTGTAAAGTCTGCCATGGAAATCTCGACAGGAAAAATGGAATGGAGTCGGTGCTGTCCATGTCAAATGTACAACAATAAAAACGGGCCGCAAGGGATACTCGTCTCCCGCAAACCGCACGATTTTTACGACGCTCTCGACTTTTTTTCAAAAAACGCAATAATGGGTCGGTCCCCTCACCAGACACCTTCCCCAATTTTAAACACGATAAGCAATGAACGACCAGCTTCACCAGGGAAAATCCTACGAGTATTGGCGGACCCGGATTTTGTACTCGACCATGCTTGGGTACATCTTCTTCTACTTCATCCGCAAGAACATTTCGATGGCGATGCCGCTCCTCGAAGAGGAACTCGGGATCAGCAAGGTGGAATTGGGGATATTTCTGACAATGCACGGCCTGCTGTACGGCGTTTCCCGATTTGCGAACGGAATCATTGCCGACCGCGTCAATCCCCGTTGGTTCATGTCACTGGGACTGCTGCTTTGTGCCGTTGCGAACTTCGGCTTCGGTATGAGCAGCACCGTTTGGTTCATGGGCGTGTTTTGGGTCGCCAACGGCTGGTTCCAGGGGATGGGTTTTCCGCCGTGTGCCAAGTCCCTGTCCCATTGGTTCGCTCCCGCTGAACGTGGTGTCAAGTTTTCCATCTGGAACACGTCTCACTCCGTCGGAGCGGGCCTCATCTTTCTCGTCAATGCGGCGGCAATCTGGATGTTCCATGACTGGCGTTTCTGTTTTTTCATTCCCGCAACGATTGCCGTGCTGGGGGCGTTTATGCTTTTTGAACGACTCCGCGATACCCCGGAGTCGATGGGCTTTGAAGGGGTCGAAACCTACTACTCAAAGAAGCACGGAAATGTTGTTGCCGAAATCAAAGCCTCCGATGGCGTTGAAAACGAAACGGAAAAGATCGGGCTGGCGGAAACATTGTCCCGGTACGTTTTCTCGAACCCGGCGATCTGGGTCATCAGTTTCGCAAACTTTTTCGTCTATATTGTACGGTTTTCCATTCTCGATTGGGCACCGACGTTCTTGAAACAGGCCAAAGGGATCGATATTACCCACGCCGGCATTGTGAGCAGTTGTTACGAGCTGGTCGGCGTTCTTGGAATGCTTTGCAGCGGTCTCCTGATGGACCGCCTCTTTCGCGGACGGGGTGCAAAAGTCTGCCTGCTTTACATGCTCGGTTGTACGATTACGATGGGGCTGTTCTGGTGGACGGATTCCTCGTCGGTCTACGTCAACGCCCTGTTTCTTTCGATCCTCGGTTTCTTCATTTACGGTCCGCAGTGTCTGATCGGCGTGATTGCGGCGAATGTCGCCACCAAAAAAGCGGCGGCAGCGGCCAACGGACTCACGGGAATTTTCGGGTATGCAAGCGTGATCGTTACAGGTTGGGGGGTCGGTCTCGTCGCAAAACACTACGATTGGAACGCCGTGTTTCTCTGCCTGATCGGAGCGTCGTTTGCGGCAGTGCTCATGTTCCTTTTCGTACTCAACGCCGCCGCACCCGAACAACTTGCGGCGGAAAAAGAAAAACGTTAAAAAAATTGGTTCCCCACCAGAATCAGTGGGTAAAAGTTGGTAGTAAAAACCGCCGTTTAGGCGTATCCGGTCATTTTTTAGGTTTTTTGAGGTATGTGGAACAGAAAAGTATTGTGTAAGAACCTGTCTGCTTGTCCAGCAAGCAGA
>CAZNVM010000287.1:0-16291 GCA_964576215.1 uncultured Planctomycetaceae bacterium
TTGACAGATATTTCCAGATGTACTATTTCGATACAACGTGACTGAAATACTTTACTTTCAAGGTCCATTATCTACTTTTCTGTTCCACATACCTCAAAAAACCTATTTTTTTACCCACAGATTCTGGTGGGGAACCAAAAAATGAAACCCTGTAGTCGGCTGCCTGCCAACCTAATCCTATCCCCTATCTCCTATCCTCTATCCTCTATCCTCTACTTGCCTGATCTTACAACGGTTTGCCGTTAAAAAATCGGCAAGTTCACTCCTGGTGAAAACGGAGCCGGTCGTACTTACCCCGCGAACGCAACTCGCACCGAGAGCACTTCCGTAAACGACACATTCTTCGGGAGAGCGATTTTCGAGCATGGCCGTAATAAATCCTGCGGCAAACGCATCGCCGGAACCCGCTCCACCGACAAAATCGACGGGAAAAATTTCTGCGTGAAATCTCTCTTTTTCCCCGTAATACAACGTTCCAAGTTCCCCTTGCGTGATCACCGACGTTTTGACGCCATGATCCGCAAAAAATTTGGCCTGCTCCAGAGAATCGGACAGACCGGATATTTTTTCTCCCTCATGGTTGTTAGGCATGAACACGTCGACAAAGGGGAGCAATGGAATCACGGCGTCTTTATAACTTCGTTTCCCGTAAAGTACAACGTCCAGAATCGTTTTCCAACCGTGTTCCCGTGCTCTTTTCAGCAATTGGGGCGTCTGCTCATTTTCAAGGCTTTTGAGCATCAGGAATCCGCCGAGATAGAATACCTTCGGCTCTCCTTTCGGGAAATCGGACGAGGTAATCAAGTTTTCCAACTGTTTGTCGAACGTGTAAAGATCATTGGCACCCGTTGCGCAAATGAAACGTCGATCCTGTCCCTGAACGTTGACGTGCATTACCGTACTGGAGCAATTGTTTGCAGCCCGTTGCAAAAACGAGCAATCGACTCCGGGAGCGGAAACCGCTTTGACAATAAAGTCGCCGAACACATCGTCGCCGACGCAACCGGACAGATAGACCGGTACTTCCAAACGGGAAAGGTCCAAGGCGACATTTGCGGCACAACCTCCCAGGCATAATTCGATTTTTTCCGTTTCAATAAGTTCACCTTCGACCGGAAGGTGTGAAATCGGCCAGCAGGGAATGTCCGCGCACAAAATCCCTGCGCAAATACAACGAGGTTTCATGGGAATCAATTGTCAGGTGTTTTGGAAATTGGTAACGAACCCGGAACCCGCCACCGTCCACGGCATTTTACAAGAGTGTAGCAGTAAAAAATAGAAGGTGCAAAAAAAAATGTAAAATTACTCAAACTGTAAACGACTGAAACTCATTCGCCACGGAATACACGGAAAAACACGGAATTCGAGTAAAACAATGAAAAAACACCTTCAAAAATATTTTTTTGTTCCTTTTTTAATTTTTTTCCGTGAAATTCCGTGTTTTCCGTGGCTGCAATCATCGGTTGTTTACAGTTTGAGTAAAATTATTTTTTTCGGGTGTAGCCGTGATTTTAGGTAACATCCGACTTGTTTTTTAGGGTTGACCACGGGAAACAAAACCTTAGTAACCCAAAAACGGCCCAAAAATCAAACTTATTTCCCTTATTTTACCCAAGTGAGAATAAGGGAACAAGGGAGTGGATGGGGGGTGTTTCACGTTACTAAGGGAATAAGGGAACAATAAGATAAATCAAATCAACTTTCTGGTTTGAGTGTTGAGACAAAACGACCTAATTTCGCGGCTACACCCTGTTTTTTTCAAATGAGGAACGCTTCTATTTCCGGACTCTTGATGTATTTCGTTTTCCGGCCCGTCTCGTCGGTTCAGGAATGAGCGGTGTCGTCAATTTTTGATACCGCTCCATCAACTTTGCGACAATGGCATGTTCGGACAGGTCTTTGCCAAAACCGTACAGTTTCATCACCGCCCGGTCGAGCGTTTGATGAGCTTTAAGCAACTCCGGCGGCATGGTCAGCGGATCATAAAGATCGGCAAGCGAACTGTCGAGAAATTTTGCCCTGGCGTCCAATACGGCCTGGGCCAACATTTCAATCGTCCCTTTTTGCTCCTCAGTTGCCGTTGGCCAGGGGAAATTGTTGTACACAATGTCTTTGGAATAGCGGTAATCACTTTTCAATCGTCCGCAAACGGCCCGGGTCCATGCCATGTGAACGCTGGAAGTTAATATGCCGAAATGGTACAGCGTGGCATCAGGGATGATCTGAACAGAGTCATTGACGATGATATCTGGCGGAAGAAACCCAATAGGTATAACATTTCGTCGCTCGGATGAAACGCGAGGGATAATGATATAGTTGCTCGTTGGTTGTCTTACTTCTTGAAACAATGTTGGTGTAGCCGCACTGTCTCGTGTTGCTCCTTTCTTGCTCGCAAGCCGGAACTTCCGCACATTATCAATCCGCTCCATAACAAGCGGCATTTTCTTTAACTCGGATGGTTCTGCGCCAACAAGCCACAAACAATAACGGTCAAGATTGTTGATGTATTCTTCTGAACCATAAACCTTTTTTATGTATTTTTCTGATTTCGGTTCTTTAATGAGAAAACCCTCAATTTCTTCTGCTTTTATGAATAAATGTCCGCCATCGGTTGGTTTATTACCATAAACCATTGCGGGAACATCGCCTAAAGCGTTATTCCTGCCTTCTACTAAAATGTCCGGTGCATCCACCAGGTAGGGGTTGATATTATTCACTGCAATTTTTTCTTTGCCGTCATAAATCACCTTTTTTCTGCCTTGACTCGCACTGAACCCAATAATGACACAATGCACCGCCGCCTTACCTTTGGCTTCATTCGTCCATTTAAACGTGCGATAAGCAAAATCAATATGAACACCGAACATTTCAAAAAGTGGTTTCCAAATGGCCGCAACCTGTTCTCCTTGCGTAATGGAATTCGTCGACACAAAGGCCGTGTGGATTCGTGTTCCCGCCATCATCTTTGCGGCTTTGTAGTACCAAGCTGCAACATAGTCGATCTTGCCGGCAGTTTTCAATGGATTGCCTCTTGCATCGAGGTAAATTGACAGGACATCCTCTTTCTGTGACTTGGTTTGAAAGGAATAGCCTACGTACGGTGGATTGCTGATAATGTACGACAATTCATTTTTCGGAACGACGCTTTCCCAGTCGATCCGCAGGGCGTTGCCGTGAATGATCGTTGCGCTTTGCGTAAGCGGCAAACGAACGTAGTACGCGCCGAGCTCTTTCGTCGCCTCGCGGTTCATCAGGTGGTCCATCAACCATAGACCCGTTCCGGCAATTTCACAGGGGAAATCCTCGATTTCAATACCGTAAAATTGTTCCACGTTGACCCGCAAGAATTGGGAAACGTCAAGAACTTTTTGAGCTGTTTTTTTGATTCTTAAAATCTCAATCTCCAATTTTCGCAATTCCCGGTACGCGATCATTAAAAAGTTGCCGCAACCGCAAGCCGGGTCAAGAAATTTCAATCCCGCAATTTCGTCATGAAAATCATCAAGCCGCCTCTTGTCCGATTTGACACGCTCTAATTTTGCCCGCAGATCGTCCATAAATAACGTGTCAATGACCCGCATGATATTTTCTTCGCTCGTATAGTGGACACCCAATTCACGGCGTTTGCCTTTGTTTGTGACCCCTTGAAACATGGCCCCGAAAATCGCGGGAGAGATTTTGCTCCAGTCGAATCTGCAACAATCGATCAGCGTCAGACGCATTTTCGCATCGAAATCGGCGGGCGGGAGCGGGTGTCCGAACAAGCGGCCGTTGATGTAACGAAATTCCCGCAAGTCCGGCGGAAGCTGGGTGCGTTTGGCCCGGATTTCATCCGGCATGTTCAAAATGTCGAATAATCGTACAATTCGACCGGACAAATCGCTTCCATCTTCCCTGGAATTTTGAACGTAACTCAGGAAACTGTCTTGTGGAAAAATGCCGGTATCTTCGGCAAACAGGCAAAACAATAAACGGACAAGATAGACTTCCAAAACGTGCCCCTCATAACCGAAGCGTTCCAGATTGTCGTGAAGATTGGCCATTTTTTCGGCGGCGCGAAGATTGACTTCGAATTGCTCATCGAGTTCGTAACGCTTTTCAAATCCGGCAACATCGTGAAAAAGATCAATGCGTTCACACAAATTCTCCGTCTTGAATTCCCATTTTTGGTTTGTGGTGCGGCGATAGAGTACGATATTTTCAAAGTCGCTTACCATCATCAAATCCGGAATCACTTCGGTGCTCAGGTGCAAAACGTAATCCTTGAGTTGCTTGTAAGCGTCTTCCAGGTCTTTGCCTTTCGATTTCATCTCGACGGCAATCATTTTCGGCCAAAGATAGTCCATGAATCCGCGACCGCTGTCCCGCAAGGCACGTTCCTCGAACCGTCCGACGGTCGCGGCGTCACTCACACCGAAAACGGCAAGAAAATCCCGCACGAAATTCTGACCGTCCGATTTTTCATCGCTTGCGTCCTTCCAGCGTTCGGAAAACGCGACGGCATTTTGTTTGATCTGCTCTCGTGAGAGTTGCATGGTCATATCACTCTTTTTCCCCTTTCCTGCGTTTACGAGAACCTGGTTTTTTCTCCGGTTCTGGAATGAGCGTTGGCGGCATTGTCAATTTTTGATACATTTCCATCAACTTCGCCACAATGGCATGTTCGGACAAGTCTTTGCCAAAACCGTATAGTTTCATCACCGCCCGGTCGAGCGTTTGATGAGCTTTTTGCAAACCGGTTGTTGTTATTAACACGGGATCGTACAAATCTGCAAGACATGTGTTCGAATGCCTGGCTCGTTCCGCTAAAATCGCCTTCGCCGCCGTTTCAACGTCGTTTTTCTGTTTTTCATTGACTTCCGGCCATGGAAATGTGTTGTAAACGAGTTCCTTTGAGTAACGGTAACGCATTTCCAATCGTCCACAAACGGCACGCATCCAGGCGTTATGAACACTCGACGTTAAAATGCCAAAATGGTAAAGCGTCGCATAAGGAATAATAAGTGCAGCGTTGGAAGCGATGGTGTTTTTGTGGAGAAAACCGACGGGAATGTATCGGCGATTTTCCGAGGAAACCCCCGGCACAAGTAAATAATTTCCATTCGGTTGCGCAATTTGGGCAAATATGGCCGGGACTTTCGCATATTGATTGGTCGTTTTGGCACGACTCGACAGCCTGAATTCCCGTACCGCTGCGATTCGTTCACGAAGTATCCTGCTGTTTTTGATCACCCCCAACGGAGCATCCAAGAGCCAAATACAGTAACGTTTTTGATTGTGAAGAAATTCCTCCGCCCCAATATAGGGTTTGATCACTGTACCAAGTGCGGGTTCCTGTCTCAAAATTTCCTTGCGTTCCTTTGGCGTCAGTACAAAAAAGCCGCCGTCGCGGGGTTGACTGCCAAATTTCATTTCAGGTACGTTGCACAGTGGTTTTTTCTGCGGCTTAATGATAATGTTCGGAGCATCGACAAGGTACGGGGAAATGTTGGGAACCTCCGTAAAACCATCGCCTTCAAAGATTATTTTCCTGCCACCGCACGCACCAGAATCGCCAAAACCGATAATGATACAATGGACAGCGGCTTTACCTTTTGCCGCATTGGTCCACTTGAATGTTCGATAAGCAAAATGAATCTCCATGCCATAATCATTCAGTAATGTGTCCCAAAGCGGAGCAACTTGTTCTCCCTGGCAAATGCTATTGGTGGACACAAACGCAACGGGAATCCTTAATCCCTGGATATATCGGGCTACCTTGAAGTACCATGCGGCTACATAGTCCAGGTTATCCGCCAGATTTTTATATCGCAAGGGACGTGGTGATTTCTTTTCAACGACTTCAGTAATGTCCTCTTTTTGAGCGGTACTCATCGTCCTCGCACCGTTGTACGGCGGGTTCCCCAAAATGTAGGACAATTCTTTTTTTGGTACGACATTCTCCCAATCGATTCGCAGAGCGTTGCCACGTACAATGGTTGCCCCCTGCGTCAGTGGCAGGCGGACATAATGCTTGCCGAAATGCTCGGAAACCCGTTGATTCATCTGGTGGTCCACCAGCCACAGCCCTGCTTTGGCAATTTCGCACGGAAAATCTTCAATCTCAATCCCGTAAAACTGTTCCACGTTCACTTTCAGCAACGTGGAAATGTCAAGCGTCTTTTGGCTTCGACCACTGTAACGCATTTTCAGAATCTCAAGTTCCAAAAGTCGCAGTTCCCGATAGGCGATTATCAAAAAATTGCCACACCCACAGGCCGGGTCAAGGAATTTCAGTTGCGAGATTTTTTCATGAAACAGGTCCAACCGTTTTTTGTCCGTCTTGGCCAATTCCAGTTCCTCCCACAACTTGTCCATGAATAGTGGGTTAATCACCCTCAGAATGTTTTCTTCACTGGTGTAATGTGCCCCGATTTCCCGGCGTTTGTCTTTGTCCATGACACCTTGAAACATGGCACCAAAAATGGCGGGCGAGATTTTGCTCCAGTCGAAACGGCAACAATCGAGAAGCACTTGCCGCATTTTTGTATCAAATTCGGCGGAGGGGAGCAAGTCCTGGAACAGGCCGCCATCGATGTAACGAAATTGTGTGACGACCGGCGACAGCAAGGTGCGTTTGGAGCGGGTCTCCTCCGACATGTTGAGGACTTTGAACAGTTCCGCCAGCCGGGCGGACAGGTCGCTCCCGTCTTCTTTGGAGTTTTCCACATAATACAGGAATTCTTGCTGCGGAAAAATTTCCGTGTTGTCGGCAAACAGACAAAACAATAACCGTACAAGATAAACTTCAAGGTCATGTCCATCGAAACCGTGACTTTTTAAGGCGTCATGAAGTCGGGCCATTTTTTCGGCGGCCTGAACATTGACTTCAAACTGGTATTCAATTTCCCGTGTCGTTTCGTAGCCGGCGATTTCGTAGAAGTGCCGGACATGTTTTCGCAACTCTTTCGTTTTGAACTGTTTTTTCCTTCCGGTGGTGCGGCGATAAAGTACGATATTCTCAAAGTCGCTCACCATCATCAAATCCGGCATCACTTCGGTGCTCAGGTGCAAAACGTAATCCTTGAGTTGCCTGTAAGCGTCTTTCAGGTCTTTGCCTTTCGATTTCATTTCGACGGCAATCTTTTTCGGCCAGAGAAAATCCATGAATCCGCGACCGCTTTCCCGCAAGGCACGTTCCTCGAACCGTCCAACGGCAGCGGCGTCCTCCACGCCGAAAACGGCAAGAAAATCCCGCACGAAATTCTGACCGTCCGATTTTTCATCGCTTGCGTCTTTCCACCGTTTGGAAAACGCGATGGCGTTCGATTGAATGGTGTCCCAGGAGAGCTGCATGGAGATTTTCTGTTTTTTTGTGCGTTTAGCGTTTTAACAATGATCCCAGCAACCAAACGAGCAGACCCTTTTGGGCGTGCATCCGGTTTTCGGCTTGAGCGACGATACGGCTTTGCGCTAATGGGGGTGCAGTCATAATTGCGAATCCTTGCAAATGACGAAATTGTGATCACTCTTTTTCAGTATCATTTTTGTCAGGCATAGGTTAATTCTCGAAACGTCCTGAAAAAGGGCTTGTCATATTTCAATCGCTTTTTGGCCACTTCGATTGCTTGAGGAGACTGGTCAATTCCAATCCAACGGCGTCCAAGTGCTTCCGCCGCGACTAGAGTTGTAGCAGAACCACAAAAACAGTCGAGTACAGTAGAGCTCATATTGGACGACGTACGAATAATCAGTTCGAGCATCTCCAAATTTTTCTGTGTTGGATAAAGGGGATGTTGCGGGTCTTTAAACTCCCAAATATCTTGAATCCGTTTTGATTCACAGTCGTCGGCATAAATAATTTTTCGGGGAACACTGTTTTTCGACCACTCAATTAATCCCTTTTGATCCAAATCATCAAGAACTGCAGGATCGTAACGCCAATGCCGACCCGCCGGTGGCAACATGCCTTTCCATTTTTGTCCCGTCGGACCATTTCGAGTTTCACCGGGTGCATGGAGTGGATTTGTTGTGTATCGCCTTCCTTGTGAGTCAACTTTCTTAAATAATCGAGCGATTTCTTCGTCGCTTCGCTCCACCAAGGGTTCATTCCATAGGAAATTATCGGACTTCGTATAGAACAAAATCATATCTTTATAATTTCCGTAGCCACTACGCTGAAAGTTTTTGGGATTGCATTTGATTCTGGTAATATCATTCCGAAAATTTTTAATACCAAACACTTCGTCCATCATAACTTTGACATAATGCCCGATTTTGTAATCTATGTGCAGGTAAATAGAACCGTTGTTACTCATTAACTCTCGCAACAATACTAATCGTTTGCGGAGAAATTCGATAAACTCACTTCCCACCTTTTCGTCAACGTAGGCAATTTCGTCATCCTGTGAACTGCTGATAGTTGCCGAACGTTTCCCTTTGCGAAAAGTGTTACCGGTCGCAAAAGGCGGATCAATATAAACCAAGTCAATTTTTCCGGCAAAGCCGACTTCACAAAGCATTTCCATGACACTCAAGTTTTCCCCTTTAATCAAAAGGCTGTCCTCGAATGGCACTTTTTTAGGCAAAATTATCTTTGATTTTGCTGTTTCAGTAGGTCGTTGTTCTGTTTTTTTTTCAGTATGGGTAGGAAGCATGGTAAAAATCTTAGTTAAAATTGAAATAAAAATTCGCGTAACAGTAGACTGCTCATAATGTTATACTCTTCCTTGTGAGTATTCAAATAATCGTACATTTTATTTTTCCCGGGAATATACAGAACGCCATCCAGTATTGCAATTTTGGTTGCTTGCGCGAATGTATCTCTCAAAAGAGTTTTTGCGTCTTCAAATTGCGCGTTTTGGTGACCACCAAAATCCGTTAAAAATTTTGCTTCTCCAATGATATACCGACGTCTCACTCTTGCGATTAAATCCGGTCTTTTGTCACCTGAATATCCCAATTTCTTTTCCGCAAAATCCTTGAGAACTGTATCTGCCCCCATGAGAATTGCATCTTCAGAAGACAATCCGAAACTTGTCTGGTCAAGCAGTGGTAAGCCCAGTTCTTTTTTTTTAGCCAGTTACCGAACAAAGGGCCAATTTGCCGATTGGTTTCTTTTGGCTTCGAACAATTTTCCCAAATTTTGTCCAAACCCATTTTTCGTAAATATGAGCACAGTCGCCTTACGGTTTTGGGATTCCGCAAAATGGACTTTTTATCTCTTTTCAAATAAGCGACATAAGAATCCTTGATCGGGAAAAGCTTTAATTTCAAAAGAGACCGCAACAATGCTACGTCGTCTTTTCCATTGAATGCTTCCTCGACCCTTTTCCACTTCGTTTCATCAATGATACGGAGAGTATCAGGGGTAGTGTGATATACCCGATATAATTCGTCAAGGTAATTCCGTTGATTCGCAAAATCAACGCTTAATTGTGTCCAATGATTCATGGCGTTTTTAAAAGTGTTTTCAAAATATTCACAGTGGAAAACAGGATTAATTATCCCAGCAACCAAACGAGCAGACCCTTTTGGGCGTGCATCCGGTTTTCGGCTTGAGCGACGATGCGGCTTTGCGGGGAATCCATGACGCCGTCGGTCACTTCCTGACCTCGCTTCGCCGGGAGACAGTGAAGGAAAATGCAATTCTTTCCCGCCTTTTCCATAAGCGATTCGTTCACCTGGTACGGAGCGAACACTTTTTTGCGTTCGGCTTCCTCGGCTTCCTGCCCCATGCTGACCCAAACGTCGGTGTAAACGGCGTTTGCGCCCTTCACGGCAACCACCGGATCGGTCGTCGTTTCCCAATGAAAACCGTCCGTGGGATTTGGGCCAACTAGGCGTTTGAGCGTTTCCTGATCGAAATCGTACCCTTTCGGCGACGCAATCGACATGCGAACGCCAAGTTTGGCACAAATGCGAACCAAGCTCACGGCAACGTTATTGGAATCGCCGACCCAGGCGAGTTTCAAACCTTTCCAATCGCCGAACTCCTCCTTCATCGTCATCAAATCGGCAAGTGCCTGGCAGGGATGTGCTGCGTCGGACAAAGCGTTAATGACCGGGCAAGTCGCGTATTTTGCCATTTCAACGATGCTTTCATGCTTGATGGAGCGGAACACGATTGCATCAACCATGCTGCTGAGCACGCGGGAAAAGTCAGCGGTCGATTCCCGTTTTCCGAAGCCGACGTCTGCACCGAGAAACATGCTGCTGCCGCCCAACTGTGTCATTGCGGCTTCAAAGCTGACCCGGGTACGGAGCGACTGTTTTTCGAAAATCATCGCAATCGTTTTCCCGGCCAGGAGCGGCTTGCGGATGCCGTTTTTCACGTCGGCCTTGATTTGTGCGGCAAGTTGAAAAATTTGGTGCAATTCCGCCGTCTGAACATCGTCAAGTGTAATAAAGTGTTTCATCGTTGTTAGAGTAACCGCCGTAATTTAGGCAGTTTAGTGAAATTGTTCTTGTATGATTTTGAGAAATTAGGAAATGTACCATACAACGTCAATAAATTGACATTTTGCTTGAACTCGTCAACGAACCAAACCCAATCAGAGCCGCGCACGGATCAGAGCCGCGCACGCAGTAAGCGGTTTTCACGTTACCACCGGGGGCACCGCTTACTGCGTGCGCTGTGCGCTCTGATTGAGTTTACGGTTAGCTTCAAGTCTACCAACCAATTCGAGAAAATCAATGACGCCTTTGAGTTACCGACAACAAGACAGCAAGCCCAAGCCGCCAAAATTACGGCGGCCCCTTTCGCAATTCTGAATACTAAATTGTAACGAAGATTTCAGGATTTTTCCCCAAATTTCCTCTTGAATCGTACCGGGGAAATTTCGTATACTCCCCCCGTCGCTGTATTTTCGCGGCGGGTTTTGGACGAAAACCGCAATCGACCGAAAAGGATTTTGGGTGATTTTATGCTGATTTCTGAATATCGTAAGTTTTTCGCTGTTTTGTTTGTGAGCGTCGTTCTGGGAGGAACGTGTTGGGCCGCCGATCAGGCAAGCGAAACGCTGAAAATCGCACGTTCCTACTACGACGGCAAACAGTACGACCGCGCGATCAGCGAGTACAAACGCTTCCTCACAACCTATACGAACCATGCACAAAAATCCGAAGCGAGCTATTTCCTTGCGGAATCGCTGATCCAGAAAGGACTACCCAACGAAGCGTTCATTTATCTCGACGATATTCTCGGCAAACAGCTTTCCGCAATCAAAATCGTCCCCAAAGACAGCTTTTTCGACACCAACTATTACAGAACGAGTATTCAGCCGAAAATGTCGTCCGCTCATGACGACGCTTATGGCCGGCAGGCACTTTTTCGTGCCGGAGAAATCGCCTACCGTAACAGCGATCTGGAAAACGGGCGACGTTTTCTCTATGCGTTTCTCGTGGAATTCAGCAACGATCCGTATAATGCGTGGACTCTCCCGTACCTGGGCGACATTGCCAAAGAGAATTACGAAATCGCCGTCGCCGATGGGTACAACGCCGTCGCCCGTCTTTGCGCCGAAGAAGCGGAATATTATTTCGGTACAACCATTGACGTCTATCGTGACAGCTTGCTTTACAAGAGTGCCCTTTTCGGACTGGGGTGGGCCAAAGCCCGGCTCGGAAAATACGCCGAAGCGATCCCGATTCTCAGACAGCTTGCGTACGAACCGAACAGCGAGCACGCCGAAAACGCCTACTACGAATGGGGCTTGCTGCATTTTGAGCAGGGGAATTACGACCAGGCGATTTCCACGCTGCTTAGTTTTGAACAACGGTATCCCCAAAGCGTTCTTCGTAACGATTCCATGCGTGTTCGGGCAAGAGCGCTTGCCGGGCAGGAAAAATTTTCCGACGCCCTTGTCCTCGTTAAGCAAATCACCGCTCCGAAGGTCGAGGATTACCTGCTCCAGATTCGTTGCCTTTACGGAATGAAAGAGAACGAAGAAGCGTCGAAACTCCTGGCGTCATTGGACCAAAATTCCATCAGTCAATCGGTCAAAGACGAAATCCAGCTTTTCAAAGCGGTGGACTCGATGCGGAAAAATGACCGTAACAATGCGATTTTGATTCTCGAAACGCTGCTTCGGTCCAAGTACAACACGCAAACGAAACAAATCACATTCGCCTACTACACGCCGGAAAACGGCGATACGTCGATGCGGGGCAAGCTGTCCGAGGTAAAATTTCTCCAGGCGTGTGCGATTCTTTGCGTCAATTACGCAATGGTCGGTCGGAAAGCGGAAAGCGACGCAACGATCAGCGCAATGATGCAGCTTGCGAAAATGGATGACGCCCGGCAGGCGCACATCATTGACAAAACGATAAGCTCTGTGGCCAAAGCCGCCGACACAGCGAACAACCCCAACGGCGGAGGATTAACAACCGCCGGAGAAACGATTCCGATTGATCCGAGCCGCGACGGTGGAATTGATTTCGGACCACTTCCGGTGATTAACGAAAGCGATCTCAAGCCGGTGGTCCAGTACGACCCTAATCACGGAGAGAGAGGGTATGGTTATCGCGGCAACTCAAACAGTTACCAAAGCAGTAGTTCCTTCAAGCTGCAATCTTCCGGGGACCGATACGGAAACAATATGAGTAACAATAACGGTCGCAGCGATGGTGTCCCGCAAACGACGTCGGAATTCAAACAGGAATTGAAAAACTGCCAGGACTTGATTCGCAAGAAAAATTGGCGGGAAGCGGACCGTCGATTGCTTGCTCTTTTGCAAAACAATCCGCCGGACGCTGTTGGTGCGGAAGCGGCGGCACTCCGTACCAAAGTCTGCCTGGAACTCGGCAACGAAAATGAAGCGGAAGTGATGTGCGATCTGATTTTGAACACATACCGCAACACGGTGCAATATGCCGACGCACTTTGGGTGTCAGGCGAATACTTTGAGCAGCGAGGAAAATTGGACAAAGCGTTGGAGCGATTCCAAATCCTTGCCCGTGATTATCCGAACAACGAACACGCCGCCGGAGCGTTGTTCCATTTGGCCTGGGACGATCTGGAAAATGGGTCCAAAAAAGATGCCAAGCGGAGCTTCAATAAAATCTATTCGACGTACCGGGACAGTGATTACTGGTCGCACGGGACTTGGGGCTTGGCGTATCTCGCTTTTGAAAACGGAGACTATGAAGAGTCCGGAAAATACATTCAGGAGCTTCTCAACCATCCGCCGGACCAGGCCGTTTTGGATCGTGTGCTGTTTCTCAAGGGAAAGCTGGCGGAGAAAAACGAGGATTGGGTCGTAGCGGAAACGGCGTACAGAACGTTGACGCAATACTGCAAAGACAGCCCACTGCTGAAAACCGCGAACAGCCAAGCCGCGATTGTCCGAAGCAAAGTGAATCAGAAATAAGCTACAAAACCGCTATTTCATTCGCAATTCGTAATTCGTAATTCGTAATTCGTAATTAACTAATCTTCGTCGTCGTTTTCGAGGAAAACCGTTTCGAGAGTTTTGGTGTTACGGTCGATTGCGAGAATGACCTGTTGTGTTTCGATACCATCGCTCCCTTTCGCTTCGACAGGGTAAACGTGCCGCTTTTCGGCGAGGGAATATCGAATGGAAAAGGAACCGTCATTGGCGACCCGGATCGGCTCTCCGCGGATGGAAACCTGAACGCTTGGGTCCGTTTGTCCGTAAATGACAACGTCGGCGTTGACCGTGAAATCGAAATTTCGCTTGGTCTTTTCGTAGTTGATGCTCCTGGTTCCGAATCGGGAAATGAGCGGAAGCGACATGGACCGGCGCAATTGCTCCTCGAAGACGGTTTTCAGCTCCGCCCCTCTTTTTTCCGTGCCGCCACTAAGCTTGTAAATGCGCTCGAAATCCTCCGCAACGCTCCCCCAGTGTCCGTCAAGCTGTGCCGTTCCGGCGACGACCTGGCTTTGTGGAGTTTGTACGATGTTACTCGACGCGACCGGAAAGAAATTTCCTTCCTGGGAAAGGAACCCGATTTCAACTTGAAACGTTCCAGGCGGGTCTTGAACATCGACGTACCAGTTATTGACTTCACTGTGAATACGAATATCCCGAACGAGGTCGCGTCTGGGATTGTTAAAACCGTCCGCAACGATCCGGAAAAGCCGCAAAATCGGAACTGCGGTGTGCCAGGAATGTCCCATTGCCGCTTTGGCCCGTTCGATCAATCGGGAGCAAAGTTCCCAATAAACGTGCAACCAATACGGATCGCGGACAAGCAAAACGAACCGATCCTGACTTGCACCGGTTTTATCCTCATAGATACCGCTGATTCCCCGCATTTTGTCGAGTTTTTTAGGGAGTTCGCTTTTGGTTTTCAAAGGCGGCTTTGGCAAATCGGCGGTTTTTACGGCTGTCTGTGAGGAATTTTTCGGTTTTTCGGTCTGCGGCGATTTTTTTGATTTTTTTTCCGGGGCGGGCGTTCCCTTTTTTGCGGTCGTGGATTTTGTGGATGCTCGTTTTTTCGCAAGGATGGCGTTCACCAAATCTGTTTTGCGCATCTCATGCCAACCGGCAATATTCAGCTTTCTTGCGAGAGAAGCAAGCTCTTTGACCGTGCTTTGATTTAGATTACTTGATGTTTTCACTCTGTTTTCTCCAACGACGTAGCGCGCAAGACAAGACACCTGAGAGCACATTTAAGTTTATACATTACATTGACTTAGCAAGAATGGGTACGAATGGGAAAAAAGAGTCATTTTTCGAATTTTTTAATAAAAAATCCTCTACTACCCCTACAGGCCTAAAATTACGAATATCTTCACATATGCCATACAACGTCAATAAATTGACATTTTGCTTACATCTCGACATTGTCTCCCGAATTTGTTAGAATCCCGTTTTCGCCGGTTCCCTCCATTTTCAAACCCAATGTACCTCCCATGAAACTCTCTCAACTCCTTGCCGCGTCCGTTGTTCTTCCGTTGCTCGCCGTTTCGGTCGTTTTCGCTCAAAAACAGGCCGATTCGGCCCCCATGCGGGTCGGTCCGTCCGAATTCATCATTTTCCCCTGGGGGGGAATACCCGATGGTTCGAGTAAATCATGGGGCATTTTTTGGGGCGATCTTGCCGACATGGACGCCGTGATGAAAGACCTCTACGACTGCGGATTCAATACGAGCGGGTTCATCGGCCCTCAGTCCATCAAGTACGCACGAAACAACCACTTGAAGGGAATTTTGCGGCCTCCTTTTGATGCGACCCAGGAAACCACGCAGGAAAAAGCGGACGAAGCGGTCCAAAAACTGATGGATTCCATTGCCGATCCCGAGGATCGGGAAGCCGTGTACGCGATTTATCTCCGCGACGAACCGGACGCCTCGCTGTTTCCACGATTGAATATCTGGTCCGAAGCGGTCAAAAAACAGGGCGTTTTACCGTATATCAATCTGTTTCCCGACTACGCCTCGCCGGGACAACTCGCGGCAAAGGATTATGAAGAGCACCTTGATTTCTACGTCAATCTCTGTCAGCCGCCGTACATTTCCTACGACAATTATTCGCTCTTCGAGGGGGGACAATTGGACGAGGACCGCTTTTTCGGCAACCTGGAATCGGTTCGGAACAAGTCGCTCCAAGCCGGGATTCCCTTCTGGAACGTGATTTTAGCCAACTCGCATTTTCACTATGCGGAACCTTCCGACGCCACGCTTGGCATTCAGGTCTTTTCGACGCTGGCTTACGGCGGCAGGGGAATCGGTTATTTCACCTACTACACTCCGCATATCGGCAATTACCGGCTTGCTCCGATTGACCGTTTCGGATTTCGTACGAAAACCTGGGGGATGATGCGGAACATCAACCTTCAGATTCATTCGCTCGCCCCGGTTTTCAGTACGTTAAAAAGCGTCAACGTGTTCCACACCGGAAAAATTCCCCGTAACGGTCAGGGTGTCGAATCGGCCAAACTCGTCGAATCGGTCGGCGGTGATTCATTGCTGGTCGGCGAATTCGTCGATCCTGACGGAAAACCGTACGCTTTAGTCGTCAACAAGAACATGAAATCGTCCATTGCCTTTTCGATTCAATTCAAGGAAAAGGGGCGTGTCATGTTCGTCAGTTCGTCCTATCAGGGCCGACTTCCCTTTGCCGGCGAACAGCCCTGGCTCGCCCCGGGTTGCGGTGTTTTGTTGACGGTCGAGTAGGACAGCCTTTTTTTTCGTGAAAGCCTATTGTACAGTCCGTCGACAAGTTTGTATCGAGACCGTCATTTCGCGATGCTCCATTCCGGCTTTTATTCATCTCCCCCAATAAAAGCCGGAATGAAGCGAAGCGAAATGACGGTAAAATCAGTAAAAATCGTAAACTTGTCGACG
>CAZNVM010000288.1:0-6342 GCA_964576215.1 uncultured Planctomycetaceae bacterium
GCGGGCGATTTCATGGTACACTCTGTTTGGTCGTTTGTTGGGCAAAATGTGTTGCGATTCCGTCGCAACTTGTTCAGTAACAACATCTTACCACAAACGACCAACTTTAAAACCACCCACCCTATGAATTATTCGGGCTAAGGGCGCGAAATCTCGAACGGAACATTCCACTGAACCGTTTGAAAAACACTCGTCCCGCATTTTTTGGACATCTTATTTTTTGACAGTTTCTAAGTGAAAACTTTCTCCTACTTCCTATTTCCTATTTCCTATTTCCCCATTTGTTTACGGTTTGAGTGAAAAGGTGTCCAAAAATTACGAAATCGTCCGTGTTCCGCTTTCCCAAAACGGTTATGAAATCGAGATCGGTTCCGGCAATCTGGTGCATGTCGGTCCGCTTTTGGCGTCGAGCGGCAGCGTTTCCCGTTGCGAAATCATCACCGACGAGAATGTAAACCTGCTTTACGCTCAGCGGATCGCCGACTGCATTTCCGACCACGGGATCGATGTTGACCTTCGCGTTGTCTTGTCCGGCGAGGAGAGCAAGAGCATTGCGACCGTCGAAGCGGTTTGGGACGCAATGCTCGAAGACGGCGTTGACCGCAAAACGGTTCTGGTCGCCGTCGGCGGTGGAGTCGTCGGCGATCTTGCCGGGTTCGCCGCCGCAACCTTTGCACGGGGTATCCGTTTTCTCCAGGTCCCAACGACGCTCCTTTCGCAAGTGGACAGTTCCGTCGGAGGAAAGGTCGGCGTGAACCTCGAAAAAGCGAAAAACATGGTCGGCGCATTCCACCAACCGATTGCTGTCTTGATCGACACGGACACTCTGAACACGCTCGACGACGTTCAATACCGAAGCGGACTTGGTGAAGTCGTTAAATATGCCGAATCGCTGGATGCGGACTTTTTTGTCGTTCTCGAAAAAAACGTCGACAAAATCCTGAACCGCGAACCGGTGTTTCTCCGCAAAATGATTGCACGATGCTGCCAAATCAAGGCGGAAATCGTGCTCCAGGACGAACGGGAAACGACCGGGTTACGGGCAAAACTCAATTACGGGCACACGTTTGCTCACGCTTTTGAAGCGTGTTACGGCTTGGGCGTCGTTCCGCACGGTCTTGCCGTTTCGGTCGGTTCGATTTGCGCAGCCCGGCTTGCCGAGCGGTTGGGACGGATTTCCGAAGAGGTCGTCCAGCGAATCACACAACTGCATCAAGCGTTACGGCTTCCGACGACTCTTGAAGAACTTTCTCCGAAAACGGTGGACACGCAAGCCCTCCTTGACGCAATGCTTCACGACAAAAAGTCGGAGCACGGGCAGCTCCGTTTCGTTTTGCCGAGCCGTTTGGGGGCTTGCGAACTCGTCAGCGGCATTGATCCGGCCAACGTTTTCTAATTGGGGTGTTGCAAAATTCTACATCTTTTTGATACAGGTGTGGCAAAAAAATACATTAGAGCAGACATTAAGTATAAACAGAAAAAACGGAAAAATCAAAAAAGTCACGCTGTTTTACCCTTGTTTTTAAGCATAATGCCCAATATCCGCTCCTCTTTTGCTATAAAATTTTCCGTTTTGGCACAATAAGTGCGTCCTCTTCTCGTTGCAATTTGTGTCCTTACAGAAATGGTTTTGTAAGAGCATGTGTTGAGTTTTTTAGACCCACTTAGAGAAGGAGGATTTATGTGTATTTTTAAAGGTGCGACCAAGGTATTGCTCGCATTGGTTTTGGCCGCATTGGTGGCGCAGGGTGTCAGGGCGGAGCTTGTCAATGGAATCGGGATCACGGATCCGGCCTCCTATGACCAAGCCAGTAATACAGAACTTACCCTGAGTAATTTGTTTAACGCTTTCTTTGATCTTAAAGGAAGCGATAAATACACTTCAAGTGACGCCCTTTTTGCAGATCGAGGAGTCATTAACGACATGTGGGTGGCTTTGGATGATGCCTATATTTACGGTGTCGGTAAGGTTGCCGTGCTTGTTCATGAACTGAATTTCTCCTACACCGACGGAACGACGCTTGCTCCGATAACGATCGCCGCGAATACCGTCGGTAGTGACGGGAAGATGACCATCGAAACGGCATTATCGGGGTTTGGGATAAATACGGCACTGGAAAAAGGTGAATTCAGCATGTCGTTGAATACGTTCCTTGGTAGTACTCAGATGGGAACCGTTGAAACTTTTGGTGCAACTTACCAAGTGAGTGGTGGCTCCATTCAAAATGACGGATTAGTCCACCTGATCGCACTCGATGTAACCGATCTGATGTCGGCGTTGTTGGGTGAAAAAATCCAATCCGCTTACATGTTTTGCTGGGAAGATTTGCCTGTGTTCCGGCCTCAGGGTGGAATGCCGGCGGACTGGGATTTTCAGGACTTGGTGTACATCATGGTCAACGTAAGCGACTCGCACATAACGACCATAACCCCGGAACCGGCAACCGCGTTGATCCTGCTCGCAGGTTTGGCTGTTGCTCCTCTGGCGAGAAGGTTGCGAAAAAAATAAGGCTGTTTGCGTAACAGTTTTCAACGTTTTGACGCGAAAAACCCCGGTCGCAAGGCCGGGGTTTTTGTGTGCGCTCAGAGTCAACGAACCACACACAATCAGAACCGCGCACGATCAGAACCACACACGATCAGAACCACACACGATCAGAGCCTCGCACGATCAGAGCCGCGCACGGAGTAAGCGGTTTTCACGTTACCTACGGCGTTCCAATGCAATAGAGCGTCGTTTCGCTTCGGATGTAAATGCGGCCGTCGCTGAATGCGGGACTGGCGAAGATCGGTTCTCCCATCGGGTTGACTGCAAGAATCATTTCCTTTTCCTGACCTTCTTGCACCGCTTTTTCCGGATCGATAATGTACGCTTTCGCCCCTTTGGATTCCTTGTCGAAAAGATAAATTTTCCCGTCCGCCAAGCTCGGCGACGAATAAAACGTCGCGTAATCGTCGATTTCGAGTTCCCAAATCACTTCACCGCTTGCGATTTCAATGCACTGTAAAAACGCTCCCGGTCCAAGCGAGTAAAGATATTTTTCCGTCGCAATCGGGCTGCAAGCGTCCGGGGCACACGTTCTCACGAGCCATAGCCGCTTGTCCGTTCCCGTCAAATCGCCGGAAGCGGTTGCGTCCACGGCTGTGATTCCCGGTTGCCCGTTGGCGGCAAACACCGTCGTCCCAAACCCGGTCGGCGACGCGGCGGTATCACCACTGCTGTACGCTTTGCAACGCCAAAGCTCCTGACCCGTTTCCGGATCGTAAGAGATCAAAAACGGATCGGCTCCCGTGAGCAGTTGGAATTTGTCTCCGATTTTTCGTACAATCGGCGACGGCCAGGAATTCATCATCGTTCGCGGCGTTTCCCAAACGACGGAACCATCGCTCCCCTTGAACGCAATCAATTTCGACTCGTTCGCTTTTCGTCCGTCCCCTTGGTCGTATTGAACGAGGAGCCGATCCTTGTAGAACGCAAGGGAAGCGGCGTAACCGTAGTGATTGTCGGGAACGCCGAGATTTTTGCTCCACACAAGATTTCCGTCGAAATCGAGAGCGACCAGATCGCAAGTCGCAAAAATCGCGTAAACCCGCTCGCCGTCGGTGGCCGGTGTCGGCGCAGCGTATCCGGTGTCCTCGTTGAGATTGACCCCCATTTGGAGCGGCACTGCGTCAGAATCCCTCGCTTCAAGTTCGTAATCCCAAAGCAGTGTCCCGCTTTCTTTGTCGAAGCAGTAAACCTTCCGCTGATGTTCGTCGGCTCCTGTGAGGAAAATGCGGTCGTTCCACAAAATCGGCGAACTGTGACCGGGAAGTGAGATTTCGCTTTTCCACAGGATATTTTCACCGGTTTCGACGTTCCAGTGAAGCGGCGGATTTTTTGCCGTGCTGATTCCACTCCCGTCGGCCCCACGAAACGTCGGCCAATTTGCCGTTGGTTTCCAATCGACAACCGCTGGCTGTTCCGTTGCTGGTTCTTTTTCGATTCCCGATCCTCTCTCCTCGATTTCCTCTATTCCCCCTCTCGCCAAAAGAAATCGAGCCAACTCGGACCGTTCGGAAGAAAGCAACCCGAGCGCAATTCCGAAACAGACCGCTCCGACGAAGCAAACGGCGACGAGGCCGTACTTTGCAAAGTGCGAATCTTCGTTACGCTGTTTGGCCGCGTCTTTGGAACCGGGAACCGGTAATTTCCGGTTGAGCACCGCCGCAATTCGAGCGGAAAAAACCAGGAAACAGGCTGCGAGCAGTAAAAACGGTGCTCCGGCAGCCGCGATTTCCCGACGGCGGAAATACTCGACCCGCAACTGCTGATCCAGCACCCGGATACGTTCCCGAATTGCGGTGTTTCCCGTGTCTTGCATCAATTGACGCCGTAAATCCACCAGCTCCTTGTAGTCGGACGGAAACAAATTGAACGGGCTTTTGTGTTCGTCCGGCAAAGTGGATGGGGCGGCAAGTTTCGTCGGATCAATGTCCGCACCGCTTGCAACGGTTCGGGGAGCGGCCAGAGCGGTGGAAACGCCGGTTTCACCGCTTTCGGCGATCATTCGGTCCAGTTTTTCCGGACTGTACGGAGCGAAGTAGTTGTTGAGCAGGATTGCGAGGAACAAAACGCAAAACACCCCGGACGTCATCGCTGTTGCAACGGCGAGGTAGTACAAAAAAAGAACGCCGGGAACGGCCGTGGAATTGAGAACGGTTTGTTTCATCGTTGTATTAACATGAGCCGCCTCGCCCTGCGAGGCAATCGTTCACTGCCCAGCCGAAAGTATACACGAGGATTGCAAGATCGGAAAGACATATCCGACGAATCGGGGTATCTCGTTTCAGGTCGATAACAAGTTCGCCAATAATAATGGCAGCCGGAAACGGAGCGCAGCGCAGTGACCGGATTTCCCCGCGATTCGGTCCGGTCGCTTCACTCCGTTGCGCTCCCGGCTGCCATTCATCGCAAACATCTTAGCGGCCTGGTATCTCGTTATTCTTCAAAAATTCCGTAGAATGGGTTGTTGTCTTTGGGGAGTGTTTGCATCCCGTCCTTCAAATCCCTGCGAGACGTTACTGTCGGGACAATGTTCAACTCGAACTATAACTGTACTCCATGAGAATTGTTTTTTTTATTTTTTCGTTGTTCCTCGTTTCTTCCGTTCATTGTTTCGAGGCCGAGGCAAGCAACAGGGTAAAAGTCGTTACGATTGGCGGTGGAGGGGCATTGGTGGATGCCGGCACCGAAAGCGACTATCAGAAATTGGTCGATAAGGTCATCGCCTATTGGAAGCGGGAACTCAACAGAGTGCTGATCTATAAGCCGGATATTATCGTGCTGACCGAAGCCTGCGACCGACCCGGCGGATTAAACGCCCAAAAGCAGTTTGATTACTTCGAGGTGCGCAAAAATCAGGTCCAGAACTACTTTTCCGCCGTTGCAAAAGAGAACCGGTGCTATATCGCTTTCGGTACAAAACACGAAATCGACGGCGTGTGGAGGAATTCCTGTGTCGTGTTGGACCGGGAAGGTCAAGTGGCAGGCATGTACCACAAGAATTATCCGACCATCCCTGAAATGCTCAAGATAAAGCCCAGCACGGAAACGCCTCTTATTCAATGCGACTTCGGCACCGTAGGCAGTGTGATTTGCTTTGACCTCAATTTCGACGAACTGCGTGATCGATACGCCGCTTTGAAGCCGGATATTCTGCTCTTTCCTTCGATGTATCATGGTGGTTTGGAACAAGCCAAGTGGGCGTATTCCTGTCGGTCGTTCTTTGTGTGTGCCCACGGACTTCGAACCGCCCCGTCGGAAATCCGCAACCCCTTGGGCGAAATTGTTGCGACAAGCACCAATTATTTTCCTTATGCCGTAGCGACCATCAATCTTGACCGCAAATTGGTGCATTTGGACAATAATTGGGAAAAACTCACGGCACTTCAAAAGAAATATGGCGACAAAGTCGTCGTTTCCGATCCCGGTCAACTGGGGGCCGTATTGATCACGAGCGAACATGAAGAGGTCAGTGTCGATGAGATGATCAAAGAATTTGAAATCGAATTGCTCGACGATTACTTCAACCGGTCACGCCAAGACAGATTACGGCAGTTAAAGCTGGTAGAATAGCAGCTAACCATAAACCCAATCAGAGCCTCGCACGCAGTAAGCGGTCCTGGTGGTAACGTGAAAACCGCTTGCTCCGTGCGCGGCAGGAGGATTGCAAAGTCCCTGGGAACGCAGGCTTCCAGCCTGCGCGAAGGTTGCGGAATGGAGTCTCCGCTCTGCGCAGGTAGGATGCCTACGAACTCACCGGCAGGCTGGAAGCCTGCGTTCCCAGGAAAAAAGCGACT
>CAZNVM010000289.1:0-35316 GCA_964576215.1 uncultured Planctomycetaceae bacterium
ATCTTTCGATCGCTCTACTGTGCACTATCGGTCATCAGAGAGTATTTAGCCTTACGGGATGGTCCCCGTCGATTCAGTCAGGGTTTCACGTGACCCGACCTACTCAGGTACCTCTCGAGTGGTAATGACGATTTCGTTTACAGGACTCTCACCTTCTATGGTTCCGCCGTTCCAAACGGATTCTACTATCGTATTACGCTACTCATGTGAAAGGCCCTACAACCCCGCGGGGAAAATCCCCACGGTTTGGGCTCTTCCGCTTTCGTTCGCCACTACTTACGGAATCGAGTTTTCTTTCTTTTCCAGCAGTTACTGAGATGTTTCAGTTCACTGCGTTTGCGACATACACCTATGGATTCAGTGTATGACAGTTCGGGAATCCCGGGATCAAAACTTGTTTAACAGTTCCCCCAGGCTTATCGCAGTTTTCCACGCCCTTCCAAGCCTTCTGATGCCAAGACATCCTCCATACGCCCTTAATAGCTTGATCACAAATATTTCGTACTCGTTTCGAGAAACGCGGACGACTTTTCTGTGGCTATTGAACCTGAAGGTATGATCCACCTTTCAGGTCGTAACGACATATTATTATTTATCTACCTAACGCGCTCTATAAAGGAACAAAATCGGTGAGTGAACTTCCAAGGAAATTCACACGATTCGCACTTTATAGTGCAGATGCCACTCTTGCTCTTCCTAATTGTCAAATATCTTTCTCCTTACACCGGTGGGGAACCACCAGCGAAAGAGGGACTGATTCTACCCTCGAATCTTGTCGCGTCAACGGGGCTGTCAAAAATTTTTCAGATTTTTTTGCCCCGACTGAATCGCACCACAATTCAAGAGTCGGGTAAGTCTATCCCATGATACGGTTCTGTCAAAGGGGGGAAAAATTTTTAAATTATTCTTGCGTCCTCTTCTTCCATCCCCTGTCCCCCATGTATAATCGGCGGATTCCTGGTTTGCGGATTCCTGGCTTGATATAAAAAAGCAGAAAAGAGCAACATTTTACAACACCCAACCATGTCAGAACTCATTATCAGCGTTTCCGGTCTTCGGGGAATTATTGGCGAAACCTTAACGCCGGAGGTTGCAATTCGTTATACGACGGCCTTTTCGGCGGAAGCGAAACCGGGACCGTTCGTGATTACCCGGGACGGTCGTCCGACCGGAGCGATGCTTGCCCAGGCGATTCACGCCGGACTTAATGCGGTTGGCCGTAATACCGTCGATGCCGGAGTCGCGGCGACTCCGACAACCGGAGTCCTGATCCGCGAACTTGGGGCCGCCGGGGGAATCCAGATTTCCGCCAGCCATAATCCCAGCGAATACAACGGAATCAAACTTTTTTCCGCCGAAGGACGCGTGATCCCCAAAACGCCGGGAACTGCCGTGCTGGAGCGGTACAGGCAAGGCCAAATCCGTTGGGTCCCCCATAACCGGGTGGGAAAACGGACCGAGTGCGAACAGGTGATCGAATCGCACCTGAAAAAAGTACTTGCCACCGTCGATGTCGAAGCGATTCGCAAGCGAAAATTCAAGGTTCTCCTTGATTCCAATCGCGGGGCCGGAAGTTTGCTTGGGACGGCGTTGCTCAAGGAACTCGGTTGCGAAGTCGTTCTGCTCGGCGGCGAACCGGACGGATTATTCGAGCATATCCCTGAACCGACGGCGGAAAACCTGCAACCGGTCTTCGAGAAGGTGAAAAACGCGAAGGTCGATGTCGGCTTTTGCCAGGACCCCGATGCGGACCGGCTTGCCGTGATCGACCAAAACGGACGGTATATCGGCGAGGAATACACCGTTGCCCATTGCGTTGAACATGTTCTCAGGAGGCGGACGAAAGGGCCGATTGTGATCAACTGTTCTTCCAGCCGTATGACACAGGATATTGCCGAGCGTTACGGCGTTCCGCTTTTCCAGAGTCCGGTCGGTGAAGCAAACGTCGTTGACCTGATGCTCGAAAAAGGGGCGATCTTCGGCGGCGAAGGAAACGGCGGCCCCATCGATCCGGAGGTCGGTTTGGTCCGCGATAGTTTCGTCGGCATGGCCCAGATTCTCGACGCGATGTGTCTGCGGAAAAAAACGGTTGCCGAACTTGCCGACGAGCTTCCCCGATACGAAATCGTCAAGCAGAAAATCACCCTTCCTTCCGGGACAACACCGGACCAAATCCGGACCATGATGGACGCACTGGCGAAAAAGTTTACCGACCAGAAATGCGACCGTCGGGACGGCTTGCGAATCGATTGGCCGCAAGCGTGGGTGCTCATTCGCGGCAGCAACACCGAACCGATCCTTCGCGTCATCGCCGAAGCGAAAACCGAAGCCGAAGCGGTCGCTTTGTGCGAAAAAGTCCGTGCCAATCTCGAAATTTCCTAAAAAACAATGATCCTGTCGAAACAACCCACTCTCTTTTTGCACCAGACCGCCTCGCAAGTCAAGGAATTTGCGAAGATTAAGAGCGAAATGGACCTGCGTCTAAAGGTCAAAGACGCTTTTTTCGGCGATTACTCCGTCGATGTCGAGGATGAACGGATTGATTTTCTGGTCTACCACGAGCGAGTCGGCTTTTTCACCGAAACCTTTCTCTGGGCGGAATCAAAGGACAAACCGACCGACACCTTTGAAATGTTCGCCCAGCTTTTGCTGACGATTAAGAAAAAAGTCGACGCCGGGGAAATGCCGCCGAAATACCTGGGCGTTTTCGACAGGGAGAAAATCGCCTTTACGGAGTACTATAACGCCCTGCCTCTCTTTAACTTGAACGATTTTAATTGGAGTGAGCGACCATCTTCCGTCTCAAAGAAAACGGTCAATCAGGTTGCCAGGCACTTGAGCAACGTTGTTGTTTTCAATTTTGAAAAAGATACCAAAGAAATCATTGAATTCTTCAGAGAGAATTTTGTACTTGGAAAAATCGGTACGACAAAAGCTCAAATCAACAAGAATAATTTTGTTACGATTTACAATAAATGGGTTAAGGAAGTATTGCCATCCATCGATTTGAGCAATGAGGATTGGGAAGACTTGAAAAAGAAAGGCGTCAAGGATTGCGACTTCTACCTTGCCGATCTCATGAGCAAAAATAATAAGACCATCTGGGACAAGCTGAATATTGTGTTACAGATGACTTATTATGAATCGAAAATTCAACTTCCAAGCCGGTTGAAATTCTCTTATGACAAGTTCTATTTTCGTGACGACGGCGAGGCGCACACCAGGTTTTGGGCAAGGTACGAGCGTCCCCCGGCGGAAGAATATCGTGAACATATCGTCGAACGCCGGGACCTCCTTGTGCCGCAGGAGGTCCGCGAACGTAAGGGGGCTTACTTCACCCCGCAGATTTGGGTTGAAAAATCACAGGAATACCTTGCTGCAGTTTTTGGTGAAGACTGGCAGGAAGAGTATTCTATTTGGGACTGCTGTGCGGGAACCTGCAATCTTCTGGCAGGTCTTACGAACAAATACAACGTTTGGGCCTCCACCATCGACCAACCGGATGTCGATATTGTCCACGAGCTTATTCGCGGTGGATTTAATTTATTGGAATCACACGTGTTCCAATTCGATTTTCTTAACGATGGTTTCGACAAACTGCCGGAAGAATTGCGTGACATTATCAATGACCCCGAAAAGCGGAAAAAACTTATCGTTTATATGAATCCACCGTATGCGGAACACGGAAGCACCATTGCAAAAGAACACAAAGTTGGGGTATCAACGGAATATAAAGTCCACCGACAGTACGGTCAACAATTGGGAGCGGCCTCAAGGGAACTCTATGCCCAATTTCTCATAAGAATTCATGAAGAAATCAAAGGCTGTAAGATTGGTTTATTCTCCAAATTAAAACACCTGCAGGCCAATAATTTCAAGCAATTTCGCCGAAATTTTTCTGCCAGGTTTTTGAAAGGGTTTATGGTTCCCGCCGCCACTTTTGATAATGTCAAAGGCCGGTTCCCCATCGCTTTTCAAGTGTGGGATACCGAAATCGACGAAAAAGTTGGAATCATCCAAACGGACATCTATGATAGAAACGCAAGGTATTTAGGGAAGAAAAAAACAAGGAACACGGATAAATTCCCCAAAATTTCACAATGGATCAGGGAAAACCAGGTTGATACAGATAACATCGCCCACAATGATAAAGATAGAATCGGCCACCTGAATGGAGGCCGTAACGATTTTCAAAACCAGAACCTGGTTTTTATTGTTCATCACCAACAACCCGTTTCTGATACGGCGGGTTACTATTGGATTTACAAACAAAACTTGATTCCGACCTCAATCTATTTTGCCGTTCGCCATTGCATTGGGGCAACGTGGCTTAATGATCGCGACCAGTTTCTTTATCCCAATGATGGTTACAAAACCGATAACGAATTTCAGAATGATTGCCTGGTTTTCACGTTATTTCATCACCAAAACAGGATACGAAGTAAAGATGGCATCAATCATTGGATACCATTCACCGCAAGGGAGGTTGATGCAAAGGACAATTTTAAATCGACTTTTATGAGCGACTTTTTAAAAAAGCGAAAATTGAGCAAGGAATCCAAAGTGGTTTTTAACGTTGGCAAAACACTCTGGGAATACTACCACACTACAATCCAAACAGCGAAAAGAGCATTGACTGACGCTTCGCTATACGAAATCCGCGAGTATTTTAAAGGACGCGACGAAAAAGGAAGAATGAGAAATAAGGCGACCGATGAACGCTTCAATGAACTTGAGGTTGCTCTGCGCTCCACATTGAAAATTTTAGCGGAAAAGATTCAACCGAAAGTATACGAATACGGATTTCTGAACAAATAGAGACTCATTTCTCATTTCTCATTTGAAAAAATGCCTTGGTATTTCAAAAAGCGTGTCTGGTTGACCCTGCTGGTGTTGCTTTGCTTTGAAAGGCTATACGAGTTTGCTGACAATTCAATCCCGTTCCCGGCTTGTCGCGGAAAGGGTTTTTGTCGTCAACATGCCGGCGTTACAGACGATAACAACCGCTTTTGACCGTGTGCAGAAGGACCTCGATTCCGTCCGGGCCGAGGTGGAGGAAATGAGAAAATTAGCCGTCTCGCCCTGCGAGACGCAAACCGAGTAAGCTCTGTGCCTCGCAGGGCGAGGCGGCTAACGGAACAATAAAACACGATCATCGCAAATGAATTCTGAACATAATACCACTTTCTCCCGGATTGCCGTTCTTGGAGCGGGAATGAGCGGGCTTTCGGCGGCGTATCGGTTGAACACCATCAACAAAGGGGTCAAAATCGACGTTTGGGAAAAAAATTTCCGGGTCGGCGGGGTGCTACTCACCGATCATGTCGATCAATACCAAATTGAACAGAGTGCCGATAATTTTATCACCACCGTTCCCTGGGGGCTGGATTTGTGCGAGGAACTCGGCCTGACCGACGAGCTGGTTCAAACGAATCCGGAATATCGCCGTACTTATGTGGTGCATCGGGGCCGCTTGCATCTGCTGCCGGATGGGTTTCTCATGCTTGCCCCGACGAAACTTTGGTCGATGGCGGTAACACCCATCCTTTCCCCCTGGGGCAAACTCCGCTCCGGGCTGGAACTTTTCGTCCCTTCCCGGAAGGATGACGCCGATGAAAGCATGGCCGATTTTGTACGGCGGCGGCTGGGCAAGGAAGTGTTCGAGCGGCTCGTGGAACCACTCGTCAGTGGCGTCTACGCCGCCGACATGGAAAAATTGAGCGTGTTGGCCACCTTGCCGCGTTTCCGGGAGATGGAGAAACAGTACGGTTCGCTCATTCTGGCGATGCAGCGGCTATTGAAAGCAAACCGGGCCGCCCACCTTGCCGAGCAAAGTGGTGCCAGATACAGCATGTTCGTTACGCTCAAAAAAGGCTTGTCGTTCCTGTGCGAAACACTGGCTCAGCGTTTGCCGCCGAATTCCGTACACTTGGGGCGTCAGGTCGTGAAAATGGAGCGGCTGCGACTTGATGGTGTCAACCGCTTTTGCTGGAGGCTGACCGATTCCGCCGGGCAAAGCGACGAGTATGACGCCGTGATTTGTGCGCTTCCGTCCCACGAGGCGGCCCGGTTGTTAGATGACGCCTTGCCGGAACTGGCCTGTCGGCTGGCGCGAATCGAACATCAGGGGACCGCGATTGCAACCTTTGCGTTCCATGCGAACCAATTGAAACAGCAAGTTCGCGGGATGGGATTTGTTGTACCGAAAATCGAACGCAGCCCGATCCTGGCCGGGAGTTTCAGTAGTCTGAAGTACAAGCACCGTGCCCCGGACGACCGGATTCTCCTGCGGATTTTCGCCGGTGGTGCCAGAGCCCCCCAGATGGCGGAAATGGAGGACGGGCAACTGGTGCCATTGCTTTTGACGGGGCTGAAAAAAGTGCTCAAAATTGAAGGGGAACCGCATTTGACCACGGTGTCCCACTGGCCTCGCACCATGCCGCAGTATCACGTCGGACACCTTGAATTGGTAGCGGAAATCGAGAACCTGATCGCCGGGCTTCCCGATTTTGCCGTTGCCGGAAATGCGTATCACGGCGTCGGCATCCCGAACTGTTCCCGAAGCGGACAACTTGCGGCGGAAAAAATCGGAAAGAAAATGACCCAATCAGAGCCGCGCACGGAGTAAGCGGTGCCCCCGGCGGTAACGTGAAAACCGCTTACTGCGTGTGCGGCTCTGATTGGATTTCGGTTAGCGAAAAATGGCACCTGATTGGCGTTGAATAGTACCAACAATATCACGATGCACCCGAATATTCCTTTTCGCCGGTACTCCGTGTTTTCGATTTTGTTTTTTCCGCTATAATGCTCCCTGATCTTGCAATAATATTTCATTATGGGCGCAATTCCTTCCGGTTTAGCTCGACGTTTTCAGTCGGTGATCCCTCTCACCGCAACGGGAAAACTTGCGCGCTGGGCAGGTGAACTGGAGAAAATCAACGCCCTGGAACCGAAAATGCTGGAGCTTTCCGACCACGAGTTGAAGAAGGAAAGCCTCTCGCTACGGTACCGGGCACGAAGCGGCGAGCCGTTGGCCAAACTGTTGCCGGAAGCGTACGCCCTCGTTCGGGAAGCGGGTCGCCGCACGATCAACATGCGGCATTTCGACGTCCAGATTCTCGGTGCGACGGCGGTGTTCAACCACTCCATCGTTGAAATGCAGACCGGAGAAGGGAAAACGCTCACCGCGACGCTTCCGATGTATCTTTACGCACTGGTCGGAAAAGGGACCTGTTTGGCAACAGTCAACGATTACCTCGCCAAACGGGACGCCGATCTTATGGAACCGATCTACAAAGCCCTCGGCATGAAAGTCGGCGTGATTCAGACGGAAATGCAGCAACCGGAACGGCGAAAGTCGTACCATTGCGACATCACTTACGGGACCGCCAAGGAATTCGGGTTCGATTTTCTCCGCGACCGGCTTTTGCTTCGGAAAATTCGTGAAGGGCAACACGACCTTCTCGGAGCGATGCTCGAAGGGATGAAGCAAAACGACGAGCAACCGGTGCAGCGGGAACCGTATTTCGCCCTGATCGACGAAGCGGACTCCATTTTAATTGACGAAGCGAGTACACCGCTCATTATCAGCGCGATCCCGACCGCCGAGCAGAAAATGGAGGTCGAGTGTTACAAATGGGCGGCTCAGATGGCCGACGAATTCATTGAGGACGAAGATTATAACTACGATCACGACAAGAAAACCGTCGAACTGACCAAAAAAGGGCGTCTCAAAGCGAGAAATATCGAGAAGCCGGACGCAATGGCGGACACCGGGCTGTACCATATTTACGAGTTCATCCAGCGGGCAATCAAAGTTGCCAGGGAATTTCACCTCGATGAACAGTACGTCGTCCGGGACGGCGAAATCGTGATCGTCGATGAATTCACAGGCCGGCTCGGTGAAGGTCGAAAATGGAGGGAGGGGATTCACCAGGCGGTCGAAGCCAAGCAAGGGGTGGAAATCACCGTTGCGACCGGCCAGGCCGCACGGGTTACGGTTCAGGACTTTTTCCTGCGGTTCCATAAATTGGCCGGTATGACCGGTACGGCGGCGGCTTCGGCAAGGGAACTCCGTAAAATTTACCGCTGCCATGTTATCCCGGTCCCGACCAACCGCCCGCCGAAGCGAACCAAATGGCCGACTCGCATTTACGGCACCGAGGAAGCGAAATGGAAAGCGATCGTCGACGAAATTACCGAAATTCATGCCCAAGGCCGACCGATCCTGGTCGGAACGCGAACGATTGACAAGTCGGAAATCCTTTCGAAACTTTTGAAGGAAAAGGAAATCTCGCATGTCGTCCTCAACGCGAACCATATTGAAGAGGAAGCGGAAATCGTCTCCAAGGCCGGTCAAGCGGGAAAAGTAACCGTTTCGACCAACATGGCCGGACGCGGAACCGACATCCAGTTGACGGAGGAGGTCAAAGCTCTCGGCGGACTGCATGTGATCTGTACGGAGATGCACGAATCGGCCCGAATCGACCGCCAGTTGATCGGGCGATGTGGTCGGCAGGGTGACCCGGGAACGTTCCGCCAATACCTTTGCCTGGAAGACGAGTTGCTTGAAAAAGCGATGGGACCGAAGAAGGCGAGAAAGTACAAAAAACTCGGCCAAAAGTACCCGGACCGGCAGTTTAACAATTACGAAAGACTCTTTCGCTGGGCGCAACGAAAGGTCGAAAAGAAGAGTTTCCGTTCCCGCAAAACGATGCTCTATTACGAAAAAGAACGGAAAAAAATGCAACGGGCGATGGGGCAGGATCCTTACTTGGATACGCCGAATTAACCCCCACCACAGAACACCCGCCACAGAGCCCGTGGCGTTAGCCAGGAACCCAAAAAAAACGTATCCAAACCCAATGTTATACGAAAAATCCCATTGGCGTATTTGATTACCTTCACCTGTTACGGGACGTGGTTACACGGTGATCATCGCGGGTCTGTGAATGTTTTTTTGTGGAAAATCTACAATAGATTAAGTCATCAATGAGTTTGAAACTGAGAATGAATCCAATAAATATTGATAAAAACAATGAAACCATTCAAATTTTTATTATTGATTCTGTTTTCCGGCCTTGGTGTACTATCGCTAACATTTTCGTACAGCAACGGGATCATGGCGAATGTTTGGGATGAAGGCAACCGGGAACTTACCAAAATTGAGCACGGTATTCCTTCTTACAATGAAGCGACCATTGTCTATCGACGTGATGGAAAGCCTGTTTTGGAAGTTGAACTGCAAGCACCCATTATCGTTTCAGTCGCGTCAAAACCCGAAGGATGGGGTTTCCATCAGTTTCCCTCACTGTATAGGAGTGCCGAAGGACCGCTTGCCGCCACATGGTCCTACGCGGAGGATATCCCTGCATCCTTTGGAGTAGGGCAAAGCTTCTTCGCGCTGTCTTCTGATAACGGAAAAACGTGGAATTTATCCGATCAACCCGAAAAACCGCTTGGAGACGGCATATATGCTCTGCGTCTTCCCGAAAACGAAGGATACATCAGTGCCCGTAATGTTCCCGCATTAAAGGAAAGTGAATTGCAACTGCCTCCACCCGTTGCAACCCATACCGTTGAAGAAGGTAATACCTATACCTTTTACCGGATGAGTGAACTTCCGGAAGCCCTGCAGGGGGCTTATCTGAATCGGTGGGATGGAAATGGCGTTTGGAGTGAAATACATGCCGGACTTGATGATCCGGGACTTGTCAGATATTCGATACACGGAATTTGTCCGGTCGTTTGGTGGGGCGATATGAAACTGTTGCCCGACAAGTCCATTGTTGCCTGTATTCATCCGGTGTCCTACGAACGTGAAACCGGAGGTGTCACTCCAATGGCCGTCTCGTTATACCGTTCAACTGACTATGGAATGAACTGGAAAATACAGGGAAAAATACCTTATCATTGTGAATCAGAATCTCCCAGATGCCTGTACGGTTACCAGGAACCTGCTTTTGAGATTCTTACCGACGGGTCGTTTTTGTGCGTGATGCGAAACGAGGCCCCCAACTGGTGGAACCCGATGCATGTTTCACGATCGACGGATCAGGGAGTCACATGGTCGCGTCCCCTGGCGGTCACACCGAATGGCGTAATGCCGCGTTTACTTCAATTGGACAATGGCGTTCTTGTTCTTTCTTCGGGGCGTCCAGGCGTTCAAGTACGCTTTTCGCTCGACGGAAAGGGAGAAATGTGGACGGATCCTTTTGAAATGATCCCGCCTTTTGCGGACGAAGGCTGGGATGTCTGGAATAAAGCGGCTTCATGCGGATACACGGATCTTCTGGCCGCCGGCCCCGACAGTTTTTTTGTGATTTATTCCGACTTTAGGCATCTGAATCAGAATAATGAAGAACGAAAAGCAATCAAGGTCAGGAAGATCAAAGTCACAAAATTAGGGTGTAGCCGCGAAATGAGGTAGTTTTGCCTCAACACTCAAACCAGAAGTTGGTTTGATTTGTGCTTGTTGCCCCCTTATTCCCTTACTCAAACCGTAAACAAATGGTAACTCAAAAACAGTCACGGGCATCGGGAATCGGAAATAGGAAATAGGAAATAGGGTAAAAAAAAGTCTCTCCTATTTCCGATTTCCAATTTCCGATTTCCTTAATTTTCAACACTTTTTCCGATTTCATAATCAATCCGTTTACACTTTGAGGAATAGAAGAGAACCATGCTAACCCGTGAAGATATTTTACATTTTTTGCGAGACAACAAATCTCGCTTCGCCGAGCAATACGGCGTCACGAAAATCGGTCTGTTCGGTTCCTTTGCCCGGGGTGAGGCAACCGAACAGAGCGATGTCGATGTCTGCGTGGAAATCGCCGAACCGACGTACAGTGGGATGTGCCGTTTGCGTGAGGAAATCATGGAGAAGAGCTTGCGAGAGGTCGATCTGGTGCGGGTTCGACGCGGGATGAATGCCATTCTGAAAAGATTTATTGAGAGGGATGTTGTCTATGTCTAAGATACTGTCAAGAATTAAAATACCAGTTACAATTCGGTGGAATTTTCGAGAGGACTTGCAATAGCGCGCCCTTAGTAGCCAAGGGTAATCCACGATACTGCGTCCTTATTTTCCAATCGGTATGGAAATAAGGGCGCCGTATTGATGGTGCCACCGGTGCTACTAAGGGCGCAACATCCCAAACGGAACATTCCACTGAACCGTTTGAAAACACTCGTCCCGCATTTTTTGGACATCTTATTTTTTGACAGTTTCTTATCACTAACCACTAACCACTAATCACTAATCACTAACCACTATTCAATCGACTTCTTCAACAAGATCACGTTTTCGAAGTTCAGCGTCTTGTCGCCACGGCGGAAGCCGACGGGAATCGTGCGGTCAATCAGGTAAAACGAACGATGCCGATACGTCTGCTCGTTTCCGGCTCCGTAACCGAGTTCTTTGCCGTATTCGTGACCGTCCGGATAAATCAATTCGAGCTGTGCTCTTGGTCGGCCCGTGTCTGCTTCCTTCTGAACGAAATCGACCGGTTCCGCTTCAAAGTACCCGACCGTGACCCAGACGGCGAAGACGTTCGAACGGGTCGTCGTCATATTGCTGAGCCGCTGGAGTCCTTCAAGTTCTTCCGTGATCGTTCGCGTTGGATTGCGTGCCGGGGGATTTGAAGGATCATCTTGTTCGGGTAACGTCAGCAACGGAACCCAATTTGGAGAGCCACCAGCGGTATTATCATCATAGTACCTTAGCAACGTCGCATCCGCAGGAACAGGGAACGGCAAACCGTTTGGATCCGGCGGTACGAGCCGGTTGGACGCTAACGAACGATACGGTGAAGGAGGTGGGGGAGATGAAGCAGGTGGAGCAGGTAAGTCGCCGTCCCGCTGTTCCCGAAATCTGTCGTAACGGGCCGTGGGATTACTTGGGATGTCGGGCAAAGCCCGGTCGTTCATTAACGCCGCAAAAGTCGGACCGGTCATGGTATTGACGTTAATCTTGCCCGGTTCGCGGTACGTCGGAACGCTGTAAGGACTGCCCGGAGTAGGGTCCAGCCATTCTTTGGTGCCGAAGAACCGCGAGGGCACTTGAATATGGTCCAAAAATGCGCCGAGGTTCATGGAATTATTTTTCGGAACCGGGCTTGCGCCTGTATTATCGACGTTGAGTGACGAATGGAAAAAGTTTAGCAAATGTCCCTGTCCGGGAGCAGAGGCACCAACGAGGGAGTAACCGAATCGTCCACCGCTGCCAAGCGAACCGACGAGGGGATCATTTTCGGGAATATCACCAGGAGCATCTCCGTTGAAGATATTTACGTTGTTGCGATCAACGAATTCGAGTCCGAATCGTCCCGGCGCACTGGCCGGAACCGACATCGCTTCGTAAGGATTCGAATACGGCGAATTGTTCCACGCAAGGTTGATAAACGGACAATAAGTTGAAGTCGTCCCATCCGTCAAAATCGGGGCCCCCTTGGTTCCTGTTTGATGATCCGGGAGAACGATTTTGCCGAGGCTTCCTCCCCGCCAAACGCTCAGCGGAATGTAGTTATCCGTGAGGTTTGGAAAACTATCGTCAACCGGTACTATCGTAGATACCGTACTGTTATTATACATCCAGTTGAGTTTCCCAAACGTGTGCTGTGGACGGTGCGGAAAATTCATTTCACCGACATTAGTCAATTTCGTACTGAAACCACCCAGCGATGGAGAAACACCATCGATCAACAAACTCGGATCAAGCTGTCGGGAATCAAGGACGGAAGTATTGCCATCGACAACCCATGCCGGATCGAGAACTCTTGCCCAGGGATTCGGACCGGCGTCACTTAACGCTGACGGCATCGCCGTTCGGCCCCATTGGCGTGAAGAGAGACGCAAGCGGCAATCCTGCGTAGCACCACTTGGCGTCACACCAAGTGGCATGTCAACACTTGCGGCAGTGTCTTTGTTGGCGAAATTGATACCGTTATGATACCTCGGATCAACTTCATCGCTTTCACCGGAGAAGATAGTCAAATCGATCATGCTCCAATCAACGGTGACATAAGGATTGAAGATCGGGTCATAAGGCAAGTTGGGATCCGCCAGCCGCTGAAGCATCACGGAGCGAATCATCGGAACGGTTCCGACACCGTAAAGGTTATCCTGGACGAGCGGCCGGTCCGCTTTGCTATTGTCCAAATCAAATGGAGTGTCGGGATAGGTGTCGCCAGTCCCATCTCCGTACATATTTAAGATATTTACGAGGTCAGGATAGGACGTATGAAACTTCGGTTCATCGTAATAGTCACCACTACTCGGCAACGGTGCGGAAATATTGATCCCTATTCCGAGTTCGTTAGGATTGTTCCCGATACCGAGATTGGCGGTTTTTTCCCAATCAGCTACATTCCAACCAGAAGGCGGCGCAGCGGCAGCAACGATCACGTTGCCAGTACTCGACAAGTCGATTCCCTCCCCGGAGGGATGTCCGTATTCTCCGGGCGGCGTCGTCGCAGTTTTCGCCAAGGAACCGAGATAAGTCGTCATTCGCGGCGCGATCACGAGATAATCCTTTGGGGAAAAGTTCAGCCCACTTCCACGTCCCCAATAGACCTGATCTATTAAACTTGGTGGATAAGCACCTGCGGCAGGATTCCTTGGATCTTGGGCGAACCAAACGATCCTGTCAATCGCAACATCGTTGACACCACCAGTATCGGTCGGGCCAAGAATACTACCGTAAAAGTTTGGCGAAAGTGTGAAACCCGTAAGTTCCGGCTGTTGCGTTTGCAAGGAAAAAGTGATGGGCTGCCCGTTGGCCGGATCCGCTAAGCGAAAAGCGATACTGTTTTCCTGTTTGCTGTACGAACCACTACTGGTATCGGGTTCGGTGCTTTCGCTGATGGCGAGATGCCAAACCGGATATTCAAGACCAGTTGCGTCCGGCGGGGCCATTCTTCCCAAGTCGAGTACCCAAGTGTTAGGACTGGCACCGGGACTGAACAGGTCATTTGGCTGTACCGGCTGATTGGCGTCAGCCGTACAATAAAGCTCAAACCATGCCGAAGCCTCCGGTATCTTAACCTGATCGAAATTCGGGTCAGGAGGAGGCGTACCCCCAGTCGTTTTCTTTACTCCATCGTCCTTTGCCGTATCGGCAACCCCCAGATCGTGGGTCGCCATCGTTTCGGTCAACACCACGTCGGACCGTTCCAGTCCGCGAATCAAGCGAACGCGGCACATGCCCGTTCCTCGTATATCGCCAAGCGGCGTCGAAAGATAGTTCATCAGTTCGGTATTCGTCCAACTTGCATTATGGAAGGAAGAATCAGGGTAGGCCGGTTCAATGAGCGTCTCAAATCCGGCGGGATTCCCATTGGGGGCCGGCATCCAACACGACTGCGCAATATTGACACCACCTGCCCCATCATCCACGATTGCGAACGGGTCAACGTCAAAAATCATCGGCGTCATGGTGGCGTCGGCGTCGGCGAAGTCGATCAGGTTGACCGCGTACTGCGCCAAGCGTGTCGCCATAACCTGCCGGGCAAGTTCACTTCCCTGAGTAAGCCGCGATTCTTGGGCCAGCGACGGTTCAAAGTACGGTGCGGCACCGTTGGCACCATAAAGCTGATCGTAGGACATCGCCATCAGGAGAATGTAGATTCCCCGTGCAAGGTCCGCCCGTTCTCGCAAACCTTCCAGGTGAACGGCGGGATCGTCCGTCGGATTAACCCAACTCTCCTTTTGTGTTAGCAGGTTTATGTCGAGTTTTTCGCCGTTACGAATCTGCTCCGGCAACATGGCCGCGAGCTTATCGACAAGCGGTAACACAACGTTAACAATAACATCCGGGTCCAACGGATATGCGAGCCCGAGCTTCTGCTTCACCTGATCTCCAACGCAATGGTACAGCAGCGAATAAATGCCGGAATGCACACCGAATCGCGGGTTCGGGAGCGGGATGTCATGGCTTTCCGTCGTCAGGAAGTAACGACCGTTTGACGCCAAAGTCTTGTTCGAATTGTTATTTGAAGGATCGTCCCAAAGCAATCGATTCAATCGCTCCGACAAGTACGCCTGATCGACGTCCGACTGCCGCAAAAGCCCTTCCAGTTCCGCCGGAGTGAAACGCATGTCGGGCACTTCGTCGGACAAGAATTTCATACCGTTGTACGGATCAAACCGGTACGGATTGTTCACGATATCCAGCAATCCTGCGTCCGCTCTATGACCAAAGGCATCGTATGCAAGGGCGGCAGTGTCCCAAAAATCCGGTTTGACGCCACCAACATTCAAGAATGGCTCTTTCCAGTCGGGGTGAAGGGAGGTGTCAAAGCGACCATCGTACAGTTTCATCCAAAGATCGGGGGCATCTTCTTTTTCAGTATCTTGCCCCGGCTTGGCTTCATTTCCCACGACACCACCATTTTGGATAACGCCATACCGACCAACAATTCCGGACTCACCGGTCATCAATCTCCAAGCGGCAAGTTCTCCACCAGTATCGTAACTATCACCCAGTAAGCGGAAATTCGAACCCGGGTCGGAATTATTTAACGCATCCAGACGTTTCACATCATATATTGCATCCAGCGAGTATGCCAACCGCACTCCGGCGGGACCGCCGCCGTTGCCACGCATCGCCACCAGGTCGGTGGGATTGGCGGGATCTATCGGATTCCCGTCATTCTTAATAATGTCGCCCGAGTTGGTGACGGGGGCATCGTAATAGCGACCACCCCAACCAACAGAATCCTGTCTTACTTGCTGCCGATTGCCCTGAACGTTGACGTTTGTTCGTCCGTCCATGTCGATGATCGTGTAGGAAACGAGCGGCTTGTAAAGCTGTCCGCTGCTGCTTCGGCGAATCGGCAACCCGATGTCGATCCAGATTCCCTCCTTGACACCATCGCCGTCGTTGTCCACGTCGAAAGTTGATTCGTCGGGACTAAGTTGGGTGGCAAACAGGGTTGTGCTGCGTCTGTACCCACCACAGAGATTCCTCAGTTCGGTCAGAACATCCGGATTCCAAGCAGAATCGTCCGGATCCCAGGTGGTGACATTGCGAAAATCCCAGTAGGGATTGCTTCCGGTAAAATTCGGGTGATCGAATGGCAATGGCCTAAGCACCATTTTGCGGAACATGTCCATATTTTGTTTATCATCACTCCCATTCCAAACATCATCAAGATACGGCATCAGGGAAGGCCGCAAGAACGACGGAATGATCCGGCCAAATTCCCATTTCTTGTTACCATCATTCCATTGAAGATCGTACCAGGCCAGGAACATGTTATTCGTGTCCGGTGCGGTGTAATCGACGTTCATCCGGACGTGATTTTTGTCGAGAAAATCCCTGTAAGCATTGGTCCCGGCCGTATTGGGTGCCTTCGCATTAGGCCGCAAAACGTAAGGCAAACCTTCACCGTCATCGAGCGCAAGTGCCGCTTCCCAGGAAGCCAGAGAATCATCGTACCCGATTCCCGTCCCGCTGAACGGGGCACCGTTGATGAGGCAAATGTCGCCGTCGGCGGTGCCAAGGCGGTTGTTGATACCACCAATATCGATAAAATCGAACGGCTTGATGATAACAAAAAAGCAGTCGCCCGAAGGGGCACTGGTATTACGGAGAATCTTTTTGTGGACGATCCGTGCGGAAGTTCCTTTGAGGGTTCCTTCACTAAACGTCAAAATATTCCCCATCAGGTCAAGCAGTTCCTCACTGGTGTATCCTGCCGGTAATCCATTACCCTTTGGTGGTGCCAAACACAAACCGATCAATTGCTTCGTCAAAGCGGCATTGACCGCGTCTTTCGGCGCGAAATCCGGAAGAATGTCTTTGCTCACAATTTTGCTGATGACATCACTGATAGGAAACGCTCCCCCATTGAGGTTGACAAAGGCGGAAATATCGGCGACCTTAAATTCCAACAGGTCCACGCCATCGATCACGGGATGCGAGTACAAATTTTCGAGGAGACCGTGGTTCCTGATGGCCGAGTTTTTCGAGCCGAGGAGGACTTCGGTGATCGCGGCCCAGGTGTCCAGAGCACCGACGGTTTTATCCTGATAATCGACGACGGCTCCGATTTTGACACCGCTTGCCGCACCCCGGTAGGAGTGGCTGGTCACGACCATAAAGGTCAGCACCAAAAGGGCGAACATCGTCATCAAACTGAGTACCAGTAGCAAAATCACACCGCGGCGGGACGTTCTATGGGATTGCATGGAAGTCATGTTGAATTACGAATTATGAATTACGAATTACGAATTACGAATTATGAGTAAAATTCTCATTTCTCATTTCTCATTTCTCATTTTTTAATTACCGTCGAATAAACGTGGATCGCTCCCTGGATCAGCGTGGCATTGGAAATAGTGACGTCGCCGGGTATGTCGGGGCCGAGGAGCATGATTCTTCGCATGGAAGAACCTAATGTAGTGTCATTCGATGGTTCAATCTCACCGGAATTGACAATGCGATACCATTTCGCAAACAGTGTGCCGTTGGCGGCCGAATCGGAAAGGAGCAACCAACGAGTGTCAGGCAACTCGAGGGCTTCCACGGCACTAAGTTCTTGTCCCGACGTGGAATTATCACTGGCATAGAGGATGAAACTGCCGCCGCGATAGCCGCCGGCACCCTGTTGCACGGCAATCACGGACCGTTCTGTTTTGTGGAGCGTGTTCAAGTCAACGTTACGCTTGAAAAACACGACCACGTCAACATCGTAGCCGATGATGTTCTCTTCCGAAGCGCAACCACTGGCATCCAGAGGGCACCGTACTTGTGGTGTCAGCATGTAGAGCCAGGAATAATTTTCGTGACTCTGAATGCCGGATGCCCCCGTGACACCAACCGGTCGCGGATTCTGAACGTTTGGCGACGCCGGGGCCGCAAAGTTCCGGTCGTCCTTCCAGTAAAAGGCGTCATTGACTTGATTTAACGTCTGCGCTCCCCAAGTGCTGGGAGTCTGTATGATGACACCGTTAGCATCCTTCATCCCAGGAAACTGACTCATGACTCGCGGCAAACCGTTGCCTCCACTATTTACGGGATACGCACTATTTACGGGATACGTTTGTAACGTGTTGAAATTGGGATCATTAAGATACTGGGCAAGCAACAGCGGATCGACAATAATCGGTTTGTCGCAGTGCAACTTATCATCGGTCCTGTTATAAACTCTGTCGGGATTTGTGGAATCATACGGATCGTACAGCGAATCTTCGAAATCGTCGGCCCAGTTTCGGATGCGGATTTCCTGGATGGCGGCGCGTCCGCAGTTGCCGCCGAAGTCCGCCTTGTTGACGCGGTTCATCTGGTAAATTCCAAACGGCAACACCGCGAGCACGCCGAGGAGCCCGACCATCAAAACGAACATCGCCGCCAATATTTCGAACAGCGACAAACCGCTTCGGCTTCGACTGACTGGTTTTTTCATCTTTCCGTCCTCCCGATTATTGTGATTTAAGGACATGTTATCGCAAAAAATATCGTAAATGAAACCTTATTTCCACCTTATTTTCCTGACACAACAACCTTAGTGGTGAATTCGGCATGGTATTGCTCTCATTTGTCCCTCGTTTTACGGGTAAACGGGTGCTGTTCGCGCCCTTAGTAGCCATGTGAGCCGTCAATCAACGCGCCCTTATCCCCCTATTATCGACTGGGAAATAAGGGCGCAGTATCGTGGATTACCCTTGGCTACTAAGGGCGCGCTTCCTCAAACCCGAAACTGCACTCAAACAACAATGACAATACCAAACCAAATCCAGCCTCGATAACGTGCGCCCTTAGTAGCACCGATGGCACCATCAATACTGCGCCCTTATCCGATAAGGGAATAAGGGCGCGTTACTTTGGGGACGCCCCTGCTACTAAGGGCGCGCCGAACACTACCGGTGGACTTTCTCAAAAATTCTATTAAACAGTTACGAAAAAATAAGGTGAAAATAAGGTTATCCAATCCCCCGGTCCCCCGTTTATTGCGATTGGTTGGCGTATTTGCGGGAGTTGAAAAGTGGATTGAGTGCCGGAGTCTGTCCCGGGACAATATCCGGAGCAACCGGATTTGTTCTCACTCGCCCGGTTTGCTGGTCGATTGACACCCAAAAATTTGACTGGTCCTGATAGTTTCGCAAGCCGTCTTCCGATGGATAAGGTGATGTGTATTGACTTGGCCAGTCACGAGCGGCACGGTCCCAACGACCAATCAGAAAATGAATTGGCCCAATGGGGCTAATTTGACTTCCGCTACGAATTAATGAAACCGCTCCGGACGGCGAAAACATCATAATTACTGGAACATTGTCAGAACCGTTCTCCGGTTCAAAATTGCTCCTTTGTCCGTCCCAGTCATTCGGCGGTGGTGTTTCTGCTGACTGGATGGGAGGAAGCACTTCAATCCCTGAATACTGCAAATCGACAATAATCCCGCTTGGAAACCCGATCGGCGGCGTAAGCGTCAATTGTGTGGCACCCGATTTGGGAAGACGCAACACTTTGAACGTTACCGGTGAGTCGGAAGGAATTTCCCGAATGGTGTTAAAATCTCCCGTAACCGTGATCCGGGGTTGATGCGTTGTATCGCTAAGGGCACTATCAATGGTATAAAACGGTCCCTGATTGTCAAATTGAATTTTGTCTCCATCTTGAACCATATTATTCCAGTAGGGATCTTCCATCTGACTCGGGCTAGGATTCCAACTGTAAGTACTACTGTTCCATTCGTGAAAAGTAATGTCAGCGGAAAGGGCACCAGGAGCACCGCCGACACGTCTCACGGAGACCCGCACGTTGGAATTCATGCCGACGTAAGGGGGCGGCACTTCGATTTGGCGAACGACCAGGCACGAATCGTTGTTCGGGAAAACCAGTGCGCCACCTTGCGTGGTGTGATTATCCGTGTAGCGTTCGAACATGACGCCGCAGTCCCGGCCGGTCTCGCTTGCCCGGATTCTGGCGGAATTCAGGTAGATCGCAAGCGTTTGCGCCGCATCCGCCTGTTTGCGCGACGCCAGCATCGGTCTGACCACCGGAATACTGATGACTACCAGAAGCAACATGATACTGGTCACGACCATAAGCTCCACCAGCGTCATACCGCTTCTGCCGTCTGCCGTCTGCCGTCTGCCGTCTGTCGTTTGCCGTCTGCCGTCTCTCATCTTACCGCCCTCCCAATCTGTGATTGTGTATGTTGTCGAGTTCTTCACCCTCTTTATTTTTAACAAAAGGAGCACCCCAGCCTCGCTGGAACGGGTCGAGCGTGAGTTTGTCAAGTCCCTGCCCATTGGAAGTCGTGATACCATACTCCCCGTCCGGCCCGGCGGAGAAAACAAGCGGAATGAGGAAAAAACCGGGACGCGAAAGAATCTGAGTTGAGTCAGTTCCTCTGTAGGGCCTGACTTTCGCCAAATCGAGCGGATCGGGATACTTTAATAATGTCTCAAAAAGGTATTTGTGATGAAATGGTGCCCCCAAGCCGTGAGATTTGTGGCTGGGAGGGGGGTACTCCCATGTGGTGATAGCATCCAGATTGCCGCGAGTCGTAGAATCATTGTAATACTTCTCAAAGTAATCGCCTTTCAAAACATCTGGAGAAAGGTATGTTTTCCAAAAATCTTCATTGGCACCGCCTGTCCCCTTGTTTGGCTTGTTTCCGGTCCATTTCCAGAGGTCCGGCTGCCGATCGCTTCCGGCGAAACCGGGTGCCCAGCGAAGGAAATAAATCGGTCGTCCCCACGAATCGACGAAACAAGGTAGACCGTCATCGTCAAGAATCGCGACACCTCGATCTGTGAACATTTCACGTGCTTCGGGATTGCCGTTCATCACAATCTGGTACAACAGCTTCGCTTCTTCATTCTTCCTGACGGTATAATGAGGAGAGGTGCTGGTATAGTCGATGGTAATGGAACTGTCGGGATTAATGACAGGAAGCGTACCACCGGCGTCAACGACCGCTTGTCGAAACGCTTCCATGTAAATCCGGCGAAGCGGCGGGTCTTCGGCTTGTACCGTTTTTTTCGCTCCACTGCTATCGGTGTACTCCCAGACTGTTCCGGGAGGATCCTCGAACGGTCGCGGCGGAGTAACGGCCTCTTCCCAATTGTTTGGCATTTCCATCCGCATCGTGTCCCAGAGGAGATGCAATCGAATTCTCGCAACCAGGCTCGAGTCTAAATCGGACGGAAGCTGACCGGTATCGATCCGTCGATTCGTGTACGTTTCGTACATTTCGCAGAGGGCGGTATCGATTCGGGCGATGGTGGCTTCGGTGGCCGCGATCCGGGCAGCCCGCTGGGCATAGCCGACCACGAGCAGCGTCATGGTCGCCAGCATCGCAATGATCGTAATCACGACCAACAACTCCACCAAGGTGAAAGCGCGATCTCCATAACCCGGGGGTTGCGCAGAGTACCGCTTCACCCCCGGCTCTTTCAAGTCGTTGCGACTGCGTCTCATTTTAACGCTCCTTTCAGAGTGGTCGTCTCCGTAAAGTTCACAATGTTGTCCTGGTCCTCGTAGGTGACGTTCGTCTCAGGTTCCGTGCCGACAAAAAAGGTTTCTGGAACCGTCAAGTCAAGCACGCCTGCTGGAACAAAACCACGGTCTCCGAAACTCCCGTCTTGTCCTGGATGGATCAACTGGTACTTCTTGGCACCATGCCAAGTCATGGGGATTCCATTCGTGTCTACTTTTTTCGCATAGGGAATGGCAACGCCGCGATCCTCCAATTCACAAAAATAAATATATTCCTGGGACGGACTGGACGTACTTAAATCGTAATCGGTCGTACCGCCATAATTACCATTTGCCAAGCCCCGGAAATAAACGACCGGTTTGTTATAAGCGGCAAAACACCGTATATCTTTACGGTCCGTTTTACGTATCGTCATTGCTCGGGTATTCTTTTCGCTGAAATCGAATAGAGTCCCGGTTCGTTGTCCGTCGAAACGACGTTGGTTGTTTGCTACAAGATTATTACCGAGCGGGTCTTCCAAGTCGGCACTAAATCCAACGTAAGATTCTTTGGCGGGATCGTAGAGCCCTCCGAGCCAGAACGTCAACGACACGGCATTACGGTGACTTATTTTAGCGATTTTATCTTGGAGTGCAGATACATCGGGATCGGGGTTAGAATCCCAATCTTGGGGCAAGCCCAGCACATCGAGGATGACCTCATGAGCATCATGGAGGCCTGTAGTCCCAGGAGGCAGATTCGGAAAGCTCGCTTTTTTCCACCGCAAGTTCGCATGTCGATTGACCGCCGCTTTATCCGAGAGCATTGGCGGGTATTCGCCGAACTCGGTTTTGTACGCTTCGAGCGCGATTTCCATTTGCGACATTTGCGTTTTGGTCATCGTTTCAATGGCTCGCAGTCGCACCATCCACACTCCGCCGATGGACAGACTGACCAGAATGGCGATGATCACAATCACAACAAGCAGTTCCACCAACGTAAAACCGCGATACTTTTGGGAATATTGAACACTCATGATTAGTTTAATTACGAATTACGAATTACGAATTACATACCACGAATTACCAATTACGAATTACGAACCCGTTAAGTCATTCGTAATTCGTAATTCGTAATTACTTCGCTTGGGAAAGTTCCGAGATCAGTTTGATCAGCGGCAAAAACAGGGCGACTACGATAAAACCGACCAGGACACCGAGCATGATAATCAGCAACGGTTCCAACATCGACATCAAACTTTCGGTCAGCGTTTGCACTTCGTCGTCATACGTGTCGGCGACTTTGTAGAGCATCACGTCCAGTTCACCGGTTTCCTCCCCCACGTCGACCATGTTGACGACCATGTCGTCCAAAATCCGGCTACGTATTCTCATCGCGTAGATGAACGCTCCGAAGATCGGGAGGAAGAAGGTAAAGTACAACAGTGTCCCGAAATGGAACGTCGTTCCCGAATGGACCTTCATCGGATTCGCAATGGTATCACCGTCACGAATCGCCTCAAGCACCCGATGATACATTAATTCGAACACGGCGTTGTTGCTCGTCTCCCTGGTAATGTGCAACGCTTCGAGGATCGGCACACCGCTCGTTACAAGCGTTCCAAGCGTTCGGGTGGTTCTCGCCACAGTCACCTTTTCGAATAATTGTCCGAAAATCGGCAGCTTGAGCAGGAACAGGTGCCACCCGAACCGCCCATACTCGAAACTGGTCGTTAGTTTAATCATCAACCAGATGGAAAACGGGATCAGCGGGAACAAAAACCAGTATTGCAAACACAACCGCGACCCGGTCATCAGGATAACCGTCATCGTCGGCAGTTCGGTTTCGAAGCTGTCGAAAATTTCCTGAAATTTCGGGATGATGGCAATCATAATGAACGTCAAAATTCCGATTGCGAAGAATACGACCGCAATCGGGTAAGTCATCGCCGCCTTAATTTTGCGTTTGAGCTGTTCGGACCGTTCCAAAAATTCGGCAAGACGCTGGAGAATGGTTTCCAGAGCACCGCCCGCTTCACCGGCCTTGATCATGTTGACGTAAAGCCGGTTGAAACACTTGGGCGTTTTGGACATCGCTTCGGAGAGGTTGGAACCACTTTCGATTTCCTGACAGACATCGATCAGGGAGTTTCTCAGTGCTCCAGGCCGGGACTGAACCATCAGGATATTCAGGCTGCGCAAGATCGGCAAACCGGCGTCCTGAAGGATCGAAAGCTGTCGCGTGAACGTCGTCAACTGTTTCGACCCGACGCGACCGAAGGAAAAGGTCTTGCCGTCGTTTTTCTTGTCCGCTTTCTTGATCTTGCGATCCTTGTACGGTGCGATTTTGGTAACGATGTAGCCCATCTGACGTATCGTCTGCTGGGCCTCGTCCTCCGTTGTGGCATCAATGATGTCCTTGATTTCCTTCCCGGTCGTCGCGTCAATCGCTTCAAATTTAAACTGAGGCATGGTTAAAATGAGAAATTAGAAATGAGAAATGAGAAATAACAAACGGGAAACAACAAATGGGAATTGAGAAAGTAATTTAGGTTTCTGTGCTACAAAATTATTTCTCATTTCTCATTTCCTATTTCTCATTTATTCAACGACGGTTTCCCGCACGACTTCGTCAATCGTCGAAATCCCCTGATAAATCTTGTCCAAACCGGCGTCGCGCAAAGTCAACATGCCGTTGCGCTGGGCGGCGTAGCGCATGTCGGCGGCGGAACTGTTCCTGTTGATCAAGTCACGAATCTCGTCGTTGATCACCATGAACTCGTGGATCGCCGTGCGCCCTTTGTAGCCGGTGTTGTTACACGTTACGCAACCTCTGCCGCGATAAAACGCCTTGTCCGCAATCTCCGCCTGGGAAAGCTGTAACTCGTACAACTGTTCCGGCGGCGGCGTATACTTCTCTTTACATTCGACGCAAATCTTCCGCACAAGACGTTGTGCGAGAATCGCTTCCAGCGTCGCCGTTATCAAAAACGCCGGGATGCCCATATCTTTGAGCCGCGTCACCGTCGTCGGGGCGTCATTCGTGTGAAGCGTGCTAAACACCAAGTGTCCGGTCAGCGACGCCTGCACCGCAATTTCCGCCGTTTCCTGGTCCCGAATCTCGCCGACGAGAATCTTGTCCGGGTCCTGTCGCAAAATCGAACGCAAACACTGGGCAAACGTGTTCCCGATGTCCGCGTCAATCGGCATCTGGATGATGCCGTCAATGTCATATTCGACCGGGTCTTCGGTCGTCATCAGCTTGTCCGTGATCACGTTCAGTTCCGAAAGGGCCGCATAGAGCGTCGTCGTCTTACCGGAACCGGTCGGACCGGTGACCAAAATGATACCATTGGGACGCTCGATCACCTTTCGGAAATGTTTTAACACGAACGGGTCCATACCAACGTTGTCAAGGTTCAGCATCACGACCGACTTGTCGAGAATCCGGCAGACGACGCTTTCGCCGAACAACGTCGGGAGCACCGAAACGCGGAAGTCGATCGGGTGTCCACCGACGCTCATACGGATACGTCCGTCCTGGGGCAAACGCTTTTCCGCAATGTCGAGGTTTGACATCACCTTGATTCTTGTCGTGATGGCCGACGCCAAATGTCGCGGCGGCGGCACCATTTCGTACAACGTCCCATCCGCCTTGATCCGGATTTTGAACTCGTCTTCGAACGGTTCAAAGTGCAAGTCGCTTGCATGGTCCTTGATTCCAAGCAGGAAGACCATATTGAGCAGTTTCCGGACCGGGGCACTTTCGCTGAGGGCTTCCACGCTTGCCAGGTCGATAGTGCCGGCGTCAAGTTGTCGGGCCGTTTCGGCCAACTCTTTATCTCCTTCCAGATCACGAATGAGCGTTTCGACGCTTTCCACGTCGGAAGCGTAGTACCGGGACAATGCGCCGGTAATATCGCGCGGCGTTGTAACAACCGCCCGGATTTGGTAGCCGAGAAAATTCCGCAATTCGTCGAGAACCATCAGGTTCTGCGGTTCACACATGGCAACGGTCAGAACGTCATTTTTGAAACTGACCGGTATGACTTTGTACAACTGGGCCATCGGTTCCGTCAGGTGCGACAGAACTTCCGGCGGAATCGTGATGTCCGCAAGACTGATGACCTGCAACCCAAGCTGTTCGGCCAAGGCAACGGACAACTGGTCGTCATTGAGCAAACCGATCCCGATCGCAACCTGCCCGATCATCTCGTGCGGCCGCGCCTGGTGCTCTTCAAGGAGCATTTCAAGTTGCTCTTCATCGATATAACCGAGATCGACGAGAACCTGTCCTAATCTGCGTGCAGGCATGTTTTTAATTACGAATTACGAATTACGAACACAAATTTTTCTTTTCATTTCTTCTTCTTGTTGTCTTCTTCCTCTTCTTCTCCATCTTCCAGAACGGCTCCGGATTCCCAACGAAGCATCTTTTGAATGAGCATGTCCGGCAGGTTTGCCTTACCAAGAGCGTCTTCCTTGGTAATGATTCCGTCTTTGTACAGACGAAACAGATGGTCGTCCAAAAGTTGCATACCGAGTTTATGCCCGGTCTGAATCGAGGACGTAATACGGAATGTTTTGTTTTCACGAATCAGGTTTGCAATCGCAGAGGTAACGACGAGCATTTCGTAAGCGGCAACCCGGCCCCCTTGAATCCTCGGCAAAAGCTGTTGCGAGAGAATTCCGATAATCGAGGTCGAAAGTTGTGTCCGAATCTGCTCCTGTTGGTTCGTCGGAAACACGTCAATAATACGGTTGACCGTACCGGCGGCACCGGTCGTGTGCAAAGTCCCGAAAACGATGTGACCGGTTTCCGCTGCGGTAATGGCCGCTTCAATCGTTTCCAGGTCCCGCATTTCCCCGACGAGGATCACGTCCGGGTCTTGACGCAAAGCACGGCGAATCGCTTCGGCAAACGACGGCACGTCCACGCCGACTTCGCGTTGATTGACCGTCGATTTTTTGTGGTAATGGTAAAATTCAATCGGGTCTTCGATCGTGATAATATGATGGTCGATGTTCATATTCAGGTGATCGATGCAAGCCGCAAGAGTCGTCGATTTTCCCGAACCGGTCGGACCAGTTACGAGAATCAAACCGCGTGATTTGAAAATCAAATCTTTCATCACAGGCGGAGTATTCAGGTCTTCCATGCTAAGCAGCTTATTCGGAATTTGCCGGAGAACCATACCGGTATTTCCACGTTGCTTGAAAATGGAAACGCGAAATCGGGCTTTATCACCAAAGGCAAAACCGAAGTCCGCAGTTCCGACCTGTTGCAACTCCTGCTGGCAGCGTTCAGGGGCGACGCTTTTCATCAGCGAAACGGTGTCTTCCGGCTCAAGAATTTTGGTTTCTAACTTAACCAACCGTCCGTGCAGGCGTAACACAGGCGGTTGACCGACGGCAATATGCAAGTCGCTCGCATTACGGACGACTACCGTCTCAAGAAGTTTATCAATGAGAATCGTGCCCATTTTTTATGAACTCCGCCTTGTTTAATCAACACACCGCCTATTTTACAGGAAGAATATTCATTGTAATCAACCAAGTGTCCCGTTGATTTTACTCGTTTGCAACGCGAAACCTAGTTTCCTGTAATCATAATAGCAAGCAAATACAAAAAAGCAAGTCTTTACTACCAAAATTTTCGATAAAATCCAACAATTTTGGACATCTTCCTAATTCAACGCCAATGAGACAACATTTTCGCTACCGTGAACCCAATCAGAGCCGCGCACGCAGTAAGCGGTGCTCCCGGTGGTAACGTGAAAATCGCTTACTCCGTGCGCGGCTCGATTTTACGGTTTGAGTTAATACTTTCCAAATTCTTTGTCATCCAAATGGATGGTGATTTCCATGTTGTCGGAACCGCCGCCCCAACCGGAAGACGGGAGAGCGGTCGCCGCATATTCCGTTGACTCCGGTATCGCAACCGGTTTTACGACAGGCTTTACAACCGGTTTCGCAACTGGTTTTGCGAGAGGTTTTGTCGCAGCGACAGAAGCTGCCGGTTTTTTTATTGCCGGTGCTACCTGAGCTGGAAGTGCCGCCGGTTTGACCGGAGGGGCAGGTTTTTTCGGCAAAACCGGCGCAATTGTTTTAGCGGACGCGACATCGACGACCGGTGTTGCTACTACAATCGGTTGAACAGGATTGTACGTTTCCTTTTGTTCGGCAACTTTCGTTGCACCGTTTTCGCTCGGAAGTTTGAATTGGCTGACCAACGTTTTTAACGTTACCGCCTGAGAACTCATTTCCCGGGAAACACTTGCCGTTTCTTCTGCGTTGGCCGTATTTTGTTGCGTAACCGAGTCGATTTGTTGCAGTGCCGTGGAAACCTGCATCACGCCTTGGGCCTGCTCCCGGCTTGCTTTGGCAATCTCGTCGATCAAATTCGCCGTGTTCTGTGAATATTCAAGAATTTCACGCAAAGTCTCCGCTGTTTGCGTTACGATTTCGGCACCATCTTGAATCTGTTTATTGTTCTGCTCGATCATTTGGGTCGTTTCTCCAGCCGCTTTTGCACTTCGCGCTGCCAGATTGCGGACTTCCTCGGCGACGACCGCAAACCCTTTTCCATGTACTCCTGCCCGAGCGGCTTCCACAGCGGCGTTGAGCGCAAGCAAATTCGTTTGGAACGAAATGTCGTCGATCACTTTGATCACTTTTTTTACGTCGGCGGCGTTTTTCGTGATCAACTGCATCGACGCAACCATTTTGTCCATCATGGTCTGACCGCTTCCTGCGGCGGAGTTTGTTTTTTGGGCAAGCAGGCTCGCTTCTGAAGCACTTTGGGCGTTTTTGTTCGTTTGCCCCCCCATTTCTCCCATGGTCGCCGTGATTTCTTCCAACGAGGCGGCGGACTGAGTCGCTCCGTTGGAAAGGTTGTCGCTTGCACTGGCAACCTGGGTCGATCCGGTAGTAACTTGAACTACGGAGTCGCTGACTTTTTTCAAAACACCACTGACTTTGGAAATCATGCGACGAATGTTGATCAACATTTCGTCTTTGTCCCCTTTTGGTTGAATCTGGATGGTCCAGTCTCCTTCACTCAGGGCTTGGGCTGCTTTGGCGGAATTACGAAAATCCTTGACAATTATGCTGGTAGCTTGGACTAAACTCCCGATTTCGTCTTGGCGGGCAAGGTATTGCTGGTCAAATTCCACTTCCAAGTCCCCTTCATTGGCAATCCGTTTCAGGGAGGTAACGATGGTTTTCATACCACGGGAAATATCATGGACAATGCAGTACCCTGCGGCACCTCCAAGTAACAGGGTAAGCAAGCAGGCCCCGAAGAGAGACCTCGTCGCCCAAATCCGATTGTTTTTGGCCTTTTCAATAAGCGTATTTCCCTGTTGGGTGATCTCCGTATTCTCTGAAATTTCCAACACTTTGGAAAAGTCCGAAACAGCGGTGTCCATTTGAGAAATGCCGAACCAACCGACCAAACCGACGAACATTGCAAGGAGGATGGTCAGACCGAATCCCATAAAAAGTTTTGTGCCGAGAGAGAGATGCGTAAACATGTTTCTAATTTAATGCGAGTCGTATTGTGTTCATTGAAGAGAATCAACGAATAAAAACCACTAAGTTGCGTATACAATAGCTTATTTGCAAACGTGCGTGTGGCATTCCCGATTAACAAATCAAGAAAGCTCCCATTTTCGGGAGAAAATGCAATAATCGTGTCGAAAGAGACGACAAAGAGGATTGTAGCGACTTTGTGGATGCTGCGGACAAAAAAACGGTCCGGCACATCCCAGTGGATGCACCGGACCGGATTTCGCGGACAATCGCCGGCCAAGACCGGATCATTTGTTTTTCGTCTTGCCGGAAACCATGCTCGATACTTCTGAAATACCAACGGAATTTACCGCCGAGACCCGGTAATTGTACGAAGTATTGTTCGTCAACCCGGTATGGGTAAAGTTTGTGTCGCTTCCTGAGTAAATGGTCGTCCACGTTCCACCAATTTGGACTTCCAGTTTATAGGAAGTCGCATCGGCAACCGTGTTCCAACTGATACCGAGCGTACTTGTCGTTGCCGTCCCATTGTTCACGGCCAAACCAGTCGGCGTTGCCGGGAGTGCGGTAAGCGTTTTTGCCGAAACAATACTCGACACCGCTGAGGTGCCACCGTCGTTCACCGCCGAGATACGGTAGGTGTATTGCGTGTTCGCCGTCAAACCGGTGTTCGCAAAACTCGTCGCATTGCCCGTGTAAATCGTCGTCCAGGTATTTGATCCCGCCGCTTGAACTTCCAGTTTGTACGACGCTGCACCCGACACCGCGTTCCAGCTCACGTTGATCTGCGACGTGCTCGACGCACTTGCCGCAAGACCGCTTGGTGTTACCGGTGTTACCGGTGTTACCGGAGTTGGTGTCGTCGGGGCTACAACAGGGGTCGAATTGAAATCGACCTTGAAGTCGGCGATGCTACGGGTAAACGGAATTACAACCCAATCTGTAAACCCTCCCGGAACCGTCGCACGGATACGGAGAAGGTAGTCGGTCGCGCTCGAAAAACTTCCAGTGTAACTGGTCGCCGTGACAGCGGCCCCATTGGCGGCCCCATTCCAAGACGTTCCGTCGTTAGTCGAATACTGCACCGTATACGAAGTCGCATTTGGAATTGCGTTCCACTGGAACGTCATCGCGTTCCCCGCTTTTTGCGTCCACGTAAAGTTCATCGCATTCGGCGAAGACGGTGTCGTCGTTTCCGGTGTCGCCGGTGTTACTGGCGTTACCGGTGTCGCTGGGGTTACAACAGGGGGTACTTCGTTCGTATTCGCCGCAACCGTGCCGGACGCCGCCGAGGTACCTGCCGCGTTCACCGCCGAAACTCGGTAGGTGTACTGCGTGTTCGCCGTCAAACCGGTATTCGTAAAACTCGTCGCACTTCCCGTGTAAATCGTCGTCCACGTTCCATTCACTTGGGCTTCCAATTTATAGGATGTCGCGCCAGATACCGCATTCCAGCTCACGTTGATCTGCGACGTACCCGACGCACTCGCCGTCAAGCCGCTCGGCATTGTCGGGGCAACCAAAGGTGTCGAGGAATCCGCCGCCGTCTTTGTGTTTACGGTACCGGAATTTCCGGAGACTCCGGTGGTATTGCCTGCCTTCACCCGGAAATAATAGGTTGTACTGCTATCAAGGTCCGAGACGGAACAGGCGGTGTCTGCACCGGTATACGCCGTCGTCCACGGACCGGTGGAAGCCAAAGCGTACTCCAAGGTATATTCCGTCGCGTTGACCGTTTCGTTCCAGGAAACGTTAATGGCGTTTGCACCGTTGGCAACCGCTTTCAATCCCGTCGGAGCAGTGGGGGCTTTCACGAGGGTTCTTGCACTGATCGTCTCTGAAACGCTGGAAAAACCGGTTACGTTGCTTGCCGATATTCGGAAGAAGTAATTCGTATCCGCCGTCAGGGAGGAAACCGTTCTGGTTAGAGCGGAACCGGTATAGGCGGTTGTCCAGGGGCCGTCTTCGGAAGTTGCGTATTCCAACGTATAGGAAGTCGCGTTGAGCGAAGTGGTCCAGGTCAAGGTAATCGCGGTGGTAGTCGCCGTGGTGGCGGTCAGATTTTCCGGACTTAAAGGAGCATCGGCATTGGTTTTAACCGTCGCGGTCCCGGTGTTTGCCGAGAGCGTTTCGATGTCGAAACTCGGGGAGGCCTGTCCGCTGCTGCAAGCAACCCGGAAGTAGTAACTGGTTAACGAATCCAAACCGGTAATCGTGTAATTTGTCTCAGCACCCGTATAAATCGTGGTCCAGGGGCCGGAAGACGTGAGGGCCATCTGCAATTGCGAGGATGTCGCCCCTTCCGAAGCGGTCCAAGTCATCGTAATGGAATCGTTTGTCTTGGAATCCGCTTTCAAGCCGGTCGGAGTTGCCGGTGCCGTGTGGATTTTATACGTTTGCGATGTTGCGGACGTTTCCGTTGAACTTGTCGAATAAGTTCGGAAATAATAATCCGTGTTGGCGGTCAAGCCGGAAATCGTTTTAGTTACCGCAGATGTACAATTTATGGTTGTCCAAGGCCCTTCCGGAGAGTCGGCGTATTCGATATAAGTCGCCGTTGAACCGACTGCCTTTATCCACGCCAAAGCCACGGAAGTCGAGCCGACGGTGGTCGGCGCAAAAGCCTGGGCAGATCCGATATTTGTTTTCGCGCTGAATACTTTGGATGCACGCGACTGGATTTCTTGTCCGTCTATGGTTGCTGTTGCGGTTACCCGGTAATACTGCGCCGTCCCGTTTGGAAGTCCCGTATCGGTAAAGGAGGTTTGAGCTCCCTGATAAACGACTTCCCAACCGTCCGAGCCGTTCGCCGAACGTTCCAGAATATATCCGGTTGCGGAATTGTCGGCGTTCCAGGAAAGGTTCAGGCTGGAGGCACCTACCGTCGTCGCCGTTACTCCGGACGGAAGAGAGAGAATGACACCGGAGGGATTACCGGCAACGAGAGCCAACGTATTGGCCGCATTGACACGCCCGCCACTGGAAACTTTGTTGGCCAGATGCGGAAGCTGGTCAACCCCGGCGACGATGGCGGCTTTGATTTGTTCCGGTGTCAAATTCGGATTGGTTGCCGCAACAAGAGCGACCATTCCTGAGACAAACGGTGTCGCCATACTTGTTCCGGACTTGAGACCATAGCTACTGCCGACCGTACTGTAGATATTTGATCCCGGTGCGGCGACATCGACGGCAGAACCGTAATTGCTGTAACTGGCCCAGGCATCCGTATTGGTTGTGGCACCAACGGTAATCACATTGCTTGCGTCAACGGAAGCCGGATAAACTTTCGTAACGTCAAGGTTGCTAGATTCGTTTCCGGCGGCGGCGACGACGACAATACCGGCACTGCCGGCGTTGAGAATAGCCGTCGTCAATGTGGGGAAAGCACCGGTGGAACCAAAGCTACAATTAATCGCCACGATATTGTTTCCGGCCAGTTTCAGTGCCGTCGTGTAATTGATAGCTCGGGTGGCATCGGAAGAAAAACCGTTCCCGGAGGCATTCAGAAATTTCAACGGAAGAATTTTCGCGTTGGGAGCAACACCGACAATGCCAATCGCATTATCCCCGACGGCAGCGATTGTACCGGCGACGTGAGTTCCGTGACCGTTATCGTCCAGAACATTGTTATTATTACTGTAGAAATTCCAACCGTAGACGTCATTTTTGAATCCATTGCCATCGTTGTCGGTATCGGCCTTACCGTTCAATTCTGCCGTATTGACCCAGATATTGTCTTTCAGGTCGGGATGATTGATATTGACGCCGGTGTCCAAAACGGCGACAATCACTTCGGTCGTTCCGGGAGAGCCGGCGGGGACATAGTTCCAGGCATCGGGAACCCGGGCGATATTCAAGTTCCACAACTGGTCGGCCTTGGGATCGTTGACGGCGTCCTGAACGTTGGTTGCGGCGGACACAAGCATCTGATTCGGCTCAAACCCGGTGATACCAACGATGGAGGAGAGCTTGAGTCGTTGATCGGCGGCCGTACCACCGCCTATGACTACGTGAAGCGAACCGGGTGACCCCAGTCCTTCAACGACGGTGATCCCCAGACTTTGAAAATGTCGTGTCGCTCCTTCGACGTTTCCAACCCGGGAAATGAGATCATTGCTCAGTTGGATTAACCACTCATTGGGAACGTCGAGGATTCCGCCTTCGGAAAGGCCGCCCGCTTCTTCCAGAACGGACGCCATTGCGGACGCCCGGCTTTCGGAAAGGTCGAATTTGACGAAATCATTTGATTGAAACCAATCTCCGTCGAGTGGATTGACGGACAGCATTTCCCGGGATTCCAGCGATTCCGGCTTAAGTTGGACTTTTGTCTTTACGAAAACATCTTTTTTTTCCTCTTTCCCATGAAGGAATCCTGCGGAGTTCTTAATCACTTCGAGAATATCTTTTGTTTCCGTTTTCTTTGGTTTTGATGGCGTTGTCATGGCTCGTACAGGGGCTAAATTTTGTGATGTACCGGCTAAAACGCAGAGTTCTGGCTGAAAGAGCACAATCCCAATGGACTATAGTGTTTTATCATAGCGTTATGCCGAAAAAAATCAACAACAAAGCAGTTTTATTTTTTTGCCGTTGAATCTTTGTTGAAAATCACTACCGAAAAGTTGAAAACTGTCACTGAAAAGAGTAATATGCAAATTGAATGCCATTGTTTATTGCGCCGATGGTAAATCTGGAAGATCGTGGATTTTTGCAACTTTCGCACAGTAACCATTCACTGTAACACGGTATTGCGATTGTAACGATTGTATTGTTTTCGCATGTCGCTGCTTCAAAATGATACACTTTTCGATTGTCGCTTTGGGGTTGTCCCTTCCATGGGAAGCGATATAATCTGCGTTTTCCCAAAGAAATCGTGGTCATTCAATACCAATAGTTCAGTATGAAGGCACAGTACGACATTATCGTTATCGGGAGCGGATTGGCGGGATTAACCGCCGCGAACATTCTCGGACGCAGCGGCTATTCGGTTTTGCTCGTGGAGCAGCATTACAAGCTCGGCGGTCTGGCAACGACGTTCAACCGCCGTGGAGGGCACATTTTCGACATTTCCCTGCATGGGTTCCCGGTCGGCATGATTAAGAGCTGTCGCCGCTATTGGAACGCCGAAATCGCCGAGCGAATTGTGCAATTGCCGCATATCCGGTTCGATAATCCGCAATTTTCGCTCGAAACGACCTTCAACCGGGACGATTTCACCAAGTTGCTAATTGAGCGGTTCCAGGTTCCCGCCGAAAAAGTTCACGCCTTTTTCAACAAAGCCCGTGATATGTCGCATTACGACGATCAAAACCTGACGACCCGGGAACTGTTTGACGAGTTCTTTCCCGGCCGTCAGGACGTCGTTCGCTTGCTCATGGAGCCGATCACCTATGCCAACGGTTCGACGCTGGAAGACCCGGCACTCACCTACGGAATCGTGTTTTCCAACTTCATGTCCAAAGGGGTTTATACGTTTCAGGGGGGAACCGAGCTTTTGATTCGGCTTATGCGGCAGGAACTTTTGAAAAACGGCGTCGATATTGTCCAAAGCACGTCCGTCGAGAAAATCAACACCAAAAACGGCAAGGTCGTTTCCTGCGCCGTCAAAAAAGAGGAAGCCATCGAGATTCCGTGCCGTGTGGTTTTGTCCAACGCGAATCTCAAGGGCACGATTTTCAATCTCGTCGGCGAAGAGGCGTTCGATTCCGACTTTCTCGAAGAAGCAAACGCGGTTCGGCTTAATAACTCCAGCACGCAGGTTTACATTGCCCTGAAACCGGGCGAAACGGTGGACGAAACGCGGTGTGGCGATCTGCTTTTCAGCTCGACCGCCCCGGCATTTCGCACCGATCTGTTGCTAAGCCGGAATATCACAAGCCGCACCTACTCGTTTTATTATCCGAAAACCCGACCTGGCACGGAAAAGTATTACATTGTTGCCAGCACCAACGCGAACTATTCGGACTGGAAGGCGTTATCGCCGGAAGAGTACCGAAAAAGCAAGGAAAACCTGATTAAAACGACGCTTGACCATCTGGAGCGGTATGTTTCCAACGTCCGGGAAAAGGTCGCTTACGTTGAAGCGGCGACCCCTTGTACTTTTGAGCGGTACACGGGCCATTGGGGCGGGGCAAGTTTCGGCACGAAATACGAAGGGCTTGCTGTAAGTCGGAAACTGCCCCAAAAAATCGCTGGTCTCTACCACGCCGGGAGCGTTGGAATCATCATGTCCGGCTGGCTCGGAGCCGTCAACTACGGTGTCATTGCCGCAAATGATATCGAAGGCTTTTTGATGGGATAACGAAAGAGCGCGACTCGTTCTTTCTACCGTTAGCGGCGGGGGGAGCGCCGCCCCCCCC
>CAZNVM010000290.1:0-8819 GCA_964576215.1 uncultured Planctomycetaceae bacterium
AAACCCGTCAACCTCCGATTGGGGGAAAGGGGGTTTTGTGCCATAAACACGCAAAAACCGGGGATTTTGCCCCGGCTTTCGACAAAAAACGTCTGAACCCCCTGAAAACGGAACCTCGAATCGGCGTATGAAATATCCGGGGTAACCACTAATCACTTACCATCGCGAATGGCGTCGATTTGGGCGAGAAGTTCCTGATAGTCTTCGCCGAGGTCTTCTTCGTAGGGTTCGAGGACATTGGCCGCTTTTTTACAGTCGTCCATTGCCAGGTCTTTTTTGCCGAGCGCGTCGTAGATCACGCCCCGATGACAGTACGCCGACACTAACGAGGGGGCAAGATGGGCAAGCGTTTCGTCGTCCAAATCCCATTCGTCTTCCCAAAGCTTCTCTTTAAGCTCGATTTCCTTACTCAGGTCTTTAACGGCTTCCTCCGGTTTACCCAAGTGGAAATGGCACATACTGCGGCGTCCGAATACTCCGGCGTATTCGTTAAAAAGCACCGGATCGTCGATCTCTTCCACCTCTTTGAATTTTTCCGCGATCTCGTTCAGAACGTTCAGAGCGTCATTGTGTTTTTCGAGGTCGGCAAGGACATCGCTGTACAACAAGAGAGTCATAAACAAGTCGTAAAAGGCGGCTTCGTTCCCCTCGTTGTTTTGTTTTTCGAGAATCTCGATTCCCCGCTGCATATCAATAAGGACATCTTTTTCCTTCTGTCCGGCTTCAAATCTTGCCATACACCTGCCGATCAGGGCGTTAGCCAGATCGAGTTCGTGATGCACTTCGCCGCCGTCGACCAACTCCACGAAGAGCCGCATTGCTCGATCGTAAACATCGACGATTTTTTCGATTGGTTCTTCCTGATCCCGAAAGAGATTGCCGAGAGCGACACTGACTTTTCCCATGTAAAACCGGGTATCCAGTTCGCTGATTTTTTCCAGAGCACGAAATTCCATGAACGATGCGTCAAGCAATTTCGCCGCTTTGTCCCACTCGCCGAGTTCGTGGTAAATTGTTCCCAGATTCAGTTTGATTCCGGCAATATCATATTTTGCCTCACCGTCTCCCGCTGCATCAAGCGGAGCCAAAACGGCCAGAGCACTATCGTAATCCTTCACGGCGAATTCTTTTTCGTCAATGTCGTTGAACGTAACGGCCCGGCTCAGATACGACAAACCGATCAAGCGGGTAATGTCCGTGTCCTGAGGATGTTCTTTTTGAAGGAGCTGGAAATGTTCGATGGCATCTCCATAAACCGAGACGGATTCCTCCAGAAAATCGTCCTGTTGCAGTCGGACCGCAAAGGCAAGGGTTACGTCGGCCAAATTCCGGAGAACGCTTTTGTCGCCCGATTCGTATTGGGACTTGAGTTCTTCAATTTGTGACTCTATTTTAGCGTAGACGGAATCTTCCTCGTCATGTTCATGCCCGGAATGACAGCAATCTCCTTCCTTTCCTCCGCAACAATGTGCTCCACCGAGCAATGCACAACTGAAAAAAGCCGCAATGGTCGCGAGAGACGGAAGCTGATCCCAAAGACCGGAAAACTCAAAAAGTGAACTCATGTTTCGTTGCTCCTGGAGAAATTATTGAAAAGAAACAGACTTATCAGGATTCATTGTACACCTCACGTCGGAAAATTGAATCCCCCCGATTTTTTTTGGAACTCAAACCGTAAACAAATAGTGACTCAAAACAGTCAAGGGCATCGGGCATAGGTGATAAGTGAAAAACTTCCTCCAATTTCCGATTCCCGATGCCCGATGCCCGATGCCCTTAAATTTCAACACTTTTTCCGGCCTCATAACCAATCCGTTTACACTTTGAGAAAATAGGATTAGAGACTTTTTATCAGTTCAAGGTTTTGATTGATTAAGTGCGTATCCGCATTGTCGGTAAGCTGTCTCTCACCGGACCACTGGAAGCGGTCGATTTCATACCCGCCTCGGGGGATTTGGTCCCGGGTCGGCAGGTAGGAATTGCTGCCGTTGGTGTTGCCAAGCCCCAGTGTATGTCCGTATTTGCTGTAAGCACGCAGACGCAACGAGATTTCGGACGATGCCTCAAAGGGAACAGGGACCAGGACGATGGGGCCGATCCTGACAAGCGTCTGATCGTAAGTAAAGAACGATTCTCCGGTGTTGCCCGTCTCATGCGCTTCGATATTTTTCCTGTACACGCTCATGTTCGACGCCGTAAACCGGGCTTGCGCTTCGCTTTCCAGCTTGGCGAGTTCGCGTCGGGCTTCTTCCAACGGGATGAGCGGAGCGTGTGGAATGCGAACAACGCCGGTTGCTACGGACAGTTTCTCATCACGGTAAGCACGGATATTTTTCCAGGCACGTACCGCATCAAGCCCGGCCAGTGAACCAACCTCCATTGCATGGTCGATGTTGCCTGTGGAAGCACCGTTCGCCATACGCGGGGCAATATCGCCGGCCAAGCCGTTGAAAAACAGGGTGATCGCCCCCGATTCCTTATCAAGCCGGTCGATCATGACACCGGCCCAATCCCGTGTTACCTCGGTATTCTTTCCGGCGGCGGTGCAGTGGGCTGAGCAGTGAACCATATTGGCGATGGGCCTTCCGTCTTCCCCCTTGAAGGAGACGACGGTCATCTCCGAGTCGTAGATTCCCCACGGATTTTGCCCCAGGATTACGGCGTCATTGGGTAAAATCTGCCGTCGATTGATTCCCACTTTGCTTTCGGTGGTCGCAATCCCCACGGTAGCGGGTTTCATGTCCTGCACCGCGGCCTTTGCCGCCGCAACACATTTGGGGATAAGGATTTGCTCGCAGTATTCAACATCCACACCTTTGCCGGGTTCAAAATTCGTGGTAATCGGCCCGGAATGAGTGTGCGTCGCAGCGACGATGACGTGGGAGGCCGGAACGCCTGCCGCTTCACCGCACAACTCCCGCAGTTTGGCACCAAGATCGTTGCCAATCAGGCAAACGGTAACACTCATCAGCACGACCCTGGTGTCTCCCTGCTCAGCGACCAAGGCCGTGACCGTGAGATCGTCATGGACGGATGTGCTCCCGATGTCCGATCCGTAGCCCATGAATAATCCGCCGAGCTTGGGCGTGATGATTTCCCGGGCGACCCCGATTTTCAATTGGTCAGCCCCCTCGGCAGGAACCACTGCTATTATGGCGGCCATTCCCAGTACCAAATAACAAAGAAAGTTTCGTAGTGTCATTGTTGCTCCGTTTATTGAGACCGTTTTTCCTTTCGCTTCTGCTTGGAGCGTTGCTGCCATCACGCGGCGGCGAACCGTTACGCAGTGGCTCAAAGCGGCCCAAATCAGCGGCGACCTCCGGCAAGCATTCTATCACATGCCTCACATCGGACGCAAGGGGCCGGAAATTTTTGACCGAGTCGTTTACGGTTTGACAGGAGGATTGCAAAGTCGCTTTTTTCCTGGGAACGCAGGCTTCCAGCCTGCCGGTGAGTTCGTAGGCATCCTACCTGCGCAAGGGCGGAGACTTCATTCCGCAACCTTCGCGCAGGCTGGAAGCCTGCGTTGCAATCCTCCTGTACGGTTTGAGGAAATGAGTTTTCGACCCCTTGCGGTCGACGTGAAGGATATGATAGAATGCCTGCCGGGAGTCGTCGCTGATTTGCGAAACACACTACGTCGTTATTCCCTTTGCCAATCCGTTTACAATTTGTGTAGGAAAGATCAATTCGGGAAATTTTTCACTTTTTTTGGAAATCGCAGAAACCAATCCCCATGTCAAAAATCAAATACGCTCTGATCGGTTTCGGCGGTATTGCCGAGAACCGGATCGCAAAGGAAGGGTTCGGTCTTGATGCCGAACGTGTCGGACGACCGAACCATGCCGAATTGGTCGGTGCGACCGACGTGAATCCGGCGAGAAAAGACGCCGCTCTGAATCTCGGCCTGAAATGGTACGAAAATACGAACGCCGTGCTTACCGACCCGGAAATTCAAGCGGTGTTTGTTACCACGAACAACCGGTCTCACGCCCCATTGACAACGGCGGCACTCGAGGCGGAAAAACATGCCCTCGTCGAAAAACCGCTTGCCGTCAGCGGCGACGAAGCCCGAAAACTGGTCGAACTTGCCCAAGCCAAAAACCTGAGTTTGAGCGTTGATCACATGATGACGAAAAACGTCCTCAACCGAAAGGCACGGGACATGGTTCGCAACGGCAGGCTCGGCACGGTAAACGATGCCTGCTTCCACATGGAATTTGCGTACGGTTACGACCCGGCGGAAGCGGCGACATGGCGTTGCAACGATCCCGGCGAACTCGGCGGGCCGATTGGTGACGTGGCAAGCCACTGCTTTTACATGGCCGAGTACCTGTTTGACAGCCGGATACGCAACGTTGCCGCGACGTATTATCCCAAGACGATGCCGATTGCGGCCGAGGACGGCGCGTTGATTTTCGTAACGCTTGAAAGCGGTTTGACCTGTTCCGTTCGGGTTTCGTTCCGCGATTTCCGTGGCGGACTGGGGGGCACGCTTTCCGGTCTCGGCTTTGAAGTTTACGGTTGTGACGCCACGCTGCGGAGCTACGGAACGTTGTTCCAACTGTCCGGTCACGAAGGCGAACCGATTCGGCAGCGTCTTGAACTGGACATGTTTACAAAGCAGGAAGACTTTTTCATCGATAAGCCGGAGAATATTTATCAAGCGGTGATCGATGAACACGCGGAATCCATCCTTTCAGGCAAACCACTTTGCGGCAAGGACGGTTTGCACAACGTCCTGCTTTGCGAAGCAGCCCATCACAGTGCCGCTCAAGGGGCGGTCGTCACAATGCCGCCCCCCTCGCGAGTTTTTTGACGGCTCACGAATCAGTTACCCTATATGCAAAAACTCCGAATCCGGTATGATCGGGACTTGTATAAGATGCCCGAAAGATCAGGTTTATTTTGCGCCTGTCCGCCGTTTTCCTGTTGACCGCTCCTTTGCCTTCCCCTTTATTTTAACGTGACCCAGTACCTCGAAGCCAAAAGCGGTCGTATTACGCCGGAAATGAACCACGTTGCTCAGGAGGAGCGGCTTGATCCGGAATTTGTACGGGCGGAAATTGCCGCCGGACGGCTGATCGTTCCGGCGAATAAGAACCATTTGGCCATGTCACTTGTGCCGATGGGGATTGGAATCGCAGTCCGAACGAAAATCAACGCCAATCTCGGCAATTCGGCACTTACGGGAGATACGCCGTGCGAATTGGCCAAAGTACAATCGGCGATCACCTTCGGAGCGGACACCGTCATGGACCTTTCGACCGGTCCGGAAATTGATTCGCTTCGGGCACAAATTCTCAAGGCCGTCAGCGTTCCGGTCGGAACGGTGCCGCTCTACCAGGTTTGCGAGGAACTGGGCGATATTCTCGAAATGCAGCCGCGTCATTTTCTTGACGCTGTGGAACACCAGGCAAAGCAGGGGGTCGATTACATGACGATCCACGCCGGTCTGCTCCAAGAGCACATCCCGCTCACGGCAAGCCGCCTTTGCGGTATCGTCAGCCGCGGCGGTTCGCTTACGGCAAAATGGATGGTTGCCCATAAAAAAGAGAACCCGTTTTACGAGCATTTCGACGAACTTTGCGAAATCATGCGGAATTACGACGTGAGTTGGAGCATCGGCGACGGACTGCGACCCGGCTGTTTACACGATGCTTCCGACGCCGCCCAGTTTGGCGAACTGGAGGTCATGGGCCGATTGGCCAAACGAGCTTGGCAACTCGGATGCCAGGTGATGATCGAGGGACCGGGCCATGTTCCGCTGGACCAGATCGAAGAGAACATCAAGCGGCAAATTGAAGTGTGTCACGGAGCACCGTTTTACGTGCTTGGGCCGGTCGTTTGCGACATTGCACCGGGTTACGATCATATCACCAGTGCAATCGGGGCGACGCTTGCGGCATATCACGGGGCGGCGATGCTCTGTTACGTAACACCGAAAGAGCATCTGGGGTTGCCGAACCTGGAGGATGTCCGGCAAGGGGTCATTGCGTATAAAATCGCGGCTCATGCGGCGGATGTCGCCAGAAAACGGCCCGGGGCAAGGGACCGCGACGATGCAATGGCCAAGGCCCGGTTTTGTTTTGACTGGGAAGAGCAGTTTCGCTTGTCCCTTGATCCGGCGAGAGCAAGGGAATACTACGAAGAGTCCCGGAAAGCCGCTCCAAAACCGGCCGGTCTTGATGAGTGCGACACCCGTTTCTGCACCATGTGCGGCCCGAAATTCTGTGCCATGAGGACCACCGCCCAGTTGCGGCAGATGACGAACGCAACGGAGCCGCAATTGTGAGAGAGATTCCGGCTCACGGATTGATCCCCAAAATTTGCGAGTGGACAAACAGGTATATTTGTAATTTTCGTTTAAGTCGTTACAACCGTTTTGTCGATTACTCCCTACGGGACAATTTACCAAAAATTGCGTTTTTTCGCTTTGCGCGGAGAATTCACGTTCAAGATTATCCAGGGGGGAGCCAAATGACTCGTTTGACTTTGATTGCACTGCTATGTGCAGCGGCTTTGTACGTCGCGTTTTCACCGTCTCAGGCCGCCGCGCAGCAAGGTTTCGGTCGGACTTGGGGCAATACGAACACCGTGCAGGATTGGCAACGGTGCTATCATTATCCGTACCAATACTTTCCGCAGAATTACCAATCGCCGGAATATTACAAACCGTCGGCGGACCCGACGAACCGTTATCCGGTTGAAATGCGGGTTCCGAAAAAATATGATAAATCGTGGCAAAACTATTATCCTGCCCCACGAAAGTTTCATTCCGGCCATCACTTCATTTTGGATGTTTTGTAGTGGATTGAATTTGTGAACGCCCAATCAGAGCCGCGCCCAATCAGAGCCGCGCACGCAGTAAGCGATGCCCCCGGTGGTAACGTGAAAACCGCTTACTCCGTGCGCAGCTCTGATTGGCTGTCCGTCCCCGCTTGCCCCTGTTCTTTTGAGCGATCTTGCTGTAGAATCCCCCGTTTCCCCTAAACGATCTTTTCATGAGAGTCTGAACATCCATGAACCAATACGATAATCCTCTGATCGGCCGTTACGCCTCGTCGGAAATGAGTGCGCTTTGGAGTCCGCAACGGAAATTCAGCACTTGGCGTCGTCTCTGGGTTGCATTGGCCGAGGTCGAAGCCCAACTCGGTCTCCCGATTACCGAGTCGCAAATCGAACAGTTGCGAGGTCATACGGACGATATCGACTTCCCGCTTGCCGCCGAATACGAAAGGAAATTGCGGCATGACGTGATGGCCCATGTTCACACTTACGGCGATTGCTGTCCCGAGGCGCGTGGAATCATCCATCTCGGAGCGACAAGCTGCTTCGTAACCGACAATACCGATGTTCTTCTGCTCCGAGACGCTTTGGTACTGGTTCGCAACAGACTGGTGGCGGTGATTGACCGGTTGGGACGTTTTGCCGAAAAGTACCGTGCCTTGCCGACGCTGGCGTTCACCCATTTGCAGCCGGCACAGCCGACCACCGTCGGAAAGCGAGCGTCTCTTTGGGCGTATGATCTCGTTCTCGATCTTAGGGAACTGGAGCATCGCCTCTCCACGATCATGCCGCTCGGAAACAAAGGAACGACCGGCACACAGGCGAGTTTCCTAAAGCTGTTCGACGGCGACCATGAAAAAGTTCGTGAACTGGAAAAGCGGTTCTGCCAAAAAATCGGGTTCGAAAAATCGTTCACCGTGACGGGGCAAACGTATCCGAGAAAAATGGATGCTCAAATTCTCGACCTGCTTTCCGGGATCGCGCAAAGTGCCCATAAATTCGCAACCGACCTGCGAATTCTCGCCCATCGCAAGGAAATGGAAGAACCGTTTGAACGCGACCAGATCGGTTCCTCGGCAATGGCATACAAACGTAACCCGATGCGAAGCGAACGGATTTGTGCGCTTGCCCGGTTTGTGATTTCATTGCAATCTTCCCCGGCCCAAACGCTGGCGGTGCAATGGATGGAGCGTTCGCTTGACGACAGCGCGAACCGACGGTTGGTGTTGCCGCAAGCGTTCCTGGCGGTCGATTCGCTACTGATTTTGTACCAAAACATCGCCGAAGAACTGGTGGTGTACGAAAAAGTGATCGCAAAGAATCTTCAGGCGGAGCTGCCGTTTATGGCGACGGAAAACATCCTGATGACCGCTGTGGAACGAGGGGGGGACCGCCAGGATTTGCATGAGCGAATTCGCGTTCATTCCCAGGCGGCAGCCAACATCGTCAAGCAGGAGGGAGGAGCGAACGACTTGCTTGACCGCTTGAAGAACGATCCGGCCTTTGCTCCGATTGACTTGGACGCCGAAATGAACGCCGAACGGTTCGTCGGTTGCGCCCCGGAACAGGTGGACGAATTTCTCGAACAGGAAATCGCACCTATTCGTTGTAAGTACGCCGATTCGCTTGGAACGGAAGCAGAATTGAGGGTTTAATAAACTTCGGAAACAACGGGTTCGCCCTTTTTTGCATTCCCGCAAAATTTTCTTTCTCGGACGAACCCGATTCACCAACCAAGAGAACTGCATTGTTCAAAATGGATAAAAATTGAGGGCACCTCTGGGAACGCAGGCATCTTGCCTGCCCCTGGGGGCACAGGCTTCCAGCCTGCCTCGCGCAGGCAAGATGCCTGCGTTCCCAGGAACTTTGCAGTTCTCTTATTCACCAACCCAGTCCGTCGACAAGTTTGTATCGAGACCGTCATTTCGCGATGCTCCATTCCGGCTTTTATTCATCTCCCCCAATAAAAGCCGGAATGAAGCGAAGCGAAATGACGGTAAAATCAGTAAAAATCGTAAACTTGTCGACGG
>CAZNVM010000291.1:0-7898 GCA_964576215.1 uncultured Planctomycetaceae bacterium
GAATTTTTAAATTTAAATTGGGCAATTTTACAAAGTGCCCAATTGCCGCACAACCGCCATTTTTCGCTACCTATATTGCACAATTTGTGTAAATTAGTGTAAAAAATGCGAGTAAATATTCGGCTGAAATGTTACGAAAATTCTTTCACAAGCAATGAAACGACGACCTACCGATTGAATGGTTTTGTTGCCAAAGGGGGAAACGGTGCCGTATTCCGTTGTTGCCATCCTCTCTCCTCTCTCCACTTCCCTTGGGCGGCATGGAAGCTGTTCCACTTCAACCTGCCCCACCGCCGTCCCTTTGCCGTGAAGTAGGGGGTGTCGCTTCTCGTGTACCTGACGCTGACCGCCTGCTCAGTCTGTCGACAAGTTTCGTTTTTTTGCCCCGCCGCTAACGGGATCGCGGTTCGCGGAAAACCGAGCACGTAAAAAAACTCTTTAATCTTCCGATTGCGTCTCTGTTTATCGGGAACTTGTCGACGGACTGCCCTTGGTCCGAGGTTAGTCAACATCTCTCTTGAACCAAAACCGATCCCCGATAGAATGAGTGGGTGTATTTTCGCAATTCGTAATTCGTAATTCGTAATTCGTAATTCGTAATTCGTAATTCGTAATGGAACTTCCCAAGCAGTACGATCCCGCCGCCGCACAAAAAAAATGGTCCAAATTCTGGGATGAACAAGGGTTCTTTCACAGCGAACCCAATCCGGAAAAAAAGCCGTACACCATCGTCATTCCGCCGCCGAATGTAACCGGGGCGTTGCACTTGGGACACGCTTTGAACAACACGCTTCAGGACATGATGATCCGAATGAAGCGGATGCAAGGCTTCGAAACCCTCTGGGTGCCCGGGGTCGATCACGCCGGAATCGCCACCCAGGCGGTCGTCGAACGGCAACTGTTCGAGGAAGAAAAGAAAACCCGGCACGATATTGGCCGCGAAGCACTCGTCCAGCGAATCTGGGACTGGAAAGAGCAGTACCAAAAGCGAATCCTTTCGCAACTCAAGGAAATGGGATGCTCCTGCGATTGGGAGCGGACCCGGTTTACGCTGGACGAAATGTGCGCCAAAGCGGTGCGGCACTTCTTCTTCCGCCTGTTCCGCGACCAAAAAATCTACCGCGGCAAGCGGCTCGTCAACTGGGACACCCACCTCCAAACAGCAGTCAGCGACGACGAAGTGTTTTACGAAGCGGTCGATGGGCATTTTTGGTATATCCAGTATTTAGCCGCCTCACCTTGTGAGGTGCAGCAGGGATGCACCTCGCAGGGCGAGGCGGCTAACGTTTCTGTCATCGTAGCGACCACCCGGCCGGAAACGATGCTTGGCGATACGGCGGTTGCCGTTCATCCCGATCCGGAAGCCGCTCTGGACAGGGCGATTGACGAGCTGCACAAACGTATCGCAACGGCATCCGAAAAGGATAAGGCCGATTTGCAGGCGGAACTTGATGCCATTGAACGACGTAAAACCGACGGGACGCTTGCGAGGCTTAAAGCCCTTGCCGAAATGGCGAAAGCGGGCCGTAAAGTCCTGTTGCCGCTGATGAACCGGGAAATCCCGCTGGTGCTCGACGAATGGGCGAAACCCGAAAAAGGGACCGGGTGCGTCAAAATCACCCCTGCCCATGACCCGAACGACTACGAGGTCGCGGTGCGTCAGGGCTTGCCGATGCTCAATATCCTCAACAAGGATGGTACGCTCAACGAAAACGCCGGGGTTTACGCCGGACTCACCATGCGCAAGGCAAGGGAAAAAGTCGTCGCCGACCTCGAACAACTCGGTCTGCTCGTCAAGGTCGAAAAGCGGGAAATCGAACTCGCCCACAGCGACCGCTCGAAAACGCCGATTGAACCGTTCTTGAACGACCAGTGGTTTGTCAGGATGGAGGAGTTGGCGCAGAGTGCGATGGACGCAGTTGAGGAATTACGAATTACGAATTACGAATTACGGGATAATGATAAAATCAAGATTATTCCCTCTCGCTACACCAAAGGGTACCTCGACTGGCTCAGCGAGAAGCGGGATTGGCCGATAGGGCGTCAGCTTTGGTGGGGGCATCGGATTCCGATCTGGTACTGCCCGGCAAAGAAGACGGCAGACGGCAGACGGCAGATGGCAGAAGAAGGGGCGACGGAGGATGACCTTAAACGTATCTTCGCCGGTCGTGATGATATTGCTTGGCAACTCGACAGTGAAAATAGCGTTTGGTGGATTTGTTCCCAAACGGAGGATTTGCCTTCCGAACTTCCTGCTACCAGTTTTACGCTGGTTCAAGAAGAAGATGTGCTTGACACGTGGTTTTCCAGTGCCCTTTGGCCGCATTCGACGCTTGGCTGGCCGGATCGGACGGCGGAGATGGAGTATTATTACCCGACCAGTGTGCTTATTACGAGCCGTGATATTATTTCGCTCTGGGTCGCCCGGATGGTGCTTTCCGGGCTGTACAACACCGGCCAGAAGCCGTTTCACGAAGTTTACATCCACCCGAAAATCCTGGACAAGTACGGCGAAGGGATGTCCAAGTCCAAAGGGAACGGGATCGACCCGATTTCGGTGATGGACAAGTTCGGGGCGGACGCTTTGCGGTTCGCTTTGGCGTACTTGACGACGGAATCGCAGGATGTTTGCCTGCCGCTTGATTTTGAGTGCCCTCACTGCGGCGAAATCGTGGAACAGACGAAAAAGAACCGCGTTTTGCCGAAAATCCCCTGCCCGAAATGCAAAAAGGAGTTCGGCACCCAATGGGCCAAAACCGACGAAGACAAAGTGTTACCCCCAGGAGCGGTCGTCGGCGAACGCTTTGAGGTCGCGAGGAATTTTTGTAATAAGCTCTGGAACGCGGCGAGGTTCGTATTAATGAGCACTAAAGAGCCAGAGCGAAGCGCAACTTCCAAAGAGCCGGAGCGAAGCGAAACCTCCAAAGAGCCGGATGTGGAGCGAAGCGCAACTTCCGGGTCCCTCGCGGAAGAATTGTTACTTGAAGACCGTTGGATTTTTTCCCGCCTCGCTACGGTGACAAAACATGTAACCGAAAGCCTGGAAAGTTATCGTTTTGCCGAGGCGATGAGGGTCTTATACGATTTCGCCTGGGATGAATTTTGTTCGTTCTATGTTGAGATGGTCAAGCCGCGACTTGGTGGAGAACACCATTACGATGCTTACGTAACACTCACCAGTGTTTTGGATTCGCTTCTTCAACTGTTGCACCCAGTAATTCCATTTGTTACGGAGGAAATTTGGCAACGGTTACGTGAATTTGATGACTCGCGACCGGTAAGCATTACGATAGCACCTTGGCCGACCGCCTACACAATGTGGATCAATCCTGCTGTCGAATCCCAGTTCAAGAAATTCCAGGAAGTCCTCCGAGCGGTCCGCGACGTTCGAGCCAAGCAGAATGTCCCGCCCAAGACGGAGGTATCGTTCGCCGTGAAGTGCGACGAGGCGACGGCGGCCCTTTTGAAGCCGATGGAGCAGTATTTTCTATCCATGGCGAAAGCAAAGGCGACCGCTTGGGGACCGGGGACGCAGTCCCCGGCTCTTGGTGCAACGGTTCCGCTTAGCGGGGGGATGGATGTATATGTTGACTTGACCGGCCTGATCGATGTCGAAGCGGAACGGAAAAAACTCGACAAGGAAATCGCCAACCTCACGAAATTCATCCAGTCGAAAGAAAGCAAGCTTTCTAACGAAGCGTTTACCGCTAAAGCTCCTGCCGACGTGATCGCCAAGGAAACGGAGTCGCTTCGTGATTTGAAATCGCAATTGAAAACCGCCCTTGAGGCGTTGGAACGGGTTACAAAAAACGAAAATCCACTGTTTTGAGTTACTATTTGTTTACGGTTTGAGTGAGTAATTCATCATCGCGGCACTCGAATTTCCATTTCACCAAGCGAGACAATCCTCATGCCGGGCAAAATTTTCTCACTGCTGTTTTTTTTATTACTGACACCACTTGCCATTGCGGAATCGCTTACGGAAACGCTTACGGAATCGCTTGCAGAGTCACTGGCCAGTGCCGACTTGACGATGGTCGTCGAAAAAACAGGGACGTCGGGTAATGAAGGAATCCGACTCGTTTCGCTGACGGACAAAACGACCGGACACGTTTTCTGTTCCGCTCCAACCCGACCGCTGTTTTCGTTGGTCCTCTGTGATCCGACCGAACGTAAGGAACTTTACGTCCTCGCCGACGGCGGGTGGGGTCACGTCACTCTCGAAAAGAAAGGCAACGCACTTCATCTTTCCTGGAAAGGCCGCAAATGGCTTGATGGTGGTGACAACGTAACCGTCGAAATGCAAATCGTCGCCGATCCCGACAAGGAAGGGATCGAGATTTCGCAAACCGCCGTAGCCGGTTCAGAACGGGTATCCATCATCGCCATGCGGTTGGGGCAAATCGCCGTCCGGGATTTCGGCGAGGACACGAAGCTCTTCTTTCCCATGGGATCGGGTGTGGTTTACGCCGATCCTTGCAAGGCGGATTTCCAGCGAAACATCGGCTATCCCGGTTACAGTGCCCCGATGCCCTGGTACGTCCTTTGGAACGAAAAGACGCCGGAACAAGGTTTTCGCAACAATAATAACATCGGCCTGTACGTCGGCTTTCACGACACGGAAGGGGCCAGGAAAAATCTTGAATGTGTCGCCGCCGGGAAAAAAGAAGGGTACGCTTGGCCGGACACCGTGAGTTTCTGGGCGACGGTCCAGGTGGAGCAGATGTTTGAGCCGAACAACGACCACAAGATCGGCGGCAAAGCGGTCCTGCGAACCATACGGAACAATTGGTATGACGGGGCGATGATCTACCGCGATTGGGTTCGCCGGGAGGCGTCATGGTATCCCCGCGAAAAAATGAACGAAAACGGTCGAACCGACACCCCGCAGTGGTTCAAGGAACTTTGCCTCTGGGCGATGTATCGGGTCAGTCCGGACGAAATGGTTCCGGCCATGAAAAAATTCCGTGACGCCTTCGGTGTTCCCGCTGCCGTGCATTGGTATTACTGGTGGAAAATGGATTGCTACGACAACGATTATCCGCACTTTTTTCCCCGCGACGGATTCAAAGAAGCGGTTGACGAAATCCAGAAGGACGGCGACATTTTCATCATGCCTTACGTGAACGGCCTGCTTTGGGATTCCCGGGATCGCGGACTGGAGGATTGGCTTTACACGAAAGAAGGGCTTCCCGGAGCGGTCAAGAAAGCGGATGGCACCGCCGCCTTGCACTCCTACGGGAGCAAGGAATCGGACGGTTCCGACGTGCAGCTTGCCCACATGTGTCCGGCGTCGCAGGTTTGGCAGCGCAAAGTTTGGGAAAACGTGCTCCGGTTGCTCAATGAAAACGGAACGAAAATCGTTTACGTCGATCAGGTCGCCGCGGCGGTGCCGGAACTTTGCTTTGACCGTTCCCACGGACATCCGCTCGGCGGCGGACACTGGTGGAACGGCGGCTATCGGGCGATATTCCACACGATCCGCTCCGACATGCTCAAGGCGGACCTTCAGGACCATCCGCTTTGTGACACCGTGCAGGAGCGTTTACGCTTGAACCCGAATGCGTTGCGGGAACGGGCACTCACGACGGAATGTACCGGTGAAACCAGCGTGTCGATTGTCGATGGCATGTTGACGTGGCACCACCAACAGGAAAACCAGGTACCCGCTTTCGCGGCGGTCTACGGCGGAGCGGTCCAGATGTTCGGACGTGATTATCGTGCCGGAAAAACTTACGCCGAGCGGACGACTCCCGGCTGGGTGAAAACGAACGAACCGCTTGCCTGCCGGATGAAAACGGCGGAGGCCCTTTGTTTCGGCGAACAGATCGGCTGGTTTGTCCCGACGATCATCGACGAGCCGGACAAATTTCCGTTTCAGCGCAATGCCGTGCGGCTGCGGCACCAGCTTCGGCATTACTTTTACAAAGGGGAAATGAGCCGTCCACCGGAGTTTCCGGGCGAATTGCCGACGGTTACGGCAGACTGGAATTTCTACAATTCGCCGCTCATCACGACCGGCGCGATTCGAGCCGGTTGCTGGAGAATCGTGAAAGACGGCCAAACGCAATCGGCGGTTTTGCTTTTTGCCAACACGTCGGAAAAACCGATCACGAGCCGGTTCCGTATCGACTTGTCGGAGATTGGCTTGGACGAAAGCAACGTGTCCATCCGTCGGATCGGACCAGAGGGCGTGGAAGAAGTGATTGAGGCGGAAGCCCTGAATCAACCGGTCGTTTTCCCCGGCGAATCCGTGTTCGCCTGGGAAATCCGATAGATCACTGAAAGCACGAGCGAGTTTTGCACTCAATAAAAAGTATGGCAAGCGAACGTGGTGGACGACTTCCGGATCGGTACGATATTGTTTCGACGCATGTTCGTTTGAGGCGAGAATTGAGTACGTGATGAAACAGAAAAATCCGCTTGTCGTTTGGAGAAATCTTGAAGAGTTCATTTTGCGTTGAATAAATACTCGAACCGTAAACAGTTGATGACTTTCAGCCACAGAAAACACGGAATTTCACGGAAATAGTTCAAAAAGAACCCCAAAAAATTTTCCAGGATATTTTTTGTTATTCTTACTCGAATTCCGTGCTTTTCCGTGTTTTCCGTGGCAAATAAGTTCCCGTTGTTTACAATTTGAGTCAAGCAAATTGCGACGGAAGTTTGTTTTTGTTTAACCCCTGGTCTTTGAGAGCAAGGTGAAATGAGGTATAAACAGAGAGGTTGATTCGGTGCCTTTGCCCTCTATTCGGTTCTCACGTCAGAGAAAGGCGTGTCGTTTTATAATAGGTTTTTTATGAAAGACCAGCAAGAAGTTTGGACGATGATGATCATTTCCGCTTTTGCCAAAAAGCAAGGGATTTCTATTGCGACAGCGACGAAGTTCCTGTTGCAAAATCGCGGCATTGACTACTTGGCCGACTGTTATAGTACGCTTCACCTTTTGTCGAAAGATGATGTGACTGACGAGTTGGTTCAAATGACCCAGAGCGAAGGAGCGAGATGATTTTATACCACGGGAGCAATCTGGAGGTTACTGATATTGACTTGAAGCGATGTCGCCAATTCAAGGATTTCGGACAAGGGTTTTACCTCACCTCGTTCAAAGAGCAGGCAAGTGAATGGGCTTTCAAAGTCACCAGAAGAAGCAACTCTGGAAGACCGATTGTAAGCGTCTATGAATTTGATGAAAACGTCAATGATTTAAACTATTTTGTGCTTATGGAGCCGGATTCCCGGTGGGCGGAATTTGTTATCAACAACAGAAACAGGGAATTTAAGGATTTTCAAAACAAACTCTCCAACCATGACAACAAGTATGACATTGTTCACGGCTTGGTGGCCAATGACGATATTTCGGTCATTTTGGAAACGTTCCTGCTTGGCATTTTGCCCCTGTCGGAACTTTCCAATGCACTGATCTACAAAACACTTAACGACCAGTTTTCTTTCCATACCGCAAAAGCACTAACCCACCTGAAATTTATTACAAGCGAAAAGCGATGACGGATAAACAACAATTTCTTATCTATGCCCATTTGGGACAGATTCTTGGCGACATCAGGCGACAAACCGGTTTGTCAATGACCGAAGCCCTTCAAGAAATGTCAAACTCGCAATTTATAGAAAAGTTGGAGGATTTGGAAACCGGGTACTACTTGGAAAGTACCGCTTATTTGTATGAAGAGTACCAAAAACTTATGCTGACACCGGTGTAGGCATCAATGTGCTTCGCTCCACAGGCCCACAGGCGTAAGAGAACTGCATTGTTTAAAATAGATCGAAATTAAGGCCCCCCCTGGGAACGCAGGCATCTTGCCTGCCCCCGGGTTCGCAGGCTTCCAGCCTGCCACGCGCAGGCAAGATGCCTGCGTTCCCAGGGACTTTGCAGTTCT
>CAZNVM010000292.1:0-15583 GCA_964576215.1 uncultured Planctomycetaceae bacterium
GCGCGTACAGCAATCGGGCGGTTTCTTCAGTGAAACCACCCTCGAGCAACGAAGGAATATCCGGAAAATCACGCGACGTTTTCGACATGGGCCGCGTTGTACCATATTTCCCTTATCGTGGAAATAGCAATTTTTCAAATACTCCGCTGAAATGTTACGAAATAACAATGGCAGCCGGGAACGGAGCGCAGTGCAGTGACCGGATCAAACAGCTGGGAAATCCGGTCACTTCACTGCGTTACGTTCCCGGCTACCATTCACAAAGTGCGGCTGTTATTTTTATACTGTTCCTAAGGTTGTTTTGTTCGGAAAAATAAGGTAGAAATAAGGTTTCCTTGCCGATTAGCAACCTTGTTTTGCGATCCCGGACGTTACCTAATTTCACGGCTACACCGCTTAAATTTCAACACTTTTTCCAGTTTCATAACCATTTCGTTTCCACTTTGAGAATTTTACTATCATGCAAAACAATTCAACACCGTCGGAAAATGCGCGTCTGCTTTCGCTTGACGCTTTTCGGGGCCTGACCATCATGGCGATGGTCATGGTCAACAACCCGGGCACCTGGAGTGCGGTTTATCCGCCATTGCGGCACGCCGATTGGAACGGGTGGACGCCGACCGATCTGATTTTTCCCTTTTTCGTGTTTATGGTCGGCGTCTCCCTCGTCTTTTCACTGCAAAAACGAATTGCTTCCGGTGCGTCGAAGTGCGCTTTAAGCCGCAAGATTATTCTGAGATCGGTCATCATCTTTCTGCTCGGGATGTTTTTGTTCTTCTTTCACCACGGTCTCACGAGCAATGTCAGCGAGATACGGTTTTGCGGCGTTCTGTCCCGCATCGCCGTCGTGTATTTGCTTGGCGGACTGATTTTTATTTACTTCCGCCCCTGCTTGCTGAAACTTTTGTGCGTGTTGCTCCTTGTCGGTTACTGCTATTGTATGACGACAATCCCGATTCCCGGTAATGACGGCAAAGTGATGCTCGAACCGGGCAATAATCTTGCCGCGTACATCGACAGCAAGGTCATGCCGTTCGGACATTTCTACCATCAAGCGGCCGATCCGGAAAAGAATCGCCTCAATTGGGACCCGGAAGGACCGTTTAGCACGATCCCGGCACTGGCGACTTGCCTGATCGGAATTTTTGCGGGTTTATTGTTGCGAAATTCCGAAAAAACGCAGGAACGCAAAGTTATCATCCTGTTTTTCTCCGGGTTCCTGTTGCTTCTGGGCGGTTACTTTTGGGGGCTTCATTTTCCGATCAACAAACCGATCTGGAGCAGCTCCTACGTCTTGCTGACCTCCGGTTTCGCTTGCCTGATTCTTGCCTCGTGCGTCTATTTCGTTGACATGCTTGGCTATAAACGGATAATGTATCCCGCCGTCGTGTTCGGCTCGAACGCCATCACGATCTATTGTCTTTCCAGCATCCTGGCCGGCTTGGTTTTCTATGAAGGGACCTTGAGATTCAATTACGAAATGATGAACATCATCACGCAAGCCGGGTATTCGAACGAATTTGCCAGCATGTATTACGCCCTGTTCTTCGTCGCGGTCAATTTCATCCCAGCCTGGCTGTTGTATTATTTCAGAATTTTTGTACGGGTGTGATATTTATGTATTCAAAGTGTAGACGAAATGGTATTGAAACCGGAGAAAGTGTTGAAATTTAAGGGCATCGGGAATCGGGAATCGGGAATCGGAAATTGGAGGAAGTTTTTCACTTATCACCGATTCCCGATGCCCGATGCCCTATTTCCTATTTCCTATTTCCGATTTCCGATTTCCGATTCCCGATTCCCGATTCCCGATTCCCAATTCCCAATTCCCAATTCCCAATTTCCTATTCCCAATTTCCTATGCCGCATCCCCTATTTTCCGCCTCCTTGCCGATGTTTCTCCTTTGTCTCTCCGTGGTCTCCGCCCAAGAGGTCATGTCGGATAACGAAAAAATCTACACGGAAATGATGGAGGATGCGGCGTTTCAGAAATTTTTGAAGATCACCGGGGAAGCGTTTCCGACGGACGGACAAACGAAACCGAAAGCTCAAACGGAACCGGATCCACCGTCGCTTTATCGACGGTTGAAACGCGAGCAATTCGCGGAAAACAAGCGAAACCGTAACACCATCGGCTACAAACGCCGCGAGTACGATTTTCACATTCCTTACAAGCAGCCGCAGCGGGCTTTAAGTGTCGGCCTCAAAATCGACATGCGGCAGGGCGAACTGCGGAAAACCGGCGGCGATTTCGATCTGGCGATTGAGGGAAACGGCTTTTTCCGGGTCGTCGATCAAGAGACGTCGCAAATTTTGTACACACGTTGCGGTTCGTTTGAAAGAGACGAACATGGCTTTCTTTCGCTACTCCAGGGGGAACGGGTTTTTCGTTTGACGCCGGAAATTTCCGTGCCGGACGAGTTTGACTCGTTTTCCATTTCCGAAGACGGACAAATTCGTACAACAACAGAAACCGGCCGTTTGGAGCTGACGGTTTTCCCGAATCCGAAACGGCTCTGCCCGGTGGACGACCGCTGCTTTTCCGAAACATCACTTTCCGGCAAACCGAAAACCCGGTTTCCGACGCAAGGAACCGCCGGAAAAATCCGGCAACGATTTTTGGAGGAGTCCAACGTACAAAAACACGAATGACGCACAAAGTCCGCTCCGCCGCCGGTGTTTACAACGTCCGAAACACTTCGCCGGCGGCCTGGATCGTGTTAAGGATATCCGTTTGCGTGTGCTCCGTGGAGATGAAGAAGGTTTCAAACTGACTGCACGGAAAATAAAAACCGCGATCCAACATGCCCCAAAAGAACTTCGAATACCGGGCGGTGTCACACCTGGACGCGGTTGCCCAATTGATGATTTTGTTCGTAAAACAACTCCCGGAAGAACTGGTTCCGGTCGCTTGAATGACTTTGTTGCCGCCCACGCTGATCGAATCCGTACCGCCGTCTGCTTTGTCACGATGTCTTTCACTGAGGAAGAAAAGAGTCAACATCGTTCCCCAATGTTCCAGATAGACGGGAATTCCCGCGTCCAAGGCACCATCCTCCAGTCCCTCGGCAAGTATCGCTCCCAAGCGTTCGAGTTTCAAGTAGGGATTGTTGTCACGCAGGTATTTGAGCGTTACAATTCCGGCAGCGGTTGCCAGGGGATTCCCGCTGAGCGTTCCGGCCTGGAACACTTTTCCAACGGGCAGCAAGGCGTCCATGATTTCCGCCTGGCCGCCGAACGCGCCGACCGGTAGTCCGCCGCCGATGACTTTACCGAGCGTCGTCAAGTCGGGCGTAATGCTAAACCTGCGTTGCGCACCGCCGAAATCGACGCGAAAACCGCTCATGACTTCGTCGAAAATCAGTATCGCGCCGCAGTCTTTGGTGCAATGTCGCAATTCGTAGAGGAAATTGGAACTTCCGGGAACGCACCCCATGTTTCCGGCAATCGGTTCGACAATAACGGCGGCAATTTCCCTGCCGTGTGCCTCGAAAAGTTTGTGAATCGCGTCAACATCGTTATACGGCAGAAGAAACGTGTCTTGTATGGTCCCCTCCGGGATTCCCGGCGAGTTTGGAACGCCGAGCGTTGCCGCAGAACTTCCTGCCGCGACCAACAGCGAATCGACATGCCCGTGATAATTCCCGATAAACTTGACGATTTTGGAACGACCGGTGTAACCGCGAGCGAGCCGAATCGCACTCATGGTCGCTTCGGTGCCGGAATTGACCAACCGGACTTTTTCGACGCCGGGAATTGCCGCAATAATCAGCTCGGCCAGCTCGTTTTCCGCCGCTGTCGGAGCACCGAAGCTGGTCCCTTTGGCAATCGCTTCTTCCAAAGCCGCGACGACAAGTGGGTGCTTGTGTCCCAGAATCATCGGTCCCCAGGATTGAACGTAATCGAGGTACCGGTTTCCATCGACATCGTAAAGAAACGCCCCTTCGCCCCGGTCAAAGACGACCGGCTCACCGCCGACCCCGCCGAAAGCCCTCGCGGGACTGTTTACACCGCCGGGAATTAAACTTTGCGCCCTGGTAAAAATCTCGTGACTGCGTTCTCGGTTCATGGATGAAATGGAATGAGGGTAAAATGTCATGTTGCCAACACGGTTATTTTACCCATAAAGACCGGTCCGACAACCTTATTGTCCACAAAAATCGTCCAAAACCCGCACAAATTCGGCGACGTCCCAAAAAATAACCGGGATACGCCGCCCGCAGATACTTGAAATTCAGGTTCACGGTCCACAATCGACGTTGCGCTTTTTCAGAGCGAAAAATGCCGGAAAAATGCCGATTTCGCACAAAGTTTTATACCGTTCTTTTCAAGAAAACTGCAAAGTCCCTGGGAACGCAGGCATCTTGCCTGCGCGAGGCAGGCTGGAAGCCTGCGTTCCCAGAGGTGCCCTCAATTTCTATCCATTTTGAACAATGCAGTTCTCTTGCCGTTCTTTTACACTCCCCTCAGCATTCACTTGATTTCCCGTTGCTTTCCTCTATAATGGAAACCGTTTCCCAAATGAGGGATAAACGCCGTACAGGGTACGGCGGCTAAACCGATTACTGACCACTACCTCATGGAACCCAGAGAATTTTTGAAAAACGTACTCCAAACGCCAAGTCCGAGCGGATTTGAAGAGCCGGTCCAACGGCTTGTCCGCGATTACATGAAACCGTTCGCCGACGACCTCCGGACGGACGTTCACGGCAACGTGATTGCCGTGAAGAACCCGGACGCACCGGTCCGCGTCATGTTTGCCGGACATTGCGACCAAATCGGAATGATTGCCAACTACATCGACGATCAGGGGTTTTTGTACGTATTGACAATCGGCGGCTGGGACGTTCAAAACCTGATCGGACAGCGTGTGAAAATCTGGACGCACGGTGGTCCGGTCGATGGTGTCATCGGGAAAAAGCCGATCCATCTGCTCAACGACGAGGAGAAGAAAAAGGTCCCGAAAATCCACGATCTCTGGGTCGATTTCGGTGCCGCCAACAAGGAAGAAGCCGAAAAAGTCGTGCAAATCGGCGATCCGATCACGGTCGATCTGGAATATCGGGAACTCCTCAACAATCTCATTGCCGCGCCTGCAACGGACGACAAGGCGGGGATGTGGGTTGTGATGGAAGCGTTGCGCCGCATCGATTCTGCGAAACTGAAGGTCGGCGTTTATGCCGTTTCGACGGTCCAGGAAGAAGTCGGTTTACGCGGTTCGAAAACAAGTGCGTACGGAATTGATCCGCAAATCGGAATCGCGGTGGACGTTACCTTTGCGACCGATTGTCCGACGATTGAAAAGAAGCAAAACGGCGAGGTGAAACTCGGCGGCGGCCCGGTGATTACGCGGGGACCGAACATCACGACGAAACTGGCGAACGCCCTGGTTGCCGTTGCAAAAACGCACGAAATCCCGGTCCAGATGTGTGCCGAGGGCCGGATCACGGGGACAGACGCCGGTTCGATCCAGATCAACCGCAGTGGTGTCGCAACCGCTTTGATAAGCGTACCGAACCGGTACATGCACACGCCGGTTGAAATGATCTCATTCACGGACGTCGACCACGCCGCAAATCTGCTGGCCCGATACGTCGAATCGCTGGAAAGCGACGTCGATTACGTACCGTAAATTCCTTAGCCGCCTCGCCCTGCGAAGCGCGACCTTGCACCACGTAAACACTACAACAACCGGTATGTCCACACGGTTCCTTTTTTTCGATCTTGGCAACGTGTTGATTCGATTTTCCACGGACCGCTTGTTCTCACAAGCCGCTGCCGTTGTCGGTCAAACGCCGCAGTGGATTTTCGAAAACCTGTACTCGGCGGAGATGCTTCGTCTGGCCGAGTGCGGACACTTTTCCGCGGAGGAATTTTACCGGTACGTTTGTGAACTCCTCCCCGGGAAAGAGATCCCTTTTGAGAAACTGTTAGCCGCCGTCAACGAGATTTTTTGGCTTAACGAACCGATGCGCCCCACGCTCACGCAAATCGCCGAAAACGGTTTGCCGTGCGGAATTCTTTCCAACATCGGTCCCTGGCATTGGGAGTATTGCCGGAACACGTTTTCGGAAATCTTCCAATACGTGCCGGCGAACCACGTCCTCAGCTACAAGGTTGGCGTCATGAAACCGGCCCGGGAAATTTATTCCGCCGCGTTTCAATTCGCCCGGGAAGCGGTTCCCGGAATCGAACCGGGCGAAGTCCTGTTCATCGACGATCTCGAAAAAAACGTGCGTGGTGCCAAAGAATTCGGATTCGACGCCGTACAGTACTCGTTCAAAAATCACGAAGCACTTCTCGTGCAACTGCGTTTGCGGAAAATGACAATCGCCGAACCCGCCGCGTAAACAAAGATGTTCGGAGTGTGGGCGTTTCACCCACACCCGGACTTGCGGACGCCGCGTCGTTTTGTTCGACGTCCGAACAGTTGAAAATCGTTACGATTTCTTTTTCGCGTCCGTAACCATCGTTTCGGTTGTGAGCATCAGCCCGGCGATACTGGCGGCATGGGACAACGCGGTGCGGACCACCTTGAGCGGGTCAATGATCCCGGCCTTGAACATATCGACGTACTTGCCGACGTTGGCGTCATAACCGGTCGTCGGCGATTTCTCGGCCAAAACGTTCTCGGCAACGACACTACCGTCAAGGCCGCAGTTTTCGGCGATCTGTTCGAGCGGCTTCGAAAGCACCTTGGCGATGATGGACGCACCGGCCTTTTCATCCCCCTTGCAACTCGACCGGGCTTTTTCCACCGCTTCCCTGCACCGAAGCAAGGCGACGCCACCACCGGGAAGAATCCCTTCCTGAGCGGCTGCACGGGTTGCATGGAGAGCGTCTTCGATCCGGGCCTTCTTCTGCTTCATTTCCGTTTCGGTGTGGGCACCGACCTGGACCACCGCGACACCACCGGACATCTTCGCCAACCGTTCCTGGTACTTTTCCCGGTCGTAATCGCTGTCGGTCGTCTCGATCTGCTTGCGGAGCAGGTCGATCCGCGCCTTGATGTCCGCTTTTTTGCCCAAGCCTTCGACAAGCGTCGTCGTTTCCTTCTCGACCACGACCTGCTTGACGCGGCCCAGTTGTTCGAGCGTTACGTTTTCCAGCTTGATACCAAGGTCTTCGCTGATGACGGTGCCACCGGTCAGAATCGCAAGGTCGGTAAGCATCGCTTTGCGGCGGTCACCGAAACCGGGGGCCTTCACGGCACATACGTCCAGCGTTCCCCGAAGCCGGTTCACGACCAGCATTGTCATCGCTTCGCTATCGACGTCCTCGGCGATAATAAGGAGCGGCTTCATTTTCTGGCTGACTTTTTCCAGAAGCGGCACAAGCTCACGGACACTGCTGATCTTCTTTTCATGCAAAAGAACGTAAGCGTCTTCCATCTGGCAGTTCATTTTCGTCGCATCGTTGATGAAGTACGGCGAAATGTAACCTTTATCAAACTGCATTCCTTCGACGACTTCGTACTTCGTTTCGGCGGTCTTGCCTTCTTCGACGGTGATGACACCATCGTTGCCGACCGCTTCCATCGCTTCGGCAAGAAGCTTGCCGATTTCCGCGTCGTTGTTGGCACTGATGGCACCAACGCTGGCGATTTCCTGCTTCGTCGTAACAGCTTTCGCCTGTGCGGCAAGCTGGGCAATGGCGGCGTCCACCGCTTTGTCGATCCCGCGACGAAGGGCCGTCGGATTGCAACCGCCGGCGAGGTGTTTGAGACCTTCCTGGAAAATGGCACGGGCAAGAACCGTCGCGGTCGTCGTCCCGTCGCCGGCAATGTCCGACGTTTTCGAGGCAACTTCATTGACGAGCTTGGCCCCCATGTTTTCAAACGGGTCGTCCAGTTCGACTTCCTTGGAGACGGTAACGCCATCTTTGGTAACGGTCGGGCCGCCGTAGGATTTGTTGAGAATCACGTTGCGTCCGGTCGGTCCCATTGTAACGGCGACCACGTCCGCGAGTTTATTGACACCCTCAAGCATCTTCTTGCGGGCTTCTTCGGTGAATATAAGTTGTTTGGCCATATTGATTAAATGAGAAATGAGAAATGAGAAATGAGAGGTCAAAATGAGAAAGGGAAATGAAAAATGAGAGAAACGTTAGTTTTCTCATTTCTCATTTCTCATTTCTCATTTATTTAATGACTTTCGCCAGGACGTCGCTTTCGCGGAGGATTTTGATTTCCTTGCCGTCGATTTCGATGTCGCTACCGGAATACTTGCCGTAGATGACCTCGTCCCCGACGACGACGTTCATTTCGCCTCGCTTGCCGTTATCGAGTAGCTTGCCGATTCCGATGGCAAGCACGGTGCCACGCTGCGGTTTTTCCTTGGCACTATCCGGAAGGACGATCCCCCCCGCCGTCATCTCCTCCGCAGCAAGCGGTTCGACGACAATACGATCATCCAACGGTTTCAAATTGAGTTTCTTCGACATAAGTGTTTCTCCTTATTAAGAGGTTAAGTTTTTAAGGTTAATGTTTTGAAATGATAGCGGATAACAGAGCCGCAATCGTAAGATTGCGCAACAATCTCGCAATCTTACGATTGCGGCTCTGTGAATTGTTGTTTCTGTTTTATTCCCTCCAATTCGCGTTTCAGGTTATCAATTTTTTCTTCTACTGTATCAATCTTCATTCGCATCTTGACGGACTCATCCATCATTACTTTCACCATGTCGGGGAGAATAGAAAATCTCCTCTTACTACTATCAAGTGCTGACGATACCCATAGCTGAATCACAAGGATGGCAACAATGAGATTGCTTATCATCACTACGTAATAGACTCTACGCGGTGAAAATTCTTCGTTCTTCTCATTTTCGGACAGTTTTTTTCACTCATAGCATCATCTGATATTTTCCAGGGGAAACGGAGATTTTTCTACGCAATCTTACGATTGCGGCTCTGTTATACGACCACTGAGTTTCTCGGCAGTCTTTTCGGCAGTCTTTTTGGACAACCTCTGGTTTTGCTTGGCTTCCAAATAAATTCTCTGTTGCTCCGCAGTTAAGCGGCCACCGGGTAAACCGAGTTCCCTTCGTAACGCTACTCCCTCGAGACACATCTGCTCAAGGCTGTCGTTTGCAATTTGTGTCAAAACTTGTGATCGTTGATTCATGATTTCATTCTCCTATCTTCTATGTTATGCTGGTGCCATTCAAAGAGAACAATGTTTTTCCCTGAAGTCCACATCGCATTCCACGTTGTTTCGTGAACTTCATAAACAATCTTGCCTTCCTCAAAGGACGAGATGGCTTCCTCATACGAATCTGATTCGGTGAAACTGCCAAGAATGTCGTAAATATGATACTTGATTTTTAGCTCAGATTCCATAGTTTTTCTTCTTCAATTGTTATTATTATTATTTCTGTTTCATTTCCTCCAATTCGCGTTTCAGGTCGTCGATTTGGCGTTGTTGCTTGTCGATGGTTTCTTTCGATTCCAATAACTTGTGATTCACTCCATTGAACTTGCTCTCAAGACTTGAGAAACGTCCCGGCGGGGTGATTATGAGGGAGATCAACACTGCGACAACAACGGTTCGCCAATGAATCTTTTTTTCTGTTTTCTCGTCCATTGTTCTGTTTTCTTCAACTCATAACCTTCGATAAGCCGGAGAACAACCTCATTTCTACCTCATTTTCCCAAACAAAACAACCTTGGCAGTTCTTGTTTTTGCCTGGGGCAAAACAAGATAAATGAGGTAAGCACCTTAGTGGGATTCCGCTGTTACTAAGGTTGTTTTGTCAGAAAAATAAGGTGAAAACAAAGTTTTCCACCGCAATCTCACGATTGCGGCTCTGCTTTCGGCATCGGTCAGAATTCGTAATTCGTAATTAGAATCCCATACCGCCCATTCCACCCATTCCACCCATGCCTCCCATGCCTCCCATGCCGTCCATACCGGGTTGAGGTGGGCCGGCGGGTTCGTCTTTCGGGATGTCGGTCAGCACACAGGAGGTCGTCAACAGCAAAGCGGCAACACTAGCGGCGTTCGTCAAAGCGGCCCGGACAACCTTCGTCGGGTCAATGATACCCGCTTCGACGAGGTCGCAATAGGTGTCTTTGTCGGCGTCGTACCCTTCGTTTTTCCCCTTCATCTGGCGGACCTTGTTGACGACGATCCCACCATTGACACCGGCGTTTTGCGCGATTTCACGCAAGGGGGCTTCGAGAACCTTCCTGACGATCTGGACACCGTACTGCTCGTCGCCGACCGCTTCGAGTTTGTCCAGAGCCTTTTCGCAACGAAGCAGCGCGACACCACCGCCGGGGACGATTCCTTCTTCGAGTGCGGCCTTCGTGGCGGCCCGAGCGTCTTCGTAGAGGAACTTACGCTCTTTCATCTCGGTTTCCGTGGCGGCCCCGACATTGATCTGGGCAACACCACCGGCAAGCTTCGCAAGCCGTTCCTCCAGCTTTTCCCTGTCGTAATTGCTGGTCGTCGTCTCGATTTCCTTCTTCATTTGAGCGACGCGGCCATCAATCGCTTCCTTCTTGCCGGCACCACCGACCAAAATCGTTTCGTCGGACGTGATCGTTACCTTCTTGACCTTGCCGAGGTCGGACAGCTTGACCGCTTCGAGTTGAACGCCGAGGTCTTTGTAGATCGCAGTCGCGGCGGTCAGAGTTGCAATATCCCCAAGCATCGCCTTACGACGGTCGCCGTAACCGGGCGCTTTGACGGCACAAACGCGAAGGATACCACGCATTTTGTTGACCACGAGCGTCGCCAGGGCTTCCCCTTCGATGTCTTCGGCGATGATGAGAAGCGGCTTGTTCTGCTTGCTGATCGCTTCCAAAAGCGGTACCAAAGACCGGGCATTGGAGATTTTGTCCTCGTGAATGAGCACAAGAGCGTCATCAAATTCAACGGTTTGATCGTCCAGATCGGTTACGAAATGGGGCGAAAGGTATCCGCGGTCAAACTGCATCCCTTCGACGACTTCGACGTAGGTCTCGGCCTGCTTGCCTTCCTCGACGGTAATGACGCCGTTCTTGCCAACCTTCATAAAAGCGTCGGCGAGGGTCTGCCCGATGAGCGGATCGTTGTTTCCGGCGATGGTTGCGACCTGGGCGATTTCCTTTTTGTTCTTTTCGCTGACCGGGGTGGACATTTTGGTAACCGCCTCGCAAACGACCGAGGCCGCTTTGCTGATTCCGCGGGACAGGGCCATCGGATCGGCACCGGCAGCGACCATCTTGAGTCCTTCCATGTAAATCGCTTCGGCAAGGACGGTTGCGGTCGTCGTTCCGTCTCCGGCGATTTCATTCGTTTTGGAGGCCGCTTCTTTGACAAGAGCGGCACCGAGGTTTTCCTCCGGGTCTTCCAGGGAAATGTCCTCGGCGACGGTTACGCCGTCTTTGGTAATTTTGGGTGCTCCCCAGCCTTTATCGAGAACGGCGTTGCGTCCTCTGGGGCCGAGTGTGCTTTTGACCGCTTTTGCCAGTTTTTGCACGCCAACGGCCAACGGTTGCCGGGCTACATCATCAAAAGACATCTTTTTGGCCACTTCGTTATCTCCTCTTTCAATGGGTTAGGTAATTAAAGAATATTAGAATATTCAAAAAAACGTGAGTTTTTATGCGTTGCCACTTATCCAAGCAAGTTTTGTGCCAAATCAATTTTTTTACACGTCCAAAAGGAATAGAGATTCTCTTAACTCGTTGCCAAAGAAGAGAATACGGAAAAATAATCTCCGCGAAAACAATCACAAAAATCCCTTTTTACGAAAAAAAAGATGTCATTTTGGCAGGTCCCCAATTTTTTTATAAATCGAATCCGAAAACGTTGATGTTGCCGCCCGTCGGTTTCGAAAGCCCGGCGACAAGGCACAAGGTCGGTCAAAATCGCCTTTTCCAAATCGGCTTCCAGATTAATTGTCCTTCAGCCCCAAGGTATCGAGTAAAAACGGGTCTTTGAACAGATTAAACGGTATTGACGATTTTTCCGTCAAGGCAGTATTGGCGATTTCCTGCCGCTCGTAGGCTTTGCGGGAGATTTGACGCGACATTTCACGAACACCAAAATGACGTTCGGAAGCATCGTTGGCGTAATAACTGCGGGCATTTTCATCTTTAATCCGAATAAGTTCTCTAAAGTGTGACCAACTCAATTGTTGCGCCAGCGGTGCCACAATCTCAATGTCTTTATAGACATTGGCAAACTGCGACATGCGATATAAGTTCTTTTCCTCAAAAGACTTGCCGTACCGCTCTACCAATTTTCGCGACAGTGTGGCGAAAATCTTCTTGCCGTACTCCGCCCGTTCGCCGTCGAGGACGACGGAATTGATATGCCGCCCGATTTCCCAGTACATGAGCGTTACCTCGCGGTTTGCATAAGCTCCGGCACGGGATTTGCGCGTTTCGATAATTTCCGCAACACGAGCAAACAGCGAACTTTCGTCAACTTGGGATTGATCTCAGGCCGTCGACAAGTTTGTATCGAGACCGTCATTTCGCGATGCTCCATTCCGGCTTTTATTCATCTCCCCCAATAAAAGCCGGAATGAAGCGAAGCGAAATGACGGTAAAATCAGTAAAAATCGTAAACTTGTCGACGGACTGAGATTGATCTGTCAAAGCAGTTCTCGGCTTTTTCTTGCTCATTAAATTTGGTCGTTGGGGGTTATCAATCTTGCTGAAGCTCCGATTGTTCATAAGCGACGACGATTTTTTGGACGAGATTGTGCCGGACGATGTCGTTTTCGCCGAGGTGCATGTATCCGATCCCGTCGATGTTGCGAAGCCGAACCAAGGCGTCATCCAGGCCGCTCTTTTTGTGTGAAGGAAGGTCCGTTTGCGTAGTATCGCCGCAGACCGTGATCCGGGAACCGTCTCCCATTCGGGTCAGGAACATTTTCATCTGCGCGATGGTTGCGTTTTGCGCTTCGTCGAGAATAATGAAGGCGTTGTTGAGCGTCCGGCCCCGCATGTAGGCGAGTGGTATCACTTCGATCCGGTCCTCTTCCATGTACCGCCGGAGCATGTCGTGTTCCATCATCTCGGCAAGGGCGTCGAAAAGCGGACGCAAGTACGGGTTGATTTTCGCCTGCATATCGCCGGGAAGAAATCCGAGCGATTCTCCCGCTTCCACGGCGGGACGGACAAGCACGATTCGCTTGATTGCGCCGGACTTGAGCGATTCGACCGCCAAAGCGACGGCAAGGTACGTTTTCCCAGTCCCAGCCGGGCCGCTACAGATCACGATTTCTTTCCTGCGGAGCAGTTCAACGTACTTCGCCTGTCCGGCGGTTTTCGGACGAACCCGCTTACCGCCGTAAACCTCAATCGGACGGATTTGCGTAATCTCTTCCCCGGCGGCGAGTTCTGACAATGCCCGCATAATGTCTTCCGGGGCAAGCGTACCTTCGGTCCGAATTTGACGTTGCAATTGTTCAAACAGGTTCGCCGCTTTGCGAACGGCGTCCGGTTCGCCGCGAATCACAAGTTGGTTGCCGTCGAGGAGCACCTGGACCTTGAGATGTTTGCGAATGACCCGGAGATTCTCGTCGCTGGAACCGAAAACCTGCCCGAGGGTTTTTAAATCGACAATCGTTTGAGAAAATTCTTCCATCTTTTAACGAATTACGAATTGCGAATCACGAATTCATTGAGCATAAATGAATTTGGGGATTTTGCAAGCGTTTGTCTATCACTTTACTTGCGATTGTTCCAATTTCAGTGCAGGCACCGCCATATTGTTTCATGTTGGAAAGCGTATATGGTTTTCCTGCAAGCGGCGGCGGACCGCGGTTGATCCATTTGACGTCGTTGTATTTTCGCCCGAGCATCTTGGTGTCATTCCCATAAGTCGTGTATGCCCATTGTCGCTCCTCTTTCGATGTCTTATGAGAAACAACATAACAGAGTACTTCCCAGGGGAGTGTTTTAAGCCGGAACTGATTGGGATTCTTTTCATCGGTGTAATAAAGAAAAAGCTCTTCATAAGTTGCTTGGTTCGGAGGCGTGGTCGCCTGATACCGTCCCTGGCTGTTACTGATGACGGCTTCCGGTTTATCCCACACGACGGCAATGGCAATGGCCAAATCGGGGTATTCCTCAACCTGTTTCGGATAGTGTGACACCAAATGTTTCACGATCCGCAACGCTTCGGGAATGTTGTCGTGGTCTATATCGAGGGCGAGAAGAAAATTTTCAAGAAACTCCGTATGTTTTTCCAACCAGGCGCAAATCGGATCAGTACCCGTTCCCCACACATCCAGTATTTGCTGTTTACAGTGGAGCGCAATTTTTTGTGCGGCCAAACGGCGAAGTTCCGGATAACTTGCCGGGGAAGTCAGCTTCTTTTTACGATAGAGATCAACGAATTGTTTTTTGAGAGCGGTGTCACTTCCGACAAAAAACGATTGTTTCGTTTTGGAGGAAACCTTCGCAGGCGGCGTTTCCGTTTCTTCGGCGAACGACACCCCAACCGCGACGAGGATACCGGCAAAAAGAAACTTGAAAAAGATTGCTTTCATCTTTGGTTATTCGAGCGGCAAACGTAGTTCTCTTTTCAACATTTCATAGATTTCCGTCCATTGTTTTTGGTAAAGTCCAGTTGTTTTATCCGATAATTCTGAAAACGTTTTTGAGTTGTAAAATGTATCAGTAGCATCACGTACATAACACCCTTGTTCTGCAATAAGCGCATCAATGATTGGTCGGGAAATATGCTTGACGTAAACATAATACTTTTTGTCGACCGGTTCAATCATTTGCAGCGAACGAACCGTGCAAAAGCAAACTTGGTGTGTGGGCTTGTAATAGGCGATTTCCCCCAGAAAATCGGCTTTCGAAACAACTCCGGCAAGGTAATCATTAATGCGGTCATTCACGTCATCATTGGCAACAGGTCCTTCAACAATATCGTAATCGTGGGCGGGAATGGACGATTGCGGATCACGATTAAGCACCACAAAATCAAGCCACCGTTCATCGTAATCGGAAAACCGCAATACTTTCAAATCGCAGTGCTCAATGGCGTTTTCGTAAAATTCGAATTCCGAAACAACGCCGTCTGTTTTACGATCCCCGCCTTTTCTCGCCGCCCAAAACTCCGCCTGCGAACGAATGTTGGTCACATAAAAACCTTTGCCGAAATCACGATAGTCTTTGCTTTGTGCCAGGTCAATCTCATCGACGAGTATGTAGCTTCCGTGAAAAACTTTCATTTGAGTCCTCCATTTTGGCGGCAAATCTCAAATATGTCTCGTACCGCCCAAAACGGGTTGTCGGTATGCAAAGCCCACCAATGCTCATGCAGGTAATCCAGCCCTCCATATTGCTTGAGGTAACGATAAGCGTCTTGTATGTTCATTTTGTACGCTGCCGCAAACTCTGGAATGATGAACGTTATAAAATTGATTTCATCGCGGGTTTCTTTGCTTAACACATTGGTTTTCATATCAGACTTTTTTCAAAATTGACATTTTCGTAACATTTCAGCCGAATATTTACTCGCATTTTTTACACTAATTTACACAAATTGTGCAATATAGGTAGCGAAAAATGGCGGTTGTGCGGCAATTGGGCACTTTGTAAAATTGCCCAATTTAAATTTAAAAATTC
>CAZNVM010000293.1:0-4342 GCA_964576215.1 uncultured Planctomycetaceae bacterium
GAAATTCTCCTCCAATACCTGGGCTTGAAACTGCCCCGACAATTCAAAAAATAATTTTAAAAGCCGATGTAGTCAAGATTTTTAAACGCCAACCCCGGAAAAATGAGGATCAAATAGGATTGACTGTCGAACTTGGGCTAAGTTACGGCACTCAAAGTGTAAACGAAATGGTATTGAAACCGAAGAAAGTGTTGAAATTTAAGGGCATCGGGAATCGGGAATCGGAAATCGGAAATCGGAGGAAGTTTTTCACTTATCACCTATTCCCGATGCCCGATTCCCGATGCCCTTGACTGTTTTGAGTTACCATTTGTTTACGGTTTGAGTTACGGCAACATGAAATGGGCCGCACCGACACCGCCGTTGATAAGCATGGAGAACATCTTCTTTTCCTCCTGTTGAAAAACGAACCGGCTTCCGTCCCGTTTCAGTTGCACGGCCCTGAACGCTCCTTTCAGAAATTCGGCAACCAGCGGAGCCAGAAACGCCGTGTCCTGGTTTTCCTGGACACTTTCCTTGACCAATTCGCCGGCCAACTCGATACCACGCTGATAATCCTGCTCAAGACCTTTCGCGTCCGCTTCCGAATTTGTTTGCAGGATGAACGTGAACTCCTTCCTGGAAACGTCAAACGTCAGAACGACGCACTGGAATTTTTCCCCCAGCGAAACCATAAGTTCATTCCATTGACGCTCATTGTCGTTTTTTGGGTTGGGGAACCACTCTCCGTAATCTTTTGTTGTGTGAACAAAATGGAAAACCACAACCATGTGAAAAGTTGCTCCGGTCGTCGGTTGTAGAGCGTCTTTGAAAATCGTTTTGACCTTCGCGTCTCCTTTGTCGGGAAACTCCTGAAATCGTTCCGGAGAAAACGTACCGAAAATTTGAAAGCCTTTGTGTTCCCGGACTCCTGACCCGTATTCCAAAAAGGTGTCATTCAAATAAAGGTCTTCCTTGAGAAATGACACCAATGCTTCACGTTGCACGGCGGTACGGCCTGCCAGGGGAATCGCAAAGTACCCCCATAATGCGCCGTCCTTGTCGTTGCCCTCGGCGAGAAAATAAACATCGGATACGCCGCATTGATTGACGAGGGTGTCGAGATATTTTTGAAGTTTTGCTTCCCCTTTTCGGAGAATTTTCTTCGCTTCCCTGGCGATGCCCTGAATTGATTTCTCGTCAAGGTTAAGCGAAACAAGGAACGGTTCCAACTGTCCGGTCGCTTCTTCGCAAACGGTTTTTAAATCGATCTGTGTCAAATCGACGTGAACGAAAAATGCCGTTCGTTCGCCAAGAAGCGGAGCGATTTGCGTTGCGATTTCGCTCCCCGACTTGGCAAACGCCGGAGAACAGAACAAAAGGAACAACAGGGGGAGGATTCTTTTCATTTTCGTAACTCTATTCGATCTCAAAGTGTAAACGGATTGGTTATGAAATTAGTGATTAGTGATTAGTGGTGAGTGACGAGTATTTTCTATGCCCTATGCCCTATGCCCTTAAAGTTCGACACTTTTTTCAGTTACATAACCAACCCGTTTACACTTTTACACTTTGAGTATCACAATTTTCCTTTCGTGCTCGGAATTCCCGTTTGTCTTGGGTCAATTTCAACGGCCATGCGAATGGCCCGTGCGGTTGCCTTAAACACCGCTTCGGCGATGTGGTGCGAGTTCGTACCGTAATGCAAAAGAAGATGCAAGTTGCAAAGGGCCGCCATGGAAAAGCCCTGCCAAAACTCGTGAATCAATTCCGAGTCAAATTCCCCGATCTTCGGCTGAATAAACGTAACATTATCGACGAAATGCGGCCGTCCCCCGAAATCCACGGCAACGGTTGCAAGCGTTTCGTCCATCGGTAGCGTAAAATGTCCGTACCGGCGAATGCCGCTCTTGTCTCCGAGCGACTGGGCAAACGCCTGGCCGAGTGAAATGCCGACGTCTTCGGTCAAGTGGTGTCCGTCGACGTGAATGTCCCCTTTGGCCTTAACTTCCAGATCGACGAGCGAGTGCCCTGCGAAAAGCGTGAGCATGTGGTCGAAAAAGCCGAGACCGGTCTCGATCCGGGCCGAGCCGGTCCCGTCAAGTTTCAGTTGAAGCGAAATATCGGTCTCTTTCGTTTGTCGGGTAATCGAGGACTGACGCATTTTTAAATGAGAAATGAGAAATGAGAAATGAGAAGTAACTCGAACCGTAAACAGTCGATGACTTTCAGCCACAGAAAACACGGAATTTCACGGAAATAGTTCAAAAAGAACCCAAAAAAATTTTCCAGGATATTTTTTGTTATTCTTACTCGAATTCCGTGCTTTTCCGTGTGTTCCGTGGCAAGTGAGTTCCCGTTGTTTACAATTTGAAGAAGTAAGAAACGGTAACTGTGGTTTTCAGTATAGACGTAAAACGATGGGGCTGCAATACCCTGATTGTTCGCCGGGTTTGCCAAGAACGGTAGCCGTTACTTGTTATCGGACGTTTTGTTTCTACAATCAACAGGAAACAAAAGCCACCGAAAACGCCAGCGATTCCACCAAAACATGCCCAAGCCGAAAAAACACAGAGCGAAAACTCCGCCGAAACCTATCGAACCCCGCAAACGGCGGCGTAATCTTTGGACGGCAATCGTTTTCCCGTTTTTGCTTTTCACGTTCGTGTTCGGCGGAATTGATGCGATACTGCTTCAAGATACCTGGTCGTTCGGAATCGCTCTTTACCTCGTTGCCGCTTTGAACCAGGGTGCCTTTTTTCGGATGTCAAACCGTTTCCGCGAATCGCTGGTCTTTGTCGTGCTGTTTTTCCTCGGTTTTGCCGTCGTGTTGTTCGTGATACCACCGGTCCGAATCGCAAAGGAAACGACGTTCTTGACCGAACCGAGAACCGCCGACGGAACGAAAATCGATTACGGGAAAGTCCTCAAGGAAACCGCCGTTTCCTATTCGGATTACCGGTCGGCGGAATCGTTCTTCATGGAACACAAGGACGAAATTCAGCCGGATTCGCCGATTCGATTGCGCAACCGGGTGATGGAGCATCCCTGGACGGAAGAGGACAGTCCGTTGGCCAAACGTTGGCTGGATCAAGCCGGGTTCGTCAAAAACCCTGTTACAGCTTCGCAAGGACGCGATTACCGTATCAAAATTCAATACGAGCTTGGTTGCCGAAATCCCGATACAGCATGGGACGACGTGCTTGTGCTGTTCCGTGCGTCGCAACAGCAATTTCGGGAAGTCCGTGAAACGACCGGGGTTTGGAACGCCCGAATTTTGTGGGACGAAGCGTTTTTGTCGGCGGTTGCAGTGGTTCAACACGGCGAATTTTCAGCGACGCAACTCCAGGACAAGCTCATGGAATTACAGCCGTTTCTCCAGCCGTTCACGAAGGAGATCGGCAAAGCGATTCTCGACACCGAGCGGTTGTTGATCCTGTCCCGAATCCAAGCGACCGCCTGGGGAGAAAATTCGGATTTTTCCATTCCGTTCTTCAACCGATTTTTCCGATTTTTTCATTGGAACGAAACGCTCGTCAAAATCAATTCGTATTTCGATTGGATCGAAATTCTGGAATCGCCGAACTACTCGTTGGCAAGCCGGTTTCCGATTCGGGAAAACGGTTCCGAGTGGAGCACGATTCTCAAAACCGGCATGTTTCGCACCGTTCCCGACAAGAAGGGTGTCATGGAAATTCGCATTTGGAACGACAAGGCCCAATTTCTGGTACAACAACTTCGCGCTCTTCGGGCCAAGTCGGCATTGTTAGAGTCGGTGTTTTATTTGGAAATGTACAAAAAAGAGCAGGGAGGCGAGTACCCGACAAGTTGGGCTGGGTTGAAGTCGAAATACGGCGATGCGATTCCGGACGATCCTTGCAGCACCGTTCGCGGCGGAGACCGTTCCTTCAAGTATGAACCGTTCCGTGATGGTTTCGGTTACAAATTGTACAGCGTCGGGCCTAACGGAATCGACGAAAACGGGGCAACCTGGCAGGAAAAGAAGGGGAGCGACGATATTGTTATTGAGTTCCTGCCGAGACTTGCGTTTTGACGAACTTGGAATACAATTCCCGTTTCTTTTGCACTGTCCTCGTTCCTGTTCGTCGGTTTTCCCGAAATCCTCGGCATCGCTGGAGAATTCGAGATTGCCGGAATCGGTCGATACACAGCGGATTGGTGCGTTGTTGAGGAAAATCACGGAAGAACGGGAAGCGGGGAAGCCAGTCCGTCGACAAGTTTGTATCGAGACCGTCATTTCGCGATGCTCCATTCCGGCTTTTATTCATCTCCCCCAATAAAAGCCGGAATGAAGCGAAGCGAAATGACGGTAAAATCAGTAAAAATCGTAAACTTGTCGACG
>CAZNVM010000294.1:0-3753 GCA_964576215.1 uncultured Planctomycetaceae bacterium
AAACGTTGGAATTTCAAGTATTTATCCCCAATTGCCCATTTTAACACGCGAAATCACGGTCAACAGCAAAAAAACAGGAGATTCCATAACTTATTGTACCACAATGGGTTACAAACAAAATTTTATTATACAGTCAAAGTAGCCGTTCAACCCATCAGACAACGCGCCCTTGTTCCCTTATGAATAAGGGACCGATAAGGGAATAAGGGCGCAACAATAAAGGTAATTCCGTCCTACTAAGGGCGCAACATGCCGCCACAAAAACACCCAAGCAAAAAAACAATTTGTAGCCGTTTACAGTATACATTGAAGATGTATCGCCATGTGCCGACCTTCTTGAGTGGTGCTATCCTGCCGTCAAAAACCGTCCCGTCAGCGAATTGGGATTTCGTACGATTTCTTCCGGCGTTCCGGTTGCGACGACCCGGCCCCCTTCTTCCGACGGACCGGGACCGAGGTCGATAATATAATCGGCGGCACGCATCATTTGCAAGTTGTGTTCGACGACAATCAGGGAATGGCCCGTGTCGATTAAAGCGTCAAAACAATCGAGTAATTGAACAATATCCGAAAAATGCAAACCGGTTGTCGGTTCGTCCAACAGGAACACGCAACGCCCCTTCTTCATCGTGGACAAATACGTCGCCAATTTCAAACGCTGCGACTCGCCGCCGGACAGCGTGTTCGCCGGTTGACCGAGACGAAGATAATCGAGTCCGACATCCATGAGCCGCTTGAGTTTCTGCTGCACCTTCGTCTGTCCCCGGAAAAATGCAAACGCTTCCCGAGCCGTCATTTCCAGCACATCGGCAATGTTTTTACCGCGATAAAGAATTTCGAGCACATCTTTTTGATACCGTTTTCCGTGACACTGCGGACACTTGACGAACAGGTCCGCCATGAACTGCATGTCGATTTCAATGTACCCGTCCCCTTTGCAGGTGTTGCAACGGCCGCCGTCGATGTTGAAACTGAAATGTCCGGCGGTAAAATTTTTCGTTTTTGCGTCGGGCGTTTCGGCAAACACGCTGCGGATTTCGTCGAAAATCTTCAAATACGTAACAGGATTCGAACGCGGCGAACGACCGATAGAACTTTGATCGACCATCACCACGTCGTCGATGTTGCCGGTTCCGAGCATTTGGGTGTACGGTAATCCGATTGGGGCGTTTTCCTTGCCGAGTTTCCTCGCCAAAGCCGGGTAAAGCGTTTCCTGGATTAACGTACTTTTTCCCGATCCGCTCACGCCGGTAACCAAACAGAGGACACCGAGCGGAAAAGCAATGTCGATGTTCTTCAAATTGTGGCCGCACGCACCGGTCAGATCAAGGAATCCGTGCGTCGGACGCCGTTTGCCCGGTGCGCCGCCGCTTCGCTTGCCAGAAAGATAACTGCCGGTCAGACTCGTTTTCGACTGAACGATTTCCTGTGGCGTCCCCTCGAAAACGAGCTGCCCTCCGGTTTGACCTGCTCCGGGCCCAATCTCGACGATCCGGTCCGCCGAACGTAAAATTGCTTCCTCATGCTCAACGACGACGACCGTGTTACCCCGATCCCGGAGACTGAGAATCGAAGTCAAGAGCCGGTCCGTGTCCTGCGGATGCAAGCCGATGGACGGTTCGTCCAAAACGTACAACATATTGACCAACGACGATCCCAGTGCCGACGTTAATCCGATCCGACGCTGTTCCCCGCCGCTGAGCGTTCGGAGCGTTCGATCCAGCGTCAAATATCCCAGTCCGACCTGTTCGAGGTATCGCAAACGATTGACGGCTTGAGCGAGCGGCGTTCGGGCAACCTCGATTTCCCAATCGGTCCAGGGATGATTTTCCAAAAGCGGAATGAGTTCGGAAATCGACAACGAACACAGCTCGGCGATATTTTTTCCGCCGACCTTTACGGCAAGGGCTTCGTTTCGCAACCGGCTTCCGTTGCATGAGGGGCATTGCCGGTACGAACGCCAACGGCTCAGGAAAACCCGGATGTGCATCTTGTATTTCTGCTTTTGGAGTTTCTCGAAGAATTGGCTGAGTCCTTCGTATTTGTTACGATTACCATTTTTTTCGCAACCGGACAGAATGATTTTTTTCTGGGCGTCGGTCAGTTTTTCGTACGGTATGTCAACCGGGATTCCAAGCTCTTCGGACCGCTCCAATAGTTCGCCAAGCCGTGATTTGTACGACGGCGTGTTCCACGGCGCAATCGCCCCGTCCCGAATCGTGCGGCCTGGGTTCGGGATAATCAGGTTGAGATCGAACGCGACAAGGTTCCCGAACCCTTCGCAAACGGGACATGCTCCGAGCGGACTGTTGAAACTGAACAACTTCGGCTCCAGTGGCGGATATTCGATCCGGCAATCCGCACAGGAAAAATTGCGGCTGAAACCGCAAAGAGTGGGGAATGGGGAGTGGGGAGTGGGGAGAAGTGCGGGATCGCTTCCCACTCTCCACTCTCCACTCTCCACTTGAACGTAACATTTTTCGTTTCCGAAATTGAGGGCGGTTTCGAGGGAATCGTGAATTCGTTTTTCGTCCGTTTTTCCAAGCGTAACGCGGTCCACGTAAATCAAAAACGGCGGCGGTTGCGATTCCGGTTGCGGTTCCGACGGTGGTTGTTCCGGCTGCGGTTGAGCGTCGATCAAATTTTCGCCGAACGCGAAGAGGGAAAGCGTTTCGCTGGCGTCCATCTCCGGTTCGTGTTGTGGTTCGCCTGGTTCGAACGGCGTTTCCTCCGTTTCGCTTTCTGCCCGGGACAATTCTTTGATCTCAAGAGAATCCTCATGCCCATTATCGCTGTCCGGATCGTAAAAATCCTTGTCGGAAAACAGGTCTTTCTCGTCGTGAACCTCGTTTTGCGGAGCGACCGTTTCGCCGTGATTTTGGCGGAGTTTCTGGTACTCTTCATCGGTCAATCCGTCCTCGTCGAACCGGAATTCCCGACCGAACACCGTGCCCCGCAAAAAGCCGTGTTCTTGGAATTTCGCCTGGAAATCCTGCCGACTGAGCGAGTAGGTTTCCGGTACCGGTTCGAACGCAATGATCGCTTTCAAGTCGTTTTCCGAGCGAATTTCGTTCAAAAAGTCAAGGATACTTTCCGGGGAATCATACCGAACTTCACGTCCGCATTTGTAACAGTAAAGTTTTCCGATTTTCGAATAGAGGAGCCGCAGGTAATAGACGGTTTCGGTCGCGGTCCCGATAGTTGCACGGGTATAATGGTTTGGACCTCGCACCGTTACGGCGGCAGCGGGCGGGATACCGTCGATATGGTCCGCTTCCGGTTTTTCCAGCTTTTCGAGGAACTGCCGGGTATAGGCGGAAAAGCTCTCGATGTACCGCCGCTGCCCCTCGGCGTAAAGCGTGTCCATCGCAAGCGAACTTTTCCCGCTGCCGCTCACGCCGCAAAACACGACCAGCTTTTCGTAAGGAATGTCCAGGTCGATGGATTTCAAATTGTGAACCCGAACGCCGCGGAGTTGAATGGACATTGTTTCGTAAGGAATTAATCAAGGGAGCCGTTCGGCGGAGCGGTACCCCGCTACGACCGTACTCGGTAGCCAACGGCGAGGATCGCTTCCAGGGAATAGTGATCGACCAGCCGGGAAACATTACGATTTCCCTCAGGTTGAATTAGTGAATGAGTGGAAAAGTAAAACTAGTGGCCACTCATCACTAATCACTCATCACTAATCACTCATCATTAATCATTAATCATTAATCATTAATCATTAATCATTAATCATTAATCATTAAT
>CAZNVM010000295.1:0-5035 GCA_964576215.1 uncultured Planctomycetaceae bacterium
CAAGGTTTTTCAGCAATCTGGTAAAAAAACAAACGCAAAACACTTGGCAATTAAAAATCACGCAAATCCTTTTACAACAATGGGTTACTTCGCTTGACAGTCAAGTCAGACTGCCAAGTTACTTAACGGCGTAGGGTGTCAAATCACGTTGGGTTATAGACGGTTCTTGCTACGATACCGGGTTGAAGCAATGTGATGCTGATGCCCTTTCTTTTTTTGCTCTGCCATATTTTCAAAATACGGAATCTTGAAAGGAACTGCCCAGCGTTTTTTCCGTCTTGCTGTCATTGGAATCCCCACAAGCCACCTTTCTATTGCAACACCAAAGCTATGACCATTGAAGTAATTCTTGATGGAGTAAAGAAAACAGCCACGAAACAGCAACTCTTTGCGCTCGCGGCAAGAGGAACAATCGGACCGGAAACGATCATTCATGTTGACGGTAAACCTTACAAAAGGACAAATTATGGTCAGTACCATTTGACGAAAACGCCTGAGAAGCAAAAGGAATGTTTCTTCAAGTGTTCGATCAATTCCGGCAATTTGCCCACAAAAACAGTGATATGCTGGAAAAGCAAGTGGATTCGAACTCTCGTTGGAATCGAAACATTCCCAAGATTATCGACAATCTTATCATTGCTTACGTGACGGAAAAGATGGATTGATTTTGCGCAACGGATCGCCTCTGAACCCTCTGGAACAACCGCATTTTGTGAATGGCAGCCGGGAGCGCAACGGAGTGAAGCGACCGGACCGAATCGCGGGGAAATCCGGTCACTGCGCTGCGCTCCGTTCCCGGCTGCCATCATCATTGGCGAACTTGTTATCGACCTGGGTAGAATTCCGAATTCTGAATTTCTTTCCGCCGCTAACGGATGTCGCCAAGTTCAATAATTCAACAGGTTGGCCGCCTTTTTCTTGTTCATTCGGCATTCGCAAAGTCCCTGGGAACGCAGGCTTCCAGCCTGCGCGAAGGTTGCGGAATGGAGTCTCCTCACTGCGCAGGTAGGATGCCTACGAACTCACTGGCAGGCTGGAAGCCTGCGTTCCCAGGAAAAAAGCGACTTTGCAATCCTCCTGGATTTTTCCCTTGATTTTTTTTTCGGGTGTAGCCGTGATTTTAGGTAACATCCGACTTGTTTTTTAGGGTTGACCACGGAAAACAAAACCTTAGTAACCCAAAAACGGCCCAAAAATCAACCTTATTTCCCTTATTTTGACCCAAGTGAAAATAAGGGAATAAGGGCTCGAACATCGAAGGAACCGGTCAGGTGAAAGTAACCATTCTCATCGACTTTACAATTGGCGGAAAATTGGGTAAATTGGGCTTGGGCGGTCTGGGGAATCATCCTTGAATCTGCCGCGCGTCGCGGCGGTTGCTTAAAACTCAAGAAATGATAGCTTTTCCGCCCCCTTTTCCCTATACCAAATTGCCCAGATTACCAACTACCCTGTGAACGGTATGTCCTATGCCCTTCTCTACTATTCAACGCCAATCAGTTGCCGTTTTTCGCTAACCGTAAACCCAATCAGAGCCGCGTACGCAGTAAGCGGTTTTCACGTACCACCGGGGTTACCGCTTACTCCGTGCGCGGCTCTGATTGTGCGCGGCTCTGATTGTTTGTGGTTCGTTGGTGAGTTCATGCGAAATGTCAATTTATTGACGTTGTATGGTACATTATTGTCTCTTCTCTTCATTTCCTCCACAACCGAAGCGGCAAGTCGGCGCGAGGTCGTGCAACAGGTTCTTCCAAGCGTCGTGCGAATTGAAACGCAAGTGGTCAAGCCAACGGGACTCGGAACAGTTACCGGACGGCTCAGCAAAGTGGAAGAGACCGGCAGCGGAGTGATTCTCGAACTGTCGGGAAAAACGTACATTTTGACCAATCACCATATCGTTGCCGATACCGATTGCGAGGCGGTCCGGATTCACTTGGCGGACCACCGCATTTTGAAACCGCAAAAAATCGTGTCGACGGCGGATTTCGACGTAGCGCTTCTGGAAATCACGGCGGAAAATCTGACACCGGCCAAAATTGGGGATAGCGATTCCGTCGAAGTCCCCGACGAAATTCTGGCGTTCGGGAACCCGTTCGGTTTGAGCGGTTCCGTTTCCGCCGGAATTATCAGTGCCAAAAACCGCCGCAAGATTCCGCAAGGGAATCAGGCTGCTCCGATCCAACACTTTTTTCAAACGGACGCATCGATCAATCCCGGCAACAGCGGCGGACCGATGGTCAACCTGGACGGCGAAGTGATTGGTGTCATTACGGCGATTGCGTCCAGTCGTGGTGTCAACGAGGGGGTGGCGTTTGCGATTCCGATCAATTCCGTCATGCGTTCGGCACGGCAGCTTGCCGGGAGCGGCACGGTGGTTCGACCGTACTTGGGAGTCGAGCTGGACCCGAAGTTCGACTGGACCGCCGCCGAAAAGGCCGGACTGGATCGCATGATCGGAGCTCGCATTGAAAAAGTGACTTCCAACTCGCCGGGAGAAAAGGGAGGATTGTTACCGGGGGACATTATCCTCACCTACAACGCAACGACGGTCGAAGACGATACCCACTTGGTCATCCTCATCGCCGAGTCCCAAGTCGGTGATACGCTGAAACTTCAAATCATACGTGGACAAACGAAAAAAATCATTACGCCGACTTTGACGGAAAAATGAATTTTTTGGACGGTGCATTGGCGTTGCGTGGCAGAGACAATAGACGACTTTTTTGGTAAACATTCTTGCTTATCCCCTCACTTGTCGCGCAATCTTTGTTTTTTCGTTAAAGTTTACCAAAATTAGGCGAAATACCCGCTATAATCGGAAAAAAGCGATGATTTTTGACAGAAACGTTTTACCTTACTATCGGAAAATTCCGAAAAATGAGGTAAGCATGAATTACCGGAAAAACGGGACTATTTGGAAAGACCGGCTTTTTCGGAGGATTCATCTCACCCATTCACCAAATTAACGTCATTAACGACAGCGACTTTTGCGATTTGACAAAACGACCTGACAGAGGAGAAAACGCATGCGACACTTTTTTGTACTCACATTAGCCAGCCTCATGATTGCCGTGTCGGCCGTTGGGGTTCGGGCTGATAATCAAACCATTGCAGACAGTATTGCGGCCGGTTTGAGTGCACAATTTCCGAATGAAGACATAACCGTTCAGGTTCAAGACGGTAAGGTTTGGCTTAGCGGTCAGGTTGCTTCCCCTTCGGAAATGCTCAAGATGATTCAGTTTGTTTCCGAGGTCAATGGCGTCAAACTGATCGAGAATGAAATGACATTGACCAAAGCGACTGTTGCCACGGCAACCGGCAATTTGCCGCGTGCCGAAAAAACGGAAATCGTTCAAATTGCAATGAATAAACCGGTTCAAGCGACCTCAAAGTCGCAAACCGTTGCAATGCCCCCGGCACGTCAAGCAAGCCGAATTCCGACCAAAAAGGCACCGCTTCCTGTGGTCGTCGTTACTACCGGTAACCTCGAAGACGAAAGCAAAACGGAAACCATTTTACAAGTGGGCAACAGCCAGGCTGTTCCGGTAAGAGAGGCAAACTACGTCGTTATGCAGACGCCGCTTGCCATCGGTGCTCAACCGGTCGGTTATGTAACCCGTGGACCGCGAGATTTCGTCCAGGAGAGTGGGCAGGGAGGCGTTGCGATGGCCGGCACACAACACAGCGGCGGTTGCAAACCGAATCTGCCGAACTATGCCTGGCCGAGCTATGCCGCACATCCTAATTACTCTCAGGTCACGTATCCGAAATACTACAAACCGGACTGCTGGCCGAATATCGGACCGTTCTACCCGTATCCGCAGCCGCCGGTGGGCTGGAGAAAAACCACCTTGGAATGGCACGATGGAAAGTGGTGGTTGGATTTCGACGACGGTTCCGCCAAAGGCCCGTTCTCGCCGATCTTTCGGAGCAGATAAGGGTTGTTTTGGAATGGGTGGTTTATCCGAAAAAAGACACGAAAGGCACAAAGTTGCGCTTTTCGTGTCTTTTCGTGTTTCTTACCAACGACCAATCAGATGCCATTTTTCGCTAATAAACCCAATCAGAGCCGCGCACGCAGTAAGCGGTGCCCCCGGTGGTAACGTGAAAACTTCAAGTCATTTAAGCGACTTTTTACCAGTTCCTTTTTTCTTTTTCTTTTTGGGTGGTGGAAGTATATCGAACATTCCCTCATCGTCGTCCCAGTAATCGTAGACGTCATCGTCCTCCTCTCCATTCAGGGAATCCATGAAACCGGAAAACATGTCGTCAAAGGGCGTCTTGGGTTCCGGGATTTCGGAGAGAAGGTCGATCATTTCCAAAGCGACTTCGGCGGCTTCGGCCCCTTTGTTGCCCGCAGTCGGATCAATGGTTTTGTCTTTGGTCTGTTCCTTTGCACCGCTTCGAGCTTCCGCTTGCTCAACGGTGTTACAGGTCAAGACGCCGAAAACGACCGGCTTGTTGGTTTCCGTCGCAACTTTTGCGATTTCAAGACTCACGGCTCGGTTGATATGTTCATCATGAGACGTTTCCCCCTTAATGACCGCTCCGAGACAAATCACGGCCCGGCAATCGTCATCGTCGGCAAAACGACGTGCAATCAAAGGAATTTCGAACGCACCGGGAACCCAACCAATGCGAATATCCTCCTCGCGGACTTTGTATTTCCGCAACGTGGCCAAGGCACCGTCCAAAAGACGCTGCGTAATGGTCCGATTAAATTTCGAAACAACAACGGCAATGTACCCCCTCTCTGGCGGACAAGAGGTTCCTTCGTAAATAATCATTGATTGATCGGTTGTGGAGCTGAAAAACGAAAAACGACGACCGAAGAAACATTTTAACGGGTTTGCAGAAAAATGTCAACAAGTTACAAGTGGCCCCCAAAGGCACTGCCAGTCCGTCGACAAGTTTGTATCGAGACCGTCATTTCGCGATGCTCCATTCCGGCTTTTATTCATCTCCCCCAATAAAAGCCGGAATGAAGCGAAGCGAAATGACGGTAAAATCAGTAAAAATCGTAAACTTGTCGACG
>CAZNVM010000296.1:0-24327 GCA_964576215.1 uncultured Planctomycetaceae bacterium
GCGGGCGATTTCATGGTACACTCTGTTTGGTCGTTTGTTGGGCAAAATGTGTTGCGATTCCGTCGCAACTTGTTCAGTAACAACATCTTACCACAAACGACCAACTTTAAAACCACCCACCCTATGAATTATTCGGGCTAAAAGGAGAAAGTTTACGAGTCAAATGGATTGGGTTAAGAGCGAATAGAAGCCGGAATGGAGTATTGCATAGGAACAGTATAAAAATAACAATGGCAGCCGGGAACGCAGCGCAGTGACCGGATCAAACAGCGGGGAAATCCGGTCACTTCACTGCGTTACGTTCCCGGCTACCATTCACAAAGTGCGGTTGTTATTTTTATACTGTTCCATAATGACGGCTTGTCGCAATGACGAAGGCCGATTTTTTCCCAAAAATTCCATGAAATTTCATTTTCGGTAAAAATTTTCCTTAGTGGGGTGTATCTTTTGTTTTTCCAATAAGGTATAATCCAAGAAAGTGCCTTTTCTCAGAATCGTTTCCTCTGGACTTTTCCCCGCTTTTGACCATGAGACCAACACCCCGCCCCACCATTTCCAGCGATCAATTAACCGACGTCACCTTTTCCGAAAGTTTTGAGGGTGAAGTCGATGAGTTCTTCAGTAACATACTTAATGAAGCCCTACGAATCGTGGCAAGCGACTTGTTTTTAACCTGCCGCGAAGACCGGGTGGACGTTGCCGTTCGGTACATGGGTTCCATTTGTTCCTGGGGCTCTCTGGTTCGAGAGGACGGTTTGCGTTTGATCAGCCACATCAAAGCGACGGCGGATATGGATATTTCCAAGTCTCCGCATCCGCAAGACGGTCGTGTTTCGGTTCCACTCAATACGGAAAAACAACACATCGATTTGCGTTTGTCGACGCTTCCAACGCTTTTCGGCGAGGATTTGGCCATTCGTATTCTCGACCGCGAAAAAAATCTTCTCAAAATTGAAGATATTGGTTTTCACCCGACGAATTACATGCGGCTCATGTCGCTAACCAACCGGCCCGGCGGCTTGATTTTGGTAACCGGGCCGACCGGAATGGGAAAAACGACGACCCTTTACGCTTGTTTGAATTTTCTCAACGACGGAACCCGAAAGATTCACACGCTTGAGGATCCCATTGAATACACGCTTGAAGGAACGCATCAATCGCAGGTGAACCTGCGTCGCGGCGTCGATTTTCCGGACCTGCTTCGCGGCGTGCTCCGGCAATCGCCGGACGTGATTATGGTCGGCGAAGTTCGTGACCCGATGACCGCCGACATTGTCGTCCGAGCGGCCAACAGCGGACACCTCGTTTTCGCAACATCCCACGCTGGAACGACTGCCGGTGCCGTCGAAGCGATGATCGTTCTCGGCGTCAAACCGCAATTCCTCGCGTCCAGCCTTTTGGGGATCGTTACGCAGCGGCTTGTGCGAAGGCTGTGCCCGGATTGCAAAATGCCTCTGGAATCGTTCGATCCGGACGAAAACGGTCATGGAAAGGATATCAACGGAAATACAATCACGACAGAGGGTGACGGTCACTTGCGTAAAATTCACGTCCCCGTCGGTTGTCCGAACTGTATGAATTCCGGATATATCGGGCGGCTTGCCGTCGGTGAAGTCCTTCGCGGTACGCTGGAGGTCAAACGTTTGATCCGGCAAGGGGCGTCGGCACATGCGATCCACAAGGCGGCGGTCCAGCAGGGAATGATCGATTTGCGAAGCGACGCACAGCAGAAACTCGATGAAGGGATCACCAGTGCCGACGAAATTCTTCGCGCAATTCCCGGTGATTATGTCGAACTCGAAGAAGAAGCATAAAAAACGAGAACTCGTTGTTGTTTTTTGTTTTGTTTGTTTCGATGAGATTCAAACAAATTGGAGTGTTTTTCCCACAGATTTTGATTTAGAGGTTTATTACGATGAGAGTTTTGGTGGCCGATGATTCCAGTACCATGCGCAAGATCATTCTCCGCTCGCTCCAGGCCGTTGGTGTAACCGATGTTGCCGAAGCAGCCGACGGTGCGGAAGCGATTGCCATGTTCAAGCCGGGTGCATTTGACATGGTTCTGACCGACTGGAATATGCCGGGTCTGAACGGTTTGGAAGTGCTCCAGCAAATTCGTGCTCAAGACCCGAAAGTTCCGGTGATTATGGTAACAACGGAAGCGGAAAAGAGCCGTGTCCTTCAGGCGATCCAGGCCGGCGTAACCGATTATCTTGTCAAACCGTTTACCGCCGACACTCTCCGCGAAAAACTCGAAAAACACGGAGCTTAATAATTACGAATTACGAATTACGAATTACGAAATTATTGTAATTCGTAATTCGTAATTCGTAATTCGTAATTCGCAATTCGTAATTCCTATGCAAAAACTTCAGCAAATACTGAATTCTTATCAGGGTTCCTGTGTCTTGGTGTGTGCGGGAGAACTTGATCTTTTTGCCCCGATGCTTTGCGCTTCGCAAGGGTTGTCTGCGGCGCAAATCGCCCGGGAAGCCAAAACGGACCCTCGCGGAACGACCGTGATTCTCGACGCGCTCGCCGCCTTGGGAGTGCTTCAAAAGAGCGACGATTCCTATTCCGTCCCGGAGGAATACCGTGACGCTCTCGATTCGAGGCACACGAACTCCTTTCTCCCGATGATTCGACATGCGGCGCATTGTCTGCGGCAATGGGGCCAATTGGCTTGGACGGTGAAAACCGGCGTTCCGGCCCCGGACCATGCGAGTATTCATGGGTCGAGAGCGGATTGGGAGTCGTTTATCCAGGCAATGAACTCCGTTTCCTGTACGCTGGCCGGACCGCTCGTCGAAAAAATGAAACAGGCCGGCCTGCTTTCGTTCCGGCATGTTCTGGATGTTGGTTCCGGACCGGGAACCTTCACGATTGCGTTGTTGAACGCCGTACCGGAGGCGAAAGCGACGCTTTTCGATCTGCCGGACAGTTTGACGGTTGTCAAAAAACGGCTTGCAGACGCCGGTCTTGTCCCCCGGGCAACGTTTGTAGGGGGCGACTTTTACCGGGACGACTTGCCGAGCGGCGTTGATTTCGTTTGGCTCAGTGCGATCATTCACCAACATGATCGGGAGAAATCCCGTGATCTTTACCGGAAGATTTACGCCGCTTTGGACAAAGGCGGCACTCTTGCCGTTCGGGACATTGTGATGAACCCGGACCGTACCAAGCCGGTGATGGGGGCGTTTTTCGGCGTCAATATGCTTGCCAACACGGAAACCGGCAGGGTTTACACGTTCGACGAAATCCGTGAAGATATGGAATCAGCGGGATTCGTCGATGCGCAATTTCCGATCAAGGCCGAGGACATGTGTTCCGTTATCACAGCCAAAAAAGGTTAAGGATTCCCGCCGAAATTAACCTTTGCAACGAGTGGGTAATCCGATTTGCGGACATCCTTGACTGTTTTTCCCCAAGAGAACGGCATTGTTCAAAATGGATAGAAATGGAGGGCACCTCTGGGAACGCAGGCATCTTGCCTGCCCCTGGGTTCGCAGGCTTCCAGCCTGCCTCGCGCAGGCAAGATGCCTGCGTTCCCAGGGACTTTGCAGTTCTCTTGCGTTTTTCCCACAAAATCGACTTGTTAAGACCAAAAAATGTAGTATTATTATGTAAGTTCAAGCCGTCTCACATTTTGAATCCCAATTACGCCCTTTGGCTTCGGCCCTACAAACCTATGCCTTTCGGTCTTTTCAGTCCCAAAGTCGGACATCAAGCTCTTTACAACGATCTGTGCAAGTTGCATGGATTCGATCGCTCCACCAAGGCCCTGCTGGACCAAATCGTGCAGATTTTCGATCTCAAATACCCATCCCTGGTTTTCGTCGATATGAATGTGTTCCGAAAAGCGATTGGCCATCAATCTTTCGCTGCCCAGGAAGATTTAATTCGTGAACTCTGTTTCAAATGGTTCGGAAGGAGAATTTAATTGCTATGGGAACCGCTTTTTTCGATAAAACCGTCAAATTTCTCACTCAAAACGAGAATCCTGCGTCGAACGACCTTCTTCGTATCCTCCTCGATAATGAAGATTGGAAAGTTCGGTCTCAGGCTTTCGATGCGCTCTTCCTGAAAAGAGACGCTGCAATCTCATTGGAGCTTTTTTCCCGGTTTTTGGTTGACGAATCGGAATGGCTCCTGACGACCGCCGTCAATCCGGACCGGTTGGCCCGGTTGGCCGACGCGGCGATTCGAAGCAACGATCAGGAACTGATTCAACAAGCGATTGACCTGATTCTCAGGCACCGGCTTTATGATGGTCTTAAATCCATTTTGCCGCTGATGGATTCCCCGAAAGAAGACTTGGCGGTGCTTGCCGCAAAAGCCGTCTATGATCTTGCCGAGAAATTCTACGAGGAGCTCGCGGCCTGTACCAATGCGACGGAAGTAAGAAATTTCGACCGGCGTCGTGAGTGGATATCGACGGAACTGGAAGATACGGTCCGACGTTTCAGTATTCATGGGATGATCGAACCGATCAAGGCACTTCTCATTGTGACGAAAAAGGATTATTCCTCCTTCCTCGGAATTTTGGCCGATCAACATTCGTCAGCGGTCAAAACGATCCTCGATTTGCTCGAAAACGGTGAACACGGCGGGTATTTGCGGCTCCTGTTGAGTTTCGTCGATGATGCCGGTTCGCCTCCGCTGATCGACCAAATTCTTTGTCGGCGAAAAGATGTGAGGTTTGTCCGTTATTTGCTCACGGTTATCGGCGGTGGACAATTGCCCGCCACCACAAAACAGGCTCTCAAACGCTTCAAGGATTTTGAATGGCTTCAAACGGACAACCCGGAATTACCGGCGATTCTCGAAGGTTTGGAGGGCGGATTCGTTCAACTCATCTCGAACATTGCTTTGCCGAGAGAACGGGTGATCGAGCTGTTCCGCTATATTTTCGCCAGTTGTTCGCCGGAAGGACGCCGGGTGGCGGCGGAAGCGTTTCGCAGTTTTACCGGGGACGACTTCAACGCGTTGATTATGGAGGTCGTAAACGACCCGGACCCCGTCGTTTGTTCTTCGATTTTGAAACTTATCAAAAGCCGTGGTTTTAAGGAAGCGGACCAGGTGATTGCCCGGTGCGTCGATCAGAGATCGGAGCCGGAACTGTTTCAAACGGTTTATGATTTAATGCCCGATTTTCACCTCGATTCCTACCTTCAGAAAGTCGTTCAATTGACGGAAACGCAAGCAAAGTTGCTTGGCCGGATTGTTCGCAAAGTGGATACGGGGACCGATAAAACGCTTGCCTCGGAAATCACAAGTATCCTGCCGGTCCGTCGAATCGCCGCAGTTCGGGCCTTGCAATTCATGGGTTTAGGCAAAGAATACCAGGATCAGCTTATCCACGTCATCCAGACGGACGACGACATGAATGTGCGTATCGCCGGTTGCGAGGCACTTGCGACGGTTTTAACGGTGGAAGCTCTCCGCGCTCTCAAGGACGCAACGCAGGACCGTGCCTTCGCACTTCGCAGCGCAGCCGCTGAAGCCGTCGAAAAATGGACCGCCCTTTACAATCAATCGAAAAAGTGCGGGGGTTAGCGTCATTCCCGTTAGCGGCGGGGCCGCGTGTTGAGTTTACTTCACTCCCACACGGGGCAAGCCCCGTCGCTAACAGCCTAACAGCCCTCGGCCCGTTTTCCAGCCTCCGGGGTTGAAGATAATATGGTATACTGTACCGGCGGTCTGTCTCTCCTTCATCCTCTCTCTCGTGTCATTTTTAACTATTACGTGGGACGAAAATCAGCTTCTTCTCTTGGTTGCGAAGAATCAGGGGAAAGACGTCGTTTTTGAAAACGCCTCGTATTTGTCGTTGAAATCTCCGTCCGACAAGAGCGGCGAATTTCGTGCCGTGACAGCGGAGTCGTTGCGAAACCTGATCCCGGAAAGCATCGGCGAGTCCGTCGTGCAGTTTGTTCAGGAACACAAACTCGCCAAAGCGGACGTCGTTTTCGTGGTCAGCCGTAGCGAAGTGGAGGTTCGTCCCCTTTCGCTGCCGCCGATCCCCAACGAGGAACTGCCCGACGCGATACGGTTTCAAGCTCCAAAAGAGTTCAATCGGTACGATCCCAATTCTCCGTTGGATTTCTTCGTCTTGAACGAGCAGACCGAGAGCGAAGAAATTTCGACGATCACTTTTTACGGCAATACCGAAAAAAACGGAAAAGCCGAACAAACCGGTGCTTCCAAACGGCGCATCCTGGCGTCGATCATTCGACCGGAATTGGTCAAGGAAATTTCGGCGTTGTGCGAAAAAGCGAACCTGAATCTCAAACGGATCGTTTTGCATCCCTGTGAAGAAACGTTCCTCTTGCGGCAAATGCCGTCGTTTTCCACGAAAAAAACGTACCTGCTCGTCGAAGTCGATCCGACCGAAGTGTTGTTGACGATCATTTTTCGTGGTCAACCGGTGTTTATGCGTTCGCCGCGATTGTTCGGAGACCGTGCCCAGCGAACAAAAATCGCCGGACTTACATCGCAAATTCTTGCGGAAATCAAGCGGACACTCATCGCGGTCCAAAATGAAATCCAGGGAATTACGGTCGATCAGATCATCATGCTCGGAAACAGCGGCGATCATCAGGAGCTTGCCAACGGTCTTTCCGTCGCATTAACCTTGCCCGTAATGCAGTTTGATCCTTGGGATGAGATCAAACTTGCGGGAAGACTCAAGAAAAATTTGCCCGCGTTTCCGGAGCTTTATGCGCCGCTCATTGGTGCAGCCCTTTTGGCCGGTCGTGGGATTCCCAGTGATATTGATTACATCAATCCGAAGCGTCGTCCGCCGGACAACAGCAAACAACAGCTTTTCACGGTGATCGTATTGGCAATCGGTTTGCTTCTTATGTTAACGGTCGGCTTCGGGCTTTGGCGAAATTACGCCGCAACGAAGGAAGTCAGACAACTGAGTTTTCTGAAGGAAAAGCTGAAAAAAGAAGCGAACGAGGTGGAACAGCAACAAAAACTGCTAAGCTCCATCACCGCTTGGGAAGCGAACCGATTCGACTGGCTTTCCCAACTCAGTTGGCTCGGCGCAAGGGTGCCATCGTCGGAAAATTTCATGTTGACCGGTCTCAACATCACGGTTCCGACTCCGGGCAAAGGGGTGTTTGCGATCAAGGGACTCGCAAAAAACGCCGAGGTTGCCGCTCAAGCGGTCGAACAAACATGGGATGAAACACACCAGCCGTCCCGAGGATCGATTGACAGCAGGGCATCGAACAATCCAAATTATCCGCAACCGATTGATTTTATCGTTGAAATTTCCCACAAAGGGGGCGCAACAAAGTCGGATGCCGTCGCGGTTGCTGCTCTCCTGAGAGAAATCACGGAAGAAACGACCGAAAACAAAACAATGGAGGATGAACCGGGGGAGATTACGCCGGAAGAAAAACCGGAAGACGAATTGGAAAAATCAGAAAACGCGGCTCAGGGTGCGGAGGCGAAAATACCATGACGAAACGAGAAAAACAGCTTTTGCTTATTGCGGGGGTTTTGGCGTTTCTTGTGCTGATACCACTCTTGTATTCGCTTTACGGCGGAACGTCTTCCCGTGTGTTCCAACAGCGTAACGTGCTTCGGGAAGAAGTACGGAAACTCGAACAAGCCGTGGAGAAAAAAGCGGAAATCCGGAAAAAACTGGCGGATTATGTAAGTCAATCGCTTCCACAAGGAGCGATGATCGGGGAAAGATACTCGAATCACATTTCGGATTTGGCGAGGCAATCCGGTTTTCAGAATCTCAGACTCACCTCAAGTTCACCGGGCGCAAGTTCCGCAGCGGCGTCCCGGACGAATCGGTCCAGCGGTTTTCAAACATTTTCGTACAAACTGACGGGAAACGCGAGTCTCGAAGAATTGACAAGCCTGCTCCGGGAGTTTTACGGAGCGGAACTTCTTCAATTGATCCGCTCGCTTTCGATCAGGCCGCTCGATCAGTCGAACAGGATGGAAATCAGCATGGATATTGAAGCAATCGCTCTGGATTCCGCGAGAAGACAAACGACCATTCCCTGGCTCCCCAATCCAGATGAGGATTTTCAGCAAATCCTCAGCGATCAGGTGCGGCAAATCAACGAGCGGGCACTCTTTTCCGTTTACAGACCGCCGGTGCAGGAAAGACCGGCAGACCCTCCCCCAAAACTGCCGGACCAAAAATACACGGAAGCGATGCACACATACGTGGCCTTCATCAGCGATGTCAACGGCGTCTACCGGGTTCAGCTTGATCGCCGGTTGAAGGGGGACAAACTCTGGCTCGGCGTCGACGACCGCTTCGAAATGGACGGGGTCGATTGCGCCATACGGGAAATTCACTTCGACCGAATTACGATTGGTCTCATTGAAGAAGACGACTCTGTGGAGGAAACTCGTTTTTCCATACGTCTTGGAAAATGTATCAACGACTTTGAATAGACCTGATTTCCGCCGCCAGGTAAAAGGAACCGGTTACGCAAATCAAATCGTCGGCACCGGCCAGTGTCGTTGCTTTTGCGAATGCCTGGGCCGCATTGGGAACCGTTTCGCCGATTTCAGGTTTATGCGAAATGGCAATCTCGTACAATTTTTGGGCCGGACACGCTCTTGGATTGCCTGAAGGTTGCGTGAAAATGATCCAATCGAAGTATTGCACCAACTCCTGCAACATCCCGTCGTTGTCTTTGTCAAGCATGGAACCGAAAAGGAGAATTTTTTCCCCTTTTTCGTTGCGGTAATGAACTTTGAGCGTTTCAACCAGTTCCCGAACCGACTCCCGATTGTGCGCCCCGTCGACAATCACCAGAGGATTTTGGGAACGAATTTCCACCCTGGCCGGAAGCCGGACCGATTGTAGTCCGCGGCGCACCGCCTCTTCCGGGATATTCCAACCTTGTTCTTCCAGTAACATCGTTGCCGCAATCGCCAATGAAGCGTTTCGGGCTTGATGTTCCCCCCAAACGGGTGATTCCAACGGCATCCAGCACCGTGACGGCGATAGAAAATCGAACGTCAACGGGGAATTCGCCCCTTGCAGACATAATTGCGACGAAAAATCCCGGCCCCATTCGCGGAGCGGGACACCACGTGACGCCGCGATGGTTCGGATCGCGTTCGCCGGCTCTTGATCCCGGACTCCTGACACCACCGGGACGCCGGGCTTGATGATCCCGGCCTTTTCCCGGGCGATGTCCGCAAGCGTCGGGCCGAGCAGTTCGACGTGATCGTAGCTGATGCTGGTGATGATGGACACCGCCGGAAGGCAGACGTTGGTGGAATCAAGCCGTCCGCCCAGGCCGACCTCGACGACGGCAATCTCCACGTTTTGCCGGGCAAAGTATTCAAAAGCGAAAAGCGTCGTCAACTCGAAATACGTCAACAAAAAATGGGTGCTTTCCCAATTTTCGATACGATTTTTCAGGTCGAAGAGAATTTCCGCAAAGAGCGATTCTTCACAGTGGACACCATCAATGGTGAACCGTTCCATGAGCGAGTGAAGGTGCGGCGAACTGAACCGACCGGTGCGGTATCCCGCCTGGTGAAGAATCTGCTCCAGTAAGATGCAGGTTGATCCTTTTCCTTTTGTCCCGGCGACGTGAACGACGGCGTACTTCCGGTCGGGCGAACCGAGGAATTCCAGAAGACCGCGAAACGCCGTCAACCGGTTTTCCAGCTCCGTGTAAGGGATCGCCTGAAACGTTTCGTAATTGATACGATTTTCAAGCCACGCGACCGCTTCGTGATATTCGGGGTTTGGTGTCACCTGTTCCCCTTTGCGCGGTTATGCGTTTTGCAGAGCACCTGGCAATTGTTGATATTTGTCGTTCCGCCTTTGCTCCATGCCGTGACGTGGTCGGCGTCCATGTCTTTGATGTCCCAAATTTTGTTTCTGGACGCATCGTGTCCCATGACGCAGTACGGGCAGTTCGATGTTCCTTTACTTTTGGCGTCGGCGGTCTGTTGCTGATACACCGCCTTTTTCGTTGCATCGTCAAATACCCGGACTTCCAAAAGCCGCGTGTCGGTTTCGCCGCCGAGAATATACTCGAAGATACCGCTTCGCTTTCTTACGTAATCGTCACCATAGAGTCGCTCTACCGTGTTCTCCACTTTGGAAGGATCGTACGATTGTTGATGATATGTCTCGTACAGCCGTCCCCATTCAAGCCCGCACATTTCCGGCGGTTTACTGCGGAAAACTCCGGAAACCCAGTCGATCACCGTATTGAAATAGGTCTTCAACTCGTTGATATTGTCGTCAAAACGGTGTGCCGACATATACCCTTCAATTTCTTGCCCTTTGGATTGGGCAACCCAAGATAACGCCGTCGCCAAGTAATCCTGCCGTTTAACGTTCCCTTTTACGAAAGTAACCCATTTTTGAATGCTATGGTTGAAGGAATTGCTAAACTCAGCTTTTGCTAGCGTTACGAAGGGCCCCGAGTAGATTGCATTGCGCAATTCTTGTTCGTTCAACGGTATGCCAGCGATATTGATCGTCTTGAACCATTCTTTGATCTCATTCTCCTCGCCGTTGCAATGATAGACCAAGAGTTCACTCTCCATGATTTTGGTCCGCTTGTCGGGAGTCAACGAGCTGAAAACCTGATGGTACCCGTTTTCGTCAACGATGGCGAATTTGCCCGTAATGAAACGACCGACCGAAGTAATCCGCTGTTGTCCGTCCAAAACTTCAGATTGATCTTCGGTTGTATCGTTAAAATAGAACAATCCCAAAGGATACCCTTTGAGCAGTGAATCGATAACGGCAACATCTCTTTTGCCGTCGGCATAGATATAGTTACGTTGGTATTCCGGCTGAATCGTCAGTTTGCCGGAAAGTCCGAACAACCCTTTGCCTTCGAGTTCGCTATAGACGAAGCCGTCCACTATCTCGCGGACTTTGTAGGTACGAAGCGTTGTTTTCATTTTGTTGCTCTTTTGTGTTGAATGAGAATGCGGGCGTATACTTGTGTATAATACGCACCGTCAACGATATAGTATGTTTCATTTAACGGCGGCGTATCCACTTTTATTGCTGCACCATCATTGAGTTTGGACACCAACTTCTGGCTCTGGCTTCCGTTGGCGTTTACTTGAATTTGGTTGGAATATGTCTTGTTAGCACCACCGAACCATGTCTTCGTGATCCCCAGAATCTCAAACTGCTCCGGACAGTATTTATCAAGAAACGAAATCGGCACGCCCATCGCGCCGTCGTAATCGTCGGGAATGGCATCGGTAAAAGGAACTTCAATCGCGTCGTAATTGTCATATTTGTCGTATTCTTTCCTACCTCTTATTTCTTTATGTCTGCTATATTCAAAAATATCTGCCATTGTCATCAGTTCCAAAGGTAAATGCCGTCGCCCGTGGTCGAGATTGGTGAACCAACATGAATTTCCAAGGCGTGTATAGTCGCCAACATATCCGAGACGCGCCGCCTTTTCTCTATCCTTTTCCGCTATCTCGAAACCTTTGGGAACTGCAAAAACCATGTCGCTCCCATTTCCTGTTGCACCAAGCCATATTTTATTATTCTTGATTAACGGAAATACCTCTTTGTAGGTAATTGCGTTCATATTGGCGATGACAAGAAATTGTTTATCCGCCTCTACAATCCATGCCAGAAATTCCCGGAAAAGCGAAAACGGCGGATTGGTGATAATGATGTCGGCTTCGTCTCTCAGTTTTTTTATCTCGTCGCTTCGAAAGTCGCCGTCGCCTTTCAGTCGGGTTAAATGATTTCTATCACTGGCAAGAAGCAATTCAACATCTTCCAAATCCACCGAACCATCGTTGTTCAAATCCGGGACTTCCGTGATTTCGATTTTGTGCGGTTGCCTTGTCGTCTTGTTTTCTTCGCTTTCCTCGTCAAATAAGGACAGTTGCACGTTGGCAATGGGAGACCCTGCATAGCAGGTAGCAATGAGTTTTTTGAGCTTGAATTCCTTAAATTTTAGGGCAAAATACTTAAAAAAGTTGCTCTCGTACGGATCATCGCACGGGCACAAAATCGTTTTGTCCCGGAACACATCGGGATCGAACTCCAAGTACGCTTGGACCTCTCGCTCGATGTCAGCCCACTGCGTATAAAATTCGTCGTTCTTGGCACTTTTTGCCTGGGATAGTTTTGTGTTGGTCATGTTTCCTTCAGATGTTCTGCCCGTTATTAAAACTTCATTTTCCCCGTTGTCCTGTTGCGCTGTCCCTCGCTCACTCATTCCGTACTCATCAACCACTTCACCCATCCATTATAGGCGTCCTGTACCGACAAGCAAGTGTCCATCAAACAACGTATTCTCTATCCCGATGAAACTCCGCCAAGTCGTCTGCCGGGGTCTGGATGATGCGACCAAGCTGTAGTTGCCGTTGCCGCAGAATCTTTTCCAACGGCTCCTTGAAATAAAACGCAATCGAACCGGTGAAATGGATCGGGAGTTCCTTGTGTTGGGGATAATGGACCACGTTGCGGTCCAGAAATTCCTCGAAACCGGTTTCAATCAGTTTCGCGATGGATTCGTCGTCAAGATTTTCCCGCATGAAGATCGCAAACCCCGCCAGGTAGCGGTTCGGAAACGGCTTTTTGTAGACCTGCTCCAGAATTTCGTCCTTCGTCAATTGGTGTTGCTCGATCAGTTTTTGGTGAGCCGCCGTACTTAAGGCACGTTTGAGGAAAGCGGAAAGCAACTTCCTGCCAAGCACCGCTCCGCTTCCTTCGTCGCCGAGGATGTAGCCGCAGGGGGGAACATGATCGACCTGCGTTTGCCCGTCGTAGTAACAGGAATTCGAGCCGGTCCCCAAGATACACACGATTCCCGCTCTGGTGCCACAAAGAGCACGAGCGGCCCCGAAAAGGTCGGAATACGCTTCAACGGTTTGAGCCGAAAGAAACACCCGGCGAAGCGTTTGCCGGAGAAGCTCCGCTTTCTCCTCGTTGGCAACCCCGGCCCCGTAAAAGTAAATTTTGTCCACCGGACAGTGGATTTTCGGTTGCAGGTTTTGGTCGATTTCCTGAAACAACCCGTCGTCCGTATGCAGGTAAGGGTTTAATCCCGGCGTCGCATAGGATTCTACGGCTTCGGGAGTAATCAGACGCCAATCCGCTTTCGTGGAACCACTGTCGGCAATGAGGATGGTCTTGGACATAATTCATGTGGCCGCAAAGCGCATCGTTACCCGATAAACATCCCGCCGCCAAGATCGTTCGACCAATCCGCGAGGATACTATCGACAATTTTCAATTTGAGCGTTTGAGGATCAATCTGGAGTTTGCGGATCGTGGAACCGGCCTTGCCTTTGGCACCTTGCGTTGCGAGGATTTCGGTCACGCCGTTGTCGTTACCACGAACGGTGATATTAACCGTAACACTATTCCCTTCGTCCGGTCCGAAAGCCTGGACTCCGGTAAGATGTTTTACTCCTCCTTCCGGGTAAAGCAGATAAATATCGACCCAGGAACGTCCGGCGTTTCTCTCGGAAACGACGAGTTCGTTGAACCCGTTGCCGTTGAAATCGCCGAGAGCGACATTGACGCCACCAAGCGAATCGGATCGGGTGGGTTTGATTTCATGAATCGCCCGGTAGGCCGGCTGGTCTTTGACGACGTCGAAAATGCGAACAACCGGAGCGATTCCAACGCCGGACCCAACCACGATTTGCGAATGACCGCCCGAAGTTACGGAGGTTTCCGTGTTGCCAACGGTAATGGAACCGCCGCCGATATATTGTTTGTTATCCTCAAAGGCGTTGAACTCCCGGGCAGGTTCCAGACCGCGCCCGGCGTTTTCGAAGACCTTGACGACCGCCTGGCCGTCGCCGGGAATGAGGACGATACCGTTTAGACCGTTACCGCCTGTCACGTTGCCAACGGCGACGTTCAAGCCGTCTTTAAAGCTGTTGCCGTAGGTTGCCGAAGCGGGAATACAGTAATTACTCAGCAACTGCCCTGTGGCACCACTGTAAACCAATACGGTGGGAGCGGCGTTGCGTCCCGGTACGACAACGATGTCCGGTATGCCGTCGCCGTTAATATCGCCGGTGGCAATGCGCAATCCGCCGGTGTAGTTGGCACCGTATTCATTCACGACGATTTCAAACAACAGCGTTTCCGTTACGGCATCATAGACCAGTACAATCGGCTTACTCGACGGTCCGGCGTCGGGAGCAACGGCAAAGAGGGACGTACTCGCAACAGGCGGTATCGGCGTTGCCGAAACGACGGTCGCGGCAGAAGTCGGTGAGTCGACGTAATCGCCGGTGCCGACTGCGATAACGCGGATATAGTACTTCGTTCCCGTCGTCAGGCCGGTGAGGTCGCATGTGGTATCCCAAACGGTTTGCGTGGCACTTCCCGAAAAGCTGGAATTGGTGGCGTATTCAACGTAGTAACCGGAAGCGTTGGGCACGTCATTCCAGGAGACGGTCAACGTCGTTGCGTCCTTGACGGTTGCCGCGACGCCCTGCGGTGACGCCAATTGGATAAACGAAAACGTTTTCACTTCCAAAGCGGAAGTCGGAGCGGTCGTTCCCGAAGCGTTGACGGCGGATACCCTGTAATAGTAGGTGGTATCAGGGTTAAGACCACTGTCCATGTAGTTCGTACCGACAACCGTGCCGCCGATCGGCGTCCAGCCGCTCGTTCCGTTGGGCGAGCGTTCCAACATGTAAGAGACCGCTCCGCCGACAGGAACATTCCAGGACAGCAGAATGCTTCTCGTCCCCTGGCTTGGACTTGTCAAGCCCGTCGGCACATTGGGAAGCGTTACTTTGGAAGCCGTGCCCCATTCCGAATCGAGATAATCGCTGCCGTCGGCAGCGATGGCCTTGACGCGAACGTAATACATCGTATTGGCGTCGAGATCGATCAACGTTGTCGTGCCGGTAGGAGTGCCCGGCAACGCATTTTCGAACGTGTAGCTTGTCGAGTATTGGACAACGTAACCGCCGACATGGGACGCAAAGTCCCAACTGAAAGTCAACGATGTTGCACTGACATTGGAGAACGTTATGACCGGTTGGTCAAGCGGGGCAAGTGGCTGCGTTTTTGCCGACAAAACGGAAGTTGGACTGGAGGTTCCCGATGCGTTGACGGCAGACACCCTGTAATAGTAAGTGGTGTCGGGAGTAAGACCATAGTCCGTGTAGTTCGTGTCGGTAATCGTACCGCCGATCTGCGTCCAGCCGCTCGTTCCGTTGGGCGAACGTTCCAGTTTGTAGGACGCCGCTCCTCCGACAGGAGCACTCCAAGTCAGAGCGATGCTCTTCGGAGTTTGCGCCGTTGAAACGAAACTCAACGGAGTTCCCGGATAAGTAAGTGCATTCGCAGGACCGGAGGGATTGGAATCGCCGTAAACTTCACCGTCCCCTTTGGCAATGACACGGACGTAATACGTCGTGTTGGCAACGAGGCTGGACAATGTCGTCGATGTGCCGCTATTGACATCAATGCTCTGGTTACTTGCAAACGTGCTACTTGTCGAGTATTCCACAATGTAACCGTTGGCGTTGGTTACGGGGTTCCAATTGACAGTCAGCGATGATGCGTTGACGCTGGTTGCCGTGACACCGGTTGGTGTGGCAAGTATCTCCAAGTCTTTCGGTATTTTTTTCTCGACCAAGGCCGACCAGGGTGATGTGCCAGCGTCATTCTTTGTGCGAACCTGAAACTCGTAAGTCTTACCGGCCGTAAGGCCACCGACCGTCACGGTGGTGCCAGTGCCGGTAACGGACGGCCCGGGGAGCCACGAACTGGTGCCTTTCTCGCGGTACTGAGTGTCGTAACCCGTCGCACCGGTTGAGGCCGCCCAAGTCAAAGTGATTTCCGTCGTGCTCTTCACCGTTGCCGACAAACTCTTCGGTGAATCCGGAAGCGTTACCACAAGCATCGGCGTCGAGTTACCGCCCGTGTTGTTGCTTGTATTGACCTCTCCGGCGACGCCGGTGATACGCCAACCGATGTAATAGGATTCGCCGACGGTAAGCGACGCGGTACTAATATTGTTGAGCGTGGCGGTCGTTGTTTCCCCGACGGCGAGGTCGGACATGTTGACGGAGCCGAGGTTGATCCCTGAAGTGAAAAGCGTTGAGAGATTGGATGACGCATAAAACGTAACGGTGTAATTACCGGACGCCTTGCTGCCGAGGTTCCTGATATTGCCGGTGGTGACACTAAACGTGTTTCCCTTGATCACCGAGGCGGGCACTGTGCCGCCGTTTGACGCGACGAGATCGGGCAACGGCGATGTTATCGCAACCTCAACAGCCCCTGCATCAAGCACCGGGAATACCTCTTCTCCACTGCTCACCACTGCAAAGACGGCGGTGCCCGTCGGAGCGGCCTCAAGTACGGTGAAACTCAGGCTAAGTAGCGAAATAATCGCATCCGTGCCCGGCCATTGGGTACTCGCATCATTCCAGCCAATGCTAATGGTGTGCGCCATCGCGTCGTGGGCAAATCCACCAACGGCACCCAGCGGCAAATAGGTCGAACCGGTCGGATTAAACTCCACAAAAGCGGGATCGTAAGAAACGATCAAGCCGAGGCCGAACGAGAAATACCCCGGGTCTCTTGCCAAAAGTTCGTGGAACACCGTCAGGATGACGGTATCACCAGGTACCGCCTTATTGACGTTTGTCTCGGCTGTTATTGCGTGTGTTGGTGTGGTTACTTCATCCGTTTCTCCCACGACCGAATCCGACCAATCCGAGTCACCGGCTTCATTTGTTGCGCGAACCTGGAACTCGTAAGCGGTGCCAGGGGTAAGATGGCTGACTGTTGCTGTTGTACCGGTCACGACAACATTGGCCGTGCGCCACAAGTCGGTGCCTTCCACGCAGTACTGGACTTCATAACCTGTCGTGTCCTCCGAAGCCGTCCAGCTCAGACCGATTTCCGTTGTGCTCTGTGCAACAACGGCCAGATTGGTCGGCGTTTCCGGCGGCGTTTCCGAAGGCAATACGATGTTGACTTCAACGGCCTCCGCCTCAATCACCGGAAATACCTCCGCTTTACTGCTCGTAATGGTAAAGACGGCAACACCCGCCGGTGCCTCCTCAAGAACGGTGAAATTCAGACTCAGTAGCTTGACCACAGCATCCGTCCCCGGCCACTGGGCATCCACGTCATTCCAGCCGACACTGACCGTGTGGGCAACCGCATCGTGATCCAGGGGATCAACGTCATTAACGACATCATCAAGGTGTGAACAAACCGAGTCCGCAAGATTGAACTTTACAAAAGCGGGATCGTAAGAAACGACCAAACCGAGTCCAAACGCGTAATTTCCTGACTCTTTCTCCAGGAGTTCATGGGACACCGACAGGACGATTGTGTCGCCGGGTCGTGCTTCACTGACATCCGTTTCCGCCGTAATCAGGTGCGTCGGCATGGTCACTTCCTCCGTTCTTTCCACGACCGAGGCCGACCAAGGGGACGAGCTCACATTATTTTTCGCACGGACCTGGAATTCGTAGGAGGTGTCCGGCCTAAGACCACTCACTGTTGCCGCCTGGTCGGTAATGGTAACGTTGGCCGTACTCCACGAACCGACACCTTCCACACGGTACCGAATTTCGTAATCCGTTGCGTCGTCCGATTCCGTCCATTCCAAATCGACTTCCGTTGCACTCTTCACCGTTGCCGCCAGGTTGGTCGGCGTTTCCAACGGCGTCACCACGAACACCGGCGTCGGGTTGTGCCCCGTGTTGTTGCTTGTGTCGGCTTCTCCGGCAACGCCGGTGATACACCAGCCGATATAATAGGAGGTTTCGGCGGTGAGCAGATCGCTCTTGGTATTGGTAACATTGAGCGTTGCCGTCGTTGTTCCCCCGATGGCGAGACTCGCTTTGTTGACGAAGCCGAGGTTGATTCCCGAAGTAACGGGCTGCGTGGGACTGGTCAACGCATAAAACGTAACCGTATAACCACCGGACACGGCATCGCCAATGTTTTTAATGGTGCCTGTGGTAACGCTAAACGTGTCCCCTTTAACGACTGAAGCCGGTGCTGTGCCGCCGTTGGACGCTTCAAGGTCGGGATATTGTAGTACCAATGGCTCCGTTATCGTAACGGTAACATTGGGGGCTTCAATGACCGGGAATATCTCCTTTTTGCTGCTCGTGATGGAAAAGACAGCCGTACCCGCCGGAGCAGTCTCGAGAACGGTGAAATTCAGATGAAGCAACTCGATGAGCGAGTCCGTGCCGGGCCATTGAACTGAGGCGTCGTTCCAGCCGACGCTCACGGAGTGGGTGGCCGCATTGTGGCTCAGGGAACCGATGGCACCGAGGGACAAACGACTCGACTCCGCCAGATTAAATTCCACAAAACTGGGATTGTAGGAAACGGTTATGCCGAGTCCAAACGCGAGATTTCCCGGCTCTCTCGCCAAAAGCTCGTGGAATACTTTTAGGTTAATCGTACCGCCGGGCACCGCTTCACTGACATCCGCGTTGGCGGTGAGCCGGTGTGTCGGGGTGGTAACATCGGCGTCCGCTCTCGCAGTTTCAACGGTGCCGTAATCGGTATCTGCCCCTAATCCCTGGGCGGGATACGTACTCTCGATTCCTCCAATGTTGATGGAGAGCAATTCCCGATTTTCGAGCGGCTCGAAGTGGAGTCGTCGCGACCGGATTTTTTCCGGCGATTTTTCGGGGGAACTGGAACCTGCCAACGTCTCACAAATTCGGGAAAGTAAGGATTTCATGGGAGAAAACGGGAAAGGGGAAAAAAGAAAAAACACCCGGCTCCAAGAGATTCTAGCAAAATTTTTCCGAAGTTCAAGCATTTTTAATAAAAAATTCAGGCCGCTGACAGGATGTATGAATGGCAGCCGGGAGCGCAACGAAGTAAAGCGACCGGACCGAATCGCGGAGAAATCCGGTCACTGCGCTCCGCTCTGTTCCCGGCTACCATAATCTTATCGGCCTGCCACAAATTGGGAAATCTGGGTAAAACAGGCTTGACTTTTCCTCGTAAAAAAGCTAGAAATGATCGGTCTGTTTTCCAAACGCCCCCTTTCCCCTCAATTTCCATGAGCTTATCGATTCTTTTTGCAGCAATGGACCCTCTGTCCGTGGTCGTCGTTGTTACGCTGATCGCCCTGGCCGGTTTCGTCGTTTTGGCGTTGGCCGTGCTTGTCCGACAGTACAAACGCTGTCCGAGCAACCGGATTCTCGTGATTTACGGAAAAGGGAGCAAAGGGGCGACTTCCGAGTGTATTCACGGCGGAGCGAAATTCGTGGTGCCGCTCTTGCAGGATTACGCTTACCTCGGCTTGGAACCGATGCAGATCGAAATTCCACTGCGTGGCGCGCTTTCCATGGAAAATATCCGCGTCAACGTTCCAAGCGTTTTTACCGTTGCAATTGGAACCGCTCCGGAGCTGATGCAAAACGCCGCGATTCGTCTGCTCGGACTTTCCAAATCGGAAATCTCCAAACAAGCGGAAGACATCATTTTCGGCCAGTTGCGTCAAGTGATCGCGTCGATGCACATTGAAGAGATCAACCGCGACCGGGATGCTTTTTTGACCAACATCACGACTTCGCTTGATCCGGAACTCCGCAAGATTGGCTTGATTCTGATCAACGTCAACATCACCGACATCACCGACGAATCGGGCTACATCGAAGCGATTGGGCGGAAAGCGGCGTCGGAAGCGATTCAAAAGGCCCGCGGCGACGTTGCCGACAACGAACGAATGGGGGAAACCCGGGTCGCTGAAGCGGAACAGGCAAAAGCGATCCAAGTTGCCAACGCCGTGAAAATCCAGATGATCGGAACCCGTGAGGCGGAGCGGGAACAAGCGGTCCGGCTTGCCGAACTCCAGCGGGAACAAGCGGTCCGATTGGCGGAACTGGAAAAAGAACAAACGGTCGGCGAGCAAACGGCGTCGTTCCAGCGGGAATCGCAGGTCAAGCAAGCGGAACGGGATATGCGTATCAATTTGGCCGACGCGAACGCCGTTGCGATTGAAGGGGAAAACAAGGCGAAAGCGGTCATCGCGGCGTCGCAAGCGGAACTCCAGGTGAAGCAGGCGGAATCGTTCCGAATCGGCGAGACGAAAAAACGGGAAGCGGACGCCTCCGTTTTGGAAGCGGAACACCGGGCACAAGCGAAAGCCGCGTTGGCCGAAGCGGAACGGATCGAAGCGAAACGCCGTGCCGAGCTGGAAGCCCCGGCGAAGGCGGAAAAAGCGAAATTGATCGTCGACGCCGAAGCGAACGCCGAACAACGACGGATCGAAGCGGAAGGGGAAGCGAAAGCGATCTTCGCAAAACTGGAAGCGGAAGCACGCGGTCAGTACGAAATTCTCGCCAAGAAAGGGGAGGGCTTAAAGGAAATCATCAGTGCATGCGGTGGTGCCAAAGAAGCGTTCCAAATGATGATGCTCGAACACTTTGACAACTTGATCGAAGCGTCCGCACAAGCGATTTCAAGCATCAAGTTCGACAAGATCGTGGTCTGGGACGGGAGTGGAAGCAGCGGTTCCAGCGCAACGGCCAACTGGCTTCAAAATATGGCCAAAACGCTTCCGCCGATGATGCAGGTGATGAAAGAAGTCGGCGGAATCGAGTTCCCGGAAACCCTCGCAACGATTGCAGGAACGGAAACGAATACAAATGAAAAAACAAAGGAATAGGGAAAAGGAAATACTTATCACTTATCACTTATCACTTCCAGTTGCTCATGGATCAAATCGAGCAACTTTCCGGCGTTCACAGGCTTACTGCAATACGCATCCATTCCGACGGCCAGGCATTTTGCTTCGTCTTCCGATGTTGCGTTGGCCGTCAGGGCAATAATCGGAATACGAGAGGAACGCGACGAGTCCTCTTCCCATTGACGGATTTTTCTTGTCGCATCGTAACCGTCCATGACCGGCATTTGACAATCCATGAGCACGACATGAAATGACGTATTTTTGACGTTTTCCACGGCCAGTTCGCCATTTTCAACCACGATGCAATCCATGCCGAATTTCTTCAGGATTTCCGTGATAACAACGCGATTGATTTGATTGTCTTCCGCGACCAGGACCCGAATCGATTGACGGTCCACCTGATTCAATAATGCTTTCCCGTTTGAGACGATCTCCGGTAATTCGGGAAGATCGTAAAAGGACCGAACAATGGAATCCAGAAGTTTGGAACTGCAAATCGGTTTGGAAACGCAACGAATTTTTTCCGGATATTTCCAGAATTTTCGATGCAAGTCTTCCGAGAGCGGCGACAAAAAGATCATGCGGATTTCCCGGAATCGCTCCTCTTCCTGTATGCTTCTGGCAAGGGATTCGGCAACGGAATCATTCGATAAAAAATTGATGATGACCAATTGGAAGGGATTTTCCAGATTTTCCTCCAGACATTGCAGAGTGTCCTCCGGTGCCGCAACGGCCTGAGCACACATCTCCCAGGATTGCATTTGTTCCGTCAGCGTCGATACTTTGAACGGCCCCATGCCGACGAACAGGACTTTCAAACCTTTCAATTCGGCAACTCTCTGGAGATAAGCGACTTCACGTCCGCTACGGGCACAGCGTTGCGGCGGAGTACCGCGACAATAATCCCGTTTTTCCGTAATACAGGGATGCACGGCAGCCTTCAAGCATTTCTGGACGATGGGATGGCATTTGAAACAGGCGGTGAACCAAAATGTTGCGCCCTCACCCTTCGTGCTCTCCACGCCGATATCGCCGTCCATAAGTTCGACCAATTTCTTACTGATGGCCAGGCCGAGTCCCGTTCCGCCGTAACTTCTGGCTGAAGAAGCATCCACTTGCGAAAACGTTTGGAACAGGCGATTCTGCCGTTCCTTGGCGATACCGATTCCCGTGTCGGCAACGGAAAATTCCAGACGTATCCGATCTTCAAACAGTTCGGCGAGACCAATATGGATTCGGACGCCTCCGGTTTCAGTAAATTTCAAGGCGTTTCCGACCAGATTGAGCAGGATTTGCCGGAGACGTCCCTTATCGCCGACGACCGGGCCGGGAACACGATTGTCGAAAGTCGCAATCAGGTCCAATTGTTTTTCGTCCGCTTTGGAGGCAAGAATTCCCAAAATCGACTCAATCAGATCGTGAATGACAAATTCCGACGCTTCCAATTCGAATTTTCCGGACTCGATTTTGGAAAAATCGAGAATATCATTAATCAGGAAAAGAAGCGATTCGCCGGAAGTTTTAATCAGTTGGGCATACTCGAGTTGTTTTGGTCGAAGCGGGGTTTCCATCAAAAGATCGGAAATCCCGATGACCCCGTTGAGCGGTGTCCGGATTTCATGGCTCATCGTCGCCAGGAATTGACTCTTGGCCTGGCTTGCTTCTTCGGCGGCCTCTTTGGCACGTTGCAACTCTTCGAAAATGCGTTGCTGCTGAGTCACATCGACGATTACGGCAATCAACAGTGTGTCCGCCGGGTTCATGCCGCGTACCGCACTGGCACTGATGTCACACCAAATCGTTTGCTTTTCTTTCGTATACAAACGTGTCGTTACGCGGCTGTAATCGGTTTTCCCTTTCAGGATATTCCAAAACCTTTGATGCTCTTCATCGGTTCCGGCGGAGTAAAGGAATGCGAATTTCCCGTAAAGTTCGTCTTCGGAAAAACCGAACAGCTCCTCGTAGGCTTTATTGACATAAGTGAAATTTCCCTGCCGGTCGAGAAAAGCAATTGCCGCCGGACAGGTTTCGAGAATCGAACGGAGTTTCGCTTCGCTCAATTGAAGTTCCCGGGTACGGCGTTCGACGAGAGATTCGAGTTCGGTCCGGTATTTTTGGAGTTCCAATTCGATCTGCTTTCGTTCCGTCACGTCACGAACGACGCTGATCGCACCCGTTACGTCGCCGGTCTCCTTATTGAAGATCGGATAGGCGGTATGGTCGAACCACATTTCCGGTCTACCGTCGGTCGGTTGTTCATAACACTCCGCCGTGATTGGTTTTTTCAGTTCGAACATTTTTTCAGCCGCACAATTCGGACAGATACACTTGTGCAACGATTTTTCGTAACATTTTTTTCCGACGAGCGGGGCATGATCCGGATACATTTTCTCCATCGCGGTGTTCGTGCGGAGGATCGTGTATTCCCGATCAATCACGAATATCCCGTCGGAGATGCTTGAAAAAAGGTCTTGAAGCAACGCCTCGCTTTTTTGCAAGGCGTCCTGGGCCAGGCGTTGTTCCGTAACCTCGGTGGCCATTTCCATCGCCCCGATGATGTTTCCCTGCGGATCACGGATGGGGAAACAGTTCAACCGCTGGTACCGATTCCGCAGATCATCGAAAAACTCGGTCTGTTCGGGAAGACCGGTTTGGTACATTTTGATGACAGGACACCACGGACAAGGCTGTTCGAAGCCGCTGATCATCCGGTAGCAGGTGTTACCGAGGATCGGAACTTCGGTAAATGTGTTGCGGGACGCCCTGTTCGCCATACGAATTTTGAAGTCGCGGTCCAAAACGTGCGCGATTTCCGGGATGCTGTCGAACAGGTTTTCCAAAAACGTGAGGTTTTGAAAATGAATTTCAACTTCACTTTGTTCCGTGATATGAAATTGGACGCCGGAAATGCCGAGCATTTTTCCTTCGGAGTCGCAAACGGGACAGAGGTGGTTTTCGAAAAGATGCTTGCCGAAAAGACTTTTCGTGGAAACCGTTTCTCCATGAAAGACCCGCCATATGATCGCCTGCTGTTCCGGCTGGTCTTTCAAGTATTCGAAAATCGACCGTCCGAGCCATTCTTCCGGGACGATTTCCAAATATTCAAGACCGGGACCTGTGAGAAAGGTGTAATTCCCGTCGGCGTCGGTTGTGAAAAGAACCGCCCCCGGAAGGCGTGCAACCGAATCGATGACGCCGGACAACGCCGGTATCGTCGCAAAATCCGGTGGAAAATTTGGGAAATGATGAGCGTTCATGGAGAGGGGGCTCTGAACGGTAAAAAGCCTTCCGAAAAGAAGGCGGTTACAGGGACTTTCCCCCGATTATAACATGGTAACGGACAAAAACAATTAGGCGGAATGAAGCACCAATGGGTGGCTAACAAGAATGCGAGAAATGGCAGCCGGGAGCGCAACGAAATGAAGCGACCGAACTATTCAACGCCAATGAGGCAACATTTTCGCTACCGTGAACCCAATCAGAGCCGCGCACAATCAGAGCCGCGCACGCAGTAAGTGGGTTTCACGTTACCACCGGGGTTACCGCTCTACGCGGCTCTGATCCGTGCGCGGCTCGTTGACGTGTTCAATCAAAATATCACTTTGTTGACGGTGTATGGTATAAACGGTTTCTTATCGTAAGACGGCAGACGGTAGATTCTGCCGTCTGC
>CAZNVM010000297.1:0-2567 GCA_964576215.1 uncultured Planctomycetaceae bacterium
AGTGCCGCCGTGTTGTTGGCAATCGTTGTGTCGGTGATCGTGATGTTGTTGAGCTGCGACGCGAATGTTCCGGATGTGTCCCTGGCCGTGGCGATCCCGCCGCCGTTCGTATTCGCCGTGTTGTTGCGAAACACGCTGCCCGTCACGGTGGTTTGGCCGGTCGTGTGAATATAAGCGCCGCCCGCCACCGAGCCCGTGGCCGTGTTGCCGATCAATTCCGAATGGATGATCGCCACGTTTTCGTAATAGAACAAGGACACGCCGCCGCCGTAGCTTGCCGTGTTGTTGCGAATCACACTGTCGCGAATCGTCAAACTGGTCGGGATGGCCGCAAAGAGTCCGCTGGTAGCACGATTGGTGACGATGCCACCGCCGTAAGAGCTTGCAGTATTGTTTTCGATCAGGCAATCGTCGAGCAGAGCATTGTCTGTCGAATAAAAGTAAACGCCCCCGATGGAAGTCGCAGCCGCGTTGCCGGAGATCGCGGAATTGATGATCGACGCTTCTGCGGAATAGGCAATGTATGCCCCGCCGGTATGATTGGTCGCGATGTTGTCGACGATCTGCGAGTTCGTGATCGTGATGTCGTTTGTCTTGGCAAGATAAGTGGTCGAAGTGGTGCGCGTGGCAAAAAGCCCGCCGCCGGTGTTCGCCGTATTGTTTTTGATCAGAACGTTGTCGAGATCGTTTTGACCGTTCGAGTAAAGCACGAGTCCGCCGCCGTTGTTCGATTCGTTTCCTGCAAAGATCGAATTCGTGATCACCACCTCGTTGGTGTAGGAAAGCCATGCCCCGCCGCCATATTTGCTGGAGGTTGTCGGCGTTTGATTCCCGAGGAAACGGCAACTGTCGATGACGAACGAATCGCTGCCGGTCACGTAAAGCCCGCCGCCGTAAGAATCGGTTGTCTCCGAATTCTTGATCACCAAATCATGCAAAACACCATTCGCCGCAGAAAAACTGATCGCACCGCCGTTTGATGTTGACATGCCATTCGTCAACGTCATCCCGGCAATCACGACTGTCGTGTTCGCCGTGTTGGCGTAAAAGATGCGCGACAGATCGTTGCCGCTGATCGTCAAAACATCCGCACCGGGCCCGAGGATGTCCATCGATTTCGTCATCGTAGGCAGTGCCGTCCCATTCAGCGTGATCGTCCCGGCAACCGAAAATTCAATCAAGGTGCTCCCCGTCGAGGCGTCCGCCAACGCAATCGCTTCGCGCAAACTCAACACACCGTCGTTCGCGTTCACGACGTCCAAAAGCGTGTCGACGACAAATACGTTGTTGTATGTCGTCCCTTGCGAATTCTGCGGCGCACCATTCGGACCGTTCATGCCATTCGAACCATTCGGGCCGAAAAAACTCAGCGACAACATCTGCTGATAATACTGCTGCGCCGTGATCGGCCCGTAAACGCCGGACTTGTAAACGCCGGAGGTGTTGGCGTTCGCATGATAAAGCTGATAAAACTCCTCAAACGTGAGTTGCCCATAAACCGCATCATCAACAAACGCGTCAGACTCCTCAAAATCAGGCTCGAAAACAATCTCCTCCGGAACATCAAACAGATCAGGACCAGGCATCGGTTCTTCAAAATCCCAATTCGTCACACTCAACATCTGTCGCTCTTCCAAAGGTTCCAAATGCAACGGTCTTGTTTTGGCGCGGGAAGAGATTTTCCTTGAAACCGAACGAGCGTTTTCTCGTCTACCGAAGATTTTTTGGATAAGCGCTTTCATGTCTTGGAGCCTTTTTTGTTGATAATGAAGGGCTATGAAGGTAAAAATCACAAAAGTTAGACAAAAGAATTGGACAAAGGAATAAGAAAAGCTGTCACAATTGGATCATCTTATGACAATCTTGTGGACTTTTCAATCAGGGATGTTCTCCTGTTTGAAAAAAAGTGAAAGGATAGGCACAAGCGACAAGAAATAAAAAAGGCTGGGCTTCCATCGCAGTCTAAGCCTCGCCAAGGGCACCATAGAACAACTTCAGCCCACGCCCTAATTGGGACACAGTCCTATGAAAAACGTCATGTCATCATCTGTTCTTTATATTAGACTTGTTCGGAAACCCAAAATTAAATTGCCTATTTCTCCAAAATGCGACACGCTGGGTGATATGGGCAGGATTCCGTTGAGTTTCCGAACAAGTCTATTAGAGTTTATTTCTTAATTTTGCGGGAGTAGTACATTTTGACAATTTGCGTAATTCGTTGATTGACCGAATCTGCTTTGCCGTTTTCTGTATCTTTATTCAATAGAGTGACAACTTCAGGAGGGAATACAGCCCAAATCGACTTTTTTTTCTCGTTTTCTGGAAGACGCAAAATTAAGAAATGAAGCTCTTTTGAAAAATGATATTTGCTTTGATTTTCCAATTTATGAATACATGATGACATAACGATTTTTATCCAACCAGATCACGCGCGAGCGTCGAGCTACCAGTCTGAATACCGCCAAAAAGTCCATAGAAGTAGCTTCAAGTTCCGCGCCCTGTTTAGGGCGTGGGCTGAAGTTGTTCTATGGTGCCCTTGGCGAGGCTTAGACTGCGATGGAAGCCCA
>CAZNVM010000298.1:0-5311 GCA_964576215.1 uncultured Planctomycetaceae bacterium
CGAATCAAAGGGGACCGCCCGATGGAATACCTCCGCTTGAAAATTGAGACCCGAGAACGGATGATGAAAAATAGAGTATTTTTTGGAGAATAATGACCGTGACGAAACAAACTTTTCGCAATACGCTTTACACGAACGACAATTTGTACGTTTTGTCGGGTCTCAATAGCGGATTGGTCGATCTTGTCTACCTTGACCCGCCGTTCAATTCGAAGCGGATGTACTCCGCCCCCGTCGGTAGCAAAGCCGCCGGAGCAAGTTTCAAGGATATGTGGACATGGAAAGACGTCGACGAATATTATCTTGACACCTTGGCCGATCAGTTTCCCGCTTTGGCAACGTATATCGCCAGTGTTGGTGCCATTCACAGTAAGCCGATGATGGCGTATCTGACTTACATGGCCCAACGAATCGTCGAAATGCACCGGGTTCTTAAAGAAACGGGCTCCCTCTATTTACATTGTGACACGACAGCAAGTCATTACTTGAAACATTCGCTTGATGGCGTTTTCGGCAAACAAGGGTTTCGCAATGAAATTGTATGGAAAAGAACAACGGCCCATAGCGACAGTGGCAAGTTTGGCATGAATTCCGACTGTATATTATATTATACAAAATCCAATCAATGCACATTTAATCCACAGTTTCAAGAATATACTGACGAATACAAAAAACGTTTCAGAGAAGATAAAAATGGCAGGATGTTTATTGACGATAATTTGTCGGCAAAAAGTTTAAGTGGTGGCGGATATAAATATGAATTCAAGGGAGTATTCAATTTATGGCGTTGTCCAAAAGAAACGATGCTGCAATATGAAAAAGAGGATAAATTATATTTTACAAAGGCTGGTGGGATTAGGCTAAAAAGATATTTAGACGAATTGCAGGGACTTCCCTGCCAGACCATTTGGACGGACATTGGCCCGATCAATTCACAATCCAAGGAGCGCACCGGCTATCCAACGCAGAAGCCGCTTGCATTGTTGAGGCGAATCATCTTGGCATCGTCAAACGAAGGGGATATTGTCATGGATCCATTTTGCGGTTGCGCGACGACGTGTGTCGCCGCCCAACAACTTGGACGAAAATGGATCGGTATTGACATCGAAAAGCAAGCGGCAAAGGTTTTGGTTCAACGATTAAGTGACGATGCCGGTCTGTTCAAAGATTTCGTTGCGACGGATCAAATTCCCAAGCGAAGCGATTTGACAATCGTTTCACCGTCCCCCGCCGTCAAAGAACGATTGTACAAACAACAATCCGGCAAATGCAGCGCTTGCGGAGAAGATTTTAAGACTTGGAATCTTGAAATCGACCATATTGTCCCAAAATCCAAGGGGGGCGGCGATTATTACGAAAACTATCAACTGCTTTGCGGTTCCTGCAACCGGATCAAAGGGGACCGCCCGATGGAGTACCTCCGCTTGAAAATTGAAACCCGAGAGCGTATGATGAAGAACAGAGTGTTTTTTGGCGAGTGATCGGTTATGAAAAACAAAAACGACGTAAATGATGAAAGTCGTCCGGGAAAAAGCACATTTTAAGAAAATCCTCAAGGATTTTGCCAAAACGTTGGATGTTGGTGTTTCAGCGACGGATCGTCAATGGGCCGTCAAGGGGTTCATTGACGCCTTTCGAAATATCTACACAATCTCCGCCGACACGAAAATTGTGTCGAAGGTTCTTGAAATTCACCTTTTCCCAAAACTCCTCGAATTTGCGATGAATTCCGGTTATCGAATCGTTTTGGCGGATCATCAGAATTATTATCCCGATATGACTTTTGTGTCGGCGAAAAATGAATCGGTAAAATTTGCCGTCGATTTGAAAACGACTTATTGTTTGCCCAGGTTTCCGGCATTTTGTAACGGTTTTACTCTCGGTTCTCACGGCGGTTATTTTAAAGAACGGGACAAGAAAAAAAATATTCAGTTTCCGTATAATGATTATGCTGGACATTTTTGTCTTGGTGCCATTTATTCCCGTACCGATTCCGGCGGTATTGATGAAACCCGGATATTCAAAATCGACAAGCTGAAATCCATTGTTTCGGTTATCAAGGATATTCGGTTTTTTGCTTGCGAGAAATGGGAGATTGCTTCCGATTCACAAGGAAGCGGTAACACCGCCAACATTGGTAGCATTGTTTCCATCAAGGATATTTTGGCAGGAAATGGTGTTTTCAAAAAATTGGGTGAACGGTGGTTTGACGATTATTGGATGAATTATGGTGAAATTACGATTACCCAGGAAGGCAAGCAGCGAAAAATTACAAAGTTACGGGATTACTTGGAATTCAAGGGATATGATCCCAACCTCGCTTGTACGGTCAACAGATCGAAGAAGGGAGGGCCTCATGAATAAAATCCTCGTCCCACCGATCAAATGTCAGGGTATTAAGACAAAATTGGTTCCGTTGATTTTGTCCTGTGCGGCAAATGTCAAGTTTGAGCGTTGGATCGAACCGTTTATGGGATCAGGCGTCGTCGGTTTGAATGCACGCCGTCCGGGTGCCTTGTTTGCCGACCTGAATCCGCACTTGGTTAATTTTTACTCCGCTATTAAGGAAGGAAAGATTACTCCGGAGGCCACAAAAGCGTTTCTCGAAAAAGAGGGGGACCTACTCGAAAAAGTTGGCGGGAAACATTATTATGACGTCCGGGAGCGGTTTAATGAATACGGTTCTCCATTGGATTTCCTTTTTTTATCCCGGGCTTGTTTCAACGGCATGATCCGATTTAACAGCAAAGGGAAGTTTAACGTGCCGTTTTGTCAGAAGCCACAACGATTTGCGAGGGCTTATATTACGAAAATCGTCAACCAAATCTCACGATTCCAGGAAGGAATCAAGTATTATCAATGGAATTTTGTCTGTCAGGAATTTGAGAAAACGATCCTGGAGGCAACCGCTGACGATTTGATTTATTGTGACCCGCCATATTTGGGACGTCATGTCGATTACTTCGATTCCTGGACGGAAAGTGACGAACAAAAACTGTTCAACGCCCTTTCCGTTACAAAAGCGAGGTTTATCCTCTCGACGTGGCACAGTAATCAATATCGAACAAACGAAACGCTTGAAACGATGTGGAACCGCTTTCATTTTGTTACACAAGAACACTTTTACCACATTGGTGCGAAGGAATCGAATCGTAATGCAATGTTGGAAGCGTTGATTATGAATTTCGTTCCAAGAAAAAGAAAAACTGAAAAAAGACAAATACCACAGTCGGTGTTGTTTTAATTCACTCAAACCGTAAACAAATGGTGACTCAAAACAGTCAAGGGCATCGGGAATCGGGCATCGGGCATAGGTGATAAGTGAAAAACTTCCTCCAATTTCCAATTTCCGATTCCCGATTCCCGATTCCCGATTCCCGATTCCCGATGCCCGATGCCCTTAAATTTCAACACTTTCTCCGGTTTCAATACCATTTCGTTTACACTTTGAGTAATTCAATTCAATAAACCGATAAACCACAAAATTCTGTTTCCTTTATTTCCCACTTCCTTTTTTCCCATTTTTTACGAAAGGCAACACCTATGGCTAACATTAAATTTTTCTCCGGCAAAACCACCCCGATTGAAATGCACCGGGTCCGAATCATTCAGAAGCTCAATTTGCTTCCGATTGAAGAGCGACAGGCTGCGATCAAGCGGGCAGGCAACAACACGTTTTTGTTGAAAAACGATGACGTTTTTCTCGACATGCTCACCGACAGCGGCACCAACGCCATGTCGAACGACCAATTGGCCTCCATGGCCCAGGCGGACGACAGTTACGCCGGTTCCGCCACTTTTTACCGTTTGGAAAAGGCGTTGCGGCACGTCTTCGGAATGGAATACTTCCTGCCGGCCCACCAGGGGCGAGCCGCAGAGCATGTCCTTGCCAGAGTCTTTGTCAAAAAGGGACAGATCATTCCGATGAACTATCACTTCACGACGGCGAAGGCACAGATCACGGCCATCGGAGGGGGACAAATCCTGGAAATTCCCGTCAAAGAGGCGTTCGACATCGAATCAACCTGTCCGTTCAAGGGGAATATGGATATTGACGCCTTGAAACAGGCGGTTGCCAAGCATGGAAAGGAAGGGATCGGCTTCGTTCGTATGGAAGCCGGAACAAACCTGATCGGTGGTCAGCCTTTCTCGTTACAGAATCTCCAGGAAGTGTCGAAGGTCTGCCGGGCAAACGGGATTCCGCTTGTACACGATATTAGTCTTCTTTCGGACAATCTCTATTTCTGCAAACAGCGTGAAGCGGCCTGTAAAAACATGTCGATCCACGAAATCGCCAAAGCGATGGCTGATGCAAGCGATATCCTCTACTTTTCGGGACGCAAACTCGGTTCTGCACGCGGCGGTGGAATATGCACCAACAGCAAGCAGCATTACCTGGCCATGCGTGAACTCATCCCGCTTTTCGAAGGCTTTCTGACCTACGGTGGTATGTCCGTCCGTGAAATGGAAGCGTTGGCGGTCGGTCTGATCGAAACGCTGGACGAAGATGTCATTTCGCAAGGTCCGCAATTCATTGAATTTATGGTGGATGAATTCGTCAAGCATAAAGTCCCGGTCGTTACCCCGGCAGGCGGTCTCGGCTGTCACCTTGACGCCAGAGGATTCTTGTCGCACCTTAAACCGGAAGAGTATCCGGCGGGGGCGTTGGCTTCAGCGGTTTATCTGATCAGCGGTGTCCGGGGAATGGAGCGGGGCACGCTTTCGGAGCAGCGAAACGAGGACGGTTCGGAGCCGATTGCACAGATGGAACTGCTCCGGCTTGCCTTGCCGCGACGGGTGTTCACGATGTCGCAAATCCTCTACACGGTGGACAGGGTCAACTGGCTCTATCAGAATCGGCATTTGGTCGGCGGTCTCAAGTGGATCGAAGAACCGGCGATCCTTCGATTCTTCTTCGGCACACTCGAACCAATCGGCGATTGGCAGGAGAAACTCGTCGCAAAGTTCAGGAAAGATTTTGGCGACAGTTTGTAAACAGACAATAGCAGCCAGACAATAACAAACGCTCGGCTTGAGCGACCATTTAACCGGTCGCTCACGCCAAGCGGTCGTATTTTAAAACTCAAACCGTAAACAAATGGTAACTCAAAACAGTCAAGGGCATCGGGAATCGGGCATCGGGAATAGGAGATAAGGAACGAGAAAGTAAAATTTGCCTCCTCACCAAAATCTGTGGGTGGTTTTTTAGTAAAATGAAGCTAACTGCTTTTGTATCAAATACTTACAACTGTTTTTGTGGCCGAGAAAGTGAGGTTCAAATTTGACAGATATTTCCAGATGTACTATTTCG
>CAZNVM010000299.1:0-8414 GCA_964576215.1 uncultured Planctomycetaceae bacterium
AAAATAGAAGCGATGATTGACGAACACTACATAGACCGTGTAATGCGTGGATTAACAGGCAGTTTTGAGCGTGGCGGCGAAAGGTACGAGATACAAGTTGCCAAAGTGTTTCCCGAAGTGCGCGGCGGACAGTTTCGCACGTGGTTTACCTTTACCGGCACCCGCCCCGACAATATCCGCACCGGGCAAACCTACTACATTAACTTGCAGTTGGGACAGCCCGCGCAAGGCATCATCATCCCGCGCGGCGCGTTCTACCAAACCACCGGCGGCAACTGGATTTACGTACTCGAAGGCGACAAAGCCGTGCGCCGCCCCGTAAAAATAGGCCGCCAAAACCCGCAATTCTACGAAGTACTCGAAGGGTTAACCCCCGGCGAAAGGGTAATCGTGAGCTCTTATGAGATGTATGGGAATAACGAGGTATTAGTGATTAGTGATTAGTGATTAGTGATTAGTGATTAGTGATTAGTGATTAGTGGTTCATTTGTTTGTCACTAATCACTCACCACCAACCACTAATCACTACTACAGCATCGTTTCCAAAAACTTTTGGTACTCTTGCGGTGAAACGTTGATATTTGTTTCGCGGCGTCCGATTTCGAATTTTGGGTAAACCGAAGCGACCATTGGTCGGCTCCGTTTGGCAATTTCCGTCCGTTCGGCAAGCATCGCGTCAAGGTCAAGCGAGTTGTTCCTCTGCGGAGTAAGGCGAACTCCGAACACCGCAATTTCCGGACGATAATCCCTGTTCGTGTAATCGTTAGCGGCGGGGCTTGCCTCGCGCGGGGACGACGGTCTCAGTTCAACTGGAACCTCCTGTACGACGACAACCTGCGGTTTCGCAAGGGTACACATCACCAAAAACATCGCCGCCGCTCCGACGAGTGCCCCGACGATGCCGCTGGAGAGGTAAGGCATCCACGAAATTCGCGGCTTGAGTTGAGCGAGAATCTCCGCCGCAAGTCGGTCTTGCGCAGCAGGTTGGAGAGCGGCCAAACGGGTTTCAAGGTCTTTCGGCATGATAATGTCTCTTTTGACAGGATGATTTGACGGGGTGTTGCGCCTCGCAGGGCGAGGCGGCTAAGCGATTCCACTAATCACTAATCACTACCTCTCTCAACAATTCAATCCCTTCCTGGTATTTCCGATGGGCACCGCTTCGGGAGGTGCCGTAAACGGCGGCGATCTGTTCGAACGACAGGCCGCCCCAAATTTTCGCCGTGATGATTTCCCGGTGCTCCTGCGGAAGCGATTGCAACGCTTCAATCAGTTCCCGCTCATCCGGCGAATCATTCCCGTCGGTGTTGTGGAACAACGGTCGCTCCAATTCCCGTTGCTTGCGGCGTTTTTGGGAACGGAGGTGATTATTGGAATCGTTCCGGATCACGGCAAACAGCCACGCCAGCGGCTCGGCAGGAAACGGTTCCTGCTGATACAGCTTCAAAAAAGCGTCCTGAACCGCGTCCTCGGCACAGCCGTGCTTCCACTGTCGGGCATAAAGCACCAAAGCGGGAAGCCGGTCTCGCACCAATTCCTGGATCAATTGTCGTTTGTCATTCATTACAACAGGGGGCTACATGCTACATGAATAACACCGGGGATGGGATTTATCCCAAAATTTTTTCCATTATAATCAAAACTCCACTAAATCCAACGAATCATCATGCCAGCGAATCTGACTCAACAATACAAGAAGGCCGAAGAGAAGTACCGTCAAGCCCAAACGCCGGACGAAGAACTCAAGTGGTTGCAGGTGATGTTCTCCGAAATGCCCAAGCATAAGGGGACCGATCACCTTCAGGCGAAGCTGAAAACGGAAATCTCGCAAAAAAGGAAGGAACTGGAGCAACTTCGCTCAACCGGCGGCAAAAAAGGGGGCGGTTCGTCCCGGTCGTTCAAAATTCCCCGACAAGGGGCCGGAACCGCAATCATCCTCGGCGGTCCAAACGCCGGAAAAAGTCAGCTCCTTACGAAATTAACCCGTGCAACGCCGGAGGTCGCCCCGTACCCGTTCACGACCCAGCAACCGCAGCCCGGCATGATGCAGTGGGAAGACGTGTTCGTTCAGCTGATCGACACGCCGCCGGTTACGCCCGATTTTCTGGAACCGTACATGTACGGCTTCGTCCGCAGTGCCGAGTTAGCCCTTTTGATGGTCGATCTGGGCAGCGACGACGGGATCGAGCAGTGCAAGGATGTCGTCGATAAACTCACGTCCACGAAGACCCGGCTTGCGACCGAATCGTATCTCGACGAAGAGGACGTCGGGCTGTCGTTTACCCGAACGTTTCTGCTTGCGAACAAAATCGACCTGCCGGAAGCGAAGGAGCGTTTGGAATTGCTGCATGAACTTTGCCCGCTTCCGTTCGAGGAATTCCTGATTTCCGCAACGGAAGGAACCGGTTTGGAAAAACTTTGCAAGGCGGTTTACGACGCGATGGACATTGTCCGCGTTTACACGAAGGCCCCGTCGAAAAAGGAGGCGGACATGGACCGTCCGTTCACCGTTAAGCGAGGCGAAACGCTTTTGGACCTTGCGGAGTTGATTCACAAGGATTACGCCGCAAACCTTCGGTTTGGCCGTGTCTGGGGAAGTACCGTTCACGACGGAACCGTTGTCAAAGGAGATTACGTCCTCAACGACAGGGATATTGTGGAAGTTCACGCCTGATAACTCGAACGGCAAACGGATTGGTTGAGTAATCTTACGTTTGTGACTCTGTTTTTTTGCCGGTTTTGGTGTAAAATCGGGGGAAATCACTTGTTACCACATCTCCACTTCAAAAGAGTAACTTATGACAGCCGTACGAACACTTGATAAACCGAAAGCGAAACGCTTGAGCGACAAGCCCTCGCCGCAGAAACTTGCCGAACCCGACGAGCCGAAAGCGCCGTTAGACGAACGCACACGTCGGTGTCTCGACATCGATGAGCGTGATATACTGGAAGGACAGTCAGTGTATCCGCCGCTTACATTGAAAGAAATCGTCGCCATTTGTAAAGAAGCCAGAGCGGAAAGATATGCTGAAGAACAATCGCTTGCGAATCATCGTTGATGTCAATGGCTGGGTTAGCTCGTTACTGTCATCGAAGTTCCAGGTTCGACTTGAAGTCGTTTTTGGTGCGGAATACCGCTTGATCTGTTCCGGCGAATTGTTTTGTGAACTGGACAAAGCCATCAGAAAACCGCACCTTGCGAAACGAATCAATCAAACGCATTACGAAGAGCTTATTGACAGATTGACCGATGCCGAGCTTGTTGATGTCCGCTCCACCGTCGAGATTTGCCGGGATCCGAAGGATAATTTTCTCCTCGCCCTGGCAAAAGACGGTAACGCCGATTACCTGATAACCGGCGACGAAGACTTGCTCGTTATGAAAGAATTTGGAAAAACGAAAATTGTAACGCTGCGTGAATTTGAAACGGAACACCTGTAACCATCTCAAACCGTAAACAAATGGTGACTCAAAACAGTCAAGGGCATCGGGAATCGGGCATCGGGAATAGGTGATAAGTGAAAAACTTCCTCCAATTTCCAATTTCCGATTTCCGATTCCCGACGCCCGATGCCCTTAAATTTCAACACTTTTTCCGGCTTCAATATCATTTCGTTTACACTTTGAGTAACCATGCAAACCTTCAAGATCGAACAAACCGATTTACAGTGCGTTGTAACGTGGCGTTTTTTTTCGTTTGCCGTTGTTTTTTCGCTTGTCTTTCTCACGATTTGGACGGTCGGGTGTCTGGTTATGACGGGGGCGGCACTTGCCCATCAGCAATTCGAGGTACTTCTGTTTATGCTCCCGTTTTGGGCGGTATGGCTTGTCCTCTTGGCATTCATCGCCAATGTGTTATTCGGAAAAACGCGACTTGTCCTCGACGAAAATGGACTTGAGGCTCTTTGGACATGTCTCTCCTTCAGATGGGAAAGGCGGTTTGAAATCACCGAAATTCGGCGGTTTGAGACGAACATCCATCGTGGACGCAAAGGAGGCACCACCTACTCGCTTCGAATTGTTCTTCAGGAAGGCAATACAAAAAATCTTACGGCACCAGCAGGCAAAGAGGAATTCGATTTTCTGTGCAATCAGCTAAATACCTTTTTGAGTGTGCTCAAGACCGGCAATGCTGGAATACCGGCAAAATGGGAAATTCCTGCCCCGAGGGTGTTTGAATACAATTCACCGCCACAACATCTCGAACCGCCGCCGAAGTGCCGCTGGTGTTATCAGACGGATTTCAACGGTTTTGGTTTTCGATTTCGCGAAAGCGGTAAAGTATCGGTATTTTTCTTTTGGCTTTTCTTTGCGGTACTTTGGAACGGGATTCTTACACCATTCCTATTGAGTTTGCTGGGTATTCTTGAACCCACACCGCCTCTGGATGACAATAGGTGGTGGTTTCTGTTCTTCTTTTTGATCCCCTTTACAGTGGTTGGGCTGGTTCTTTTGGGGGGAGCAATCGATACGTTTCTCGAATTATTCCGCCGGACAAGTTGGCGGTTTGCTTACGGTGAAGCGGTCTTTCGTACCGTCCGACTCAGAACACGGGTCATGCACTACGACCTGACCAACTGGAACGCTTTGGCGATTCGCCTTATCCGTGCAAAACAATCTGAAGAGTCGGAAAATGAAGACGATCTTGAGAGCTTTTACGAAGAAGGGAACCGTTGGCAACTTGCGTTTCTGGATAAAAGCGGAGCAGACCTTGCGGTGATCGAAAAATTGCGCAAACCCGAAGCATTGTGGCTGGCGGATATGATTCTGCGAGAACGGCGGACAATTCGATGAAGGCCAGGGTAATCTTGCGTTTGTGGCTCTGTTTTTTTGTCGGTTTTGGAGTAGAATCAGGAAATCACTTGTTACCACATCACCACTTCAAAAGAATAACTTATGACAGCCGTACAAGCACTCGATAAGCCGAAAGCGAAACGCTCGAGCGACAAGCCCGCGCCGCAGAAACTTGCCGAACCCGACGAACCGGAAACGGCACAGGAATGGTACAGACGCTGGTGCCGGGAATGTGATGAGCGACGAGAGCGTGAGGGGCCACCGTACCCTGACCCGCCGCCAACAATGGAAGAAATCGTTGCAATCATTAAAGAAGTTAGGGCAGAAATGTATGCTGAAGAGCAAGAACGAAAAAACGCGGCTTATCGTTGACGCAAATGCCTGGATCAGTTCGTTATTATCGCCGGGGTTCCGGGCACGTCTCGAAGTCGTTTTCGACTCGAAATATCGTCTGATGGTTTCAGGACAGTTGTTTCGTGAATTGGGCCGTACCATTCACAAACCCTACCTTGCCAGGCATATCAACCAAGCGGACTACGAAACACTTGTTTCCAGATTGCGTTTCTATGCCGAGCTTGTTGACGTCCGCTCCACCGTCGGGATTTGCCGGGATACGAAGGAGGCATTTTCTCCTCGCCCTGGCAAAAGACGGTAACGCCGATTACCTGATAACCGGCGATGCGGATTTGACCGACCTGAAAGAATTTGGAAAAACGAAAATTGTAACGCTGAGCGAATTTGAAGCTGAACACCCATGAAACAAGGTTTCCACGATTTTCTCGAAGTCCTTCAAATGTCAGGCATTGCCGACTGGGGGCCGTTTGTGCATGCACCGGAAGATGCCGAAAGAATCAAACGTTTTTTCGCAGCAGCACCGGTCACGGTCCCACCTGTTGAACCGCCGCCTTCTCCCCCACTCCCCACTCCCCACTCTCCACCTTCCTCCCCTTCCTCCCCTTCCCCCGAAATGCCACGAAAATCCGCTTCCCCAAAAAATCGGGCGTCCGCTTTGGCGTTACTTGCCGCCGAAGTGGCCCAGTGCGAACAATGCCGTGAGCTGGTCGAATATCGCACGCAAACGGTTTTCGGGACCGGCAATCCGAACGCCGAGCTGGTTTTTCTCGGCGAAGCACCCGGAGCGGACGAAGACAAGCAGGGTGTCCCTTTCGTCGGTCGGGCAGGGCAACTTTTGACCGACATGATTACCAAAGGGATGAAACTCAACCGGGAAGACGTTTACATTTGCAATGTTTTGCGTTGCCGTCCGCCGGGCAATCGGAACCCTGACCCGAAAGAAGCGGCGAACTGCCGGGCGTTCCTGGATCGAACGCTTGAAATCATTAAGCCGAAATACATCTGTTGTTTAGGGGCGGTTGCCGCACAAAATCTGCTCGCAACGGACCAAACCATCGGCAACCTTCGCGGTCAGGTTTTCGATTACCACGGTATCAAGGTGGTTTGCACGTACCATCCCGCTTACCTGCTTCGCTCTCCAGACGCCAAAGGAAAGGCGTGGGAAGACTTGAAGTTACTCATGCGCGAAATGGGGATTACCCGGTAGCCGGTCTGTCAATGCAAAAATTTCCAAAATTTCCCTTTTGCAAAATTTTTGTTGATGCGTGGAGATTTTACCAAAATGAAAAACGAGAACCAAACAACCCGCCGCGAAATGCTTAAGACCGCCGCACTTGGCACGGGCTTGTTTCTTTGCGGTGAACAAATCTGTACGGCTCAGGGCGGTTTTCAGGCTGGTTTTAATCCGCCGGGGATGCGAATGCCGCTCCCCATCGCCGCGAACAATCCGTCAATCAAGCATCATCAAAACCGTTGCCGCTTTTGTGGAAACTGCCGGGAATTTTGCCGTAACACCACAACCGTATTCAACCAGCCTGTCCCACAGGGCGAAGAGGGATGTATCTATTGCGGACAATGCACTCATGTCTGCAAACGGCTTGCGCTTACGGAACAGTTTCATTATCCGCAAGTCGCCAAAGCGATTGCCGATCCGGACAAAATCGTGATCGCTTCAACCTCCCCGGCCATTCGTGTGGCACTGGGGGAAATGTTTCGTCTTGCACCCGGTACAAACGTCGAGGGAAAAATCGTCGGAGCGTTGAAAACTCTGGGCGTAAACCACGTTCTTGACACCACGTTTTCCGCCGACCTGGCCGTCATGGAGGAAACGGCGGAGCTGCTCCGGCGGCTCGAACAAAACGGTACGAAAAAACCGCTTCCGATGTTTACGAGCTGTTGTCCGGCTTGGGTTCGTTTCGCCAGACTGTTTTATCTGAACCTTTTGCCGAATATTTCGACCGTCAAAAGCCCGGTGATGATGCAAGGAGCGTTGGTCAAGACCCGGTTTGCACAAAACAGGGGAATCGATCCCGGAAAAATCGTACACGTCGCTTTGACACCTTGTACGGCGAAAAAGGCGGAAATCCGGCTGCCGGACATGAACGCCGCCGGAATTTCGCACGGAAAACCGGAAATGCGCGATGTCGATGTCGCCCTGACTTGCCGCGAACTTGCTTACCTCCTGAATGACACCAAAGTGAATTTTACGCTAATGCAGAACGCTCCTTACGACACCCTGATGGGGACCGGAAGCGGGGCCGGGATGATTTTCGGCAACACCGGCGGCGTCATGGAAGCGGTACTCCGGACGGCATACAAATTATTGAACGATAAAAATCCGCCTGCCGATTTTTTCGACTTTCGGCCCGTTCGCGGTTTCGACAGTGTGCGGCAAACAAGCGTCGATCTCGGCACGCGAAAATTGGACGTCGCGGTCGTTCACGGTATCGGCAAGGCAAGACCGCTGTTGGAATCTCTCCAAAGCGGCACGCAAAAATTCGATTTCGTCGAAGTGATGGCGTGTCCCGGCGGTTGTATCGGCGGCGGCGGGCAACCGGTCGATTTCCGTACGGATGCAACGCAATTGCGTCAGCTCCGCGCCGCGGCCCTCTACCAACATGACGCCCGGCAGGAAGTGCGGCTCAGTTGCGACAATCCGGAGATCAAGGCGATTTATGACGAGTTTCTCGGCGAACCGCTCGGCGAAAGATCGGAACAATTGCTCCACGTTGCCGGACGCTAAACTGTTTGATTTTAACCCTGACACCAATCCCGACGCACTGTCATGGGAGGAAAACGTATAGATTTTTATGAGTTCCCCGACCGGTTTATCACTTCGTAATTTCGTTACCTGCCCACACTGTTGGTCCGAGTTTCCGGTCGATCAGGTTCTCTGGGTCTCGGAAAGTTCGGAAAGTCTCGGAGACATCCGGCTCGGCGAAACGGCACAGCAGCGGTTCTTGCCAACCCGGTTTGACGCCAAAGGACTTGCGCTCGACCCGGCGGGATTTGTCTGCAATAAACTCGCTTGTCCGAGTTGCCATTTGGTCGTTCCGCGTCCGTTTCTTGAGATTCCGCCGTATTTTGTTTCCATCGTCGGCGCACCGGCGTCCGGAAAATCCTATCCCGAATAATTCATAGGGTGGGTGGTTTTAAAGTTGGTCGTTTGTGGTAAGATGTTGTTACTGAACAAGTTGCGACGGAATCGCAACACATTTTGCCCAACAAACGACCAAACAGAGTGTACCATGAAATCGCCCGCTCCG
>CAZNVM010000300.1:0-1826 GCA_964576215.1 uncultured Planctomycetaceae bacterium
TGAGGTTGTTTTGTTAAGAAAATGAGGTAAAAATGAGGTTTGTTTCACACAAAGTTTTTTTAACGCGGAAAAACGGAAATTGCGGAAAGACAAAGTTCGTGGAAATTTTCAATCGCCCGTAGTTAGCGGTCGGGCTTGCTCGACGAAACATGTTAGCCGCATCGCCCTGTGACGCGGTTGGTGGTTACGCTCTTGGATAAAATCAATTCTCCTCGTCCTGTTCTTTTTGGATTTGGGCTTTCACTTGTTCGGCTTGTTCGGCAAAATCATAATTACGCATTAATAATTTCTCATCATTCTGTAGTTGTACTGTCTAACTTACAAACGTCGATAAGCCCGTCTTGGCGGGAGGATTTTTTGTGCATAGTAATGAAAAAAGTAGGCTTGTTCCTTTCGCAACGCGCGTCGTTGGATGTCGAAGTGCGTCCAGTTTGGGCGGCGGCGTGTTGTGTGGCGTCGCAATTGTTCCGCGATCTGACGGCGTGTTATCGGCACGGTCAGCGACGGCGAACCCTTTTTTTTCCGCGCATTGTTTCCTTTGTCAAAAACCAGCACGCGAGCAACGCCAACGTGACGTGATGATGCCAGCCGTACCACGTTTGAACTTCGTAATCCGCCAGGCCGCATTCGCTTTTGGCACGCCGGAATCCATCCTCGACGCGGTGCGATCCCAGGATCACACGAGCGAACTCCGCATACGTCGTACCGCTCTTTGCGTTGCTCATGTAATAATCGTGTTTCACTTTGCCGCCCGCCGGCCGCTCCACGATGATCAACCATTCCGAATCGCCGCTGCCATACTTGCCGCGTTCCGTCCTCGCAAAGACATGGAACACCGCCAGCTTCATTTTCAGCGGACCTTTTTCGCCGTCACGCACATCAATCTCCGTCCAATCCTTCGCAGTCAATTGTTCGCACAAGTGATCCACGCGAACAAACTCGCCCTTTGCTGGTGCGCCAAGTCCCTTATATTCCGGCACATTGTCGAGGTCGCGCACATTCGTGTCCGACGGAACCGCCAGGCAATATTGTTCGTCACGGCAACGCAACTCCCAGCGAAACCAACTCGACCTGCCGAGTTCGTCGTCGCCGGTGATCCACTTGTGCGGCAACAACGCTCCTTGCTCGTCGAGCATTTCGAGACAATGTTCATGCCGTGTTTTGTGAACTTCATGCTCTTCCTTCGGGATGCGTGCCCGTTCGCAACGCGCCGGATCATTGTTCCACTCTTCCGGGATAAACAGTTTTGCATGGACGAGGACGTGTTCCTTTCGCGTCACATAAGCGAGAAACGTTCCGACCTGCCCGTTGTCCACCTTGCCGAAGCGTCCGAGCCATTGACGTGCGACGCCCGCCGATTTTTTGCCGTCTTTCTCGAACCCGCTCGGATCGAACGCGAGGATGCCGTCGTCTTCGCCGATCTGCTTGACCACTTGTTTGGCAAGCCGGGTGAGCAAAGGCTTGTGATCCCAGTCGGTCTGCCCGACGAATCGTTGCAGGGCTTGCCGATCCTGCTCAAAACGATAGGCAATGGCTTCCACATTCTTGCGCGGAATGTCGGACACAAGCCCTTCAAGCACAAGTTGAGCGTTGGCACGAGTCTCGCTTCGCCGAAAATGCTCGAAAAACGGCTTGCCGAACTGTTGCAACCGCCGGACACTTCCTGCAAGCGACCTTTCCTCAATCTTTGCATCTTGTTCAATTTCACCCTTCCGAACCTCAAATCGCCGTTCCATGACGCCTCCTGGCATAAAAAACTCTGTTTTACACCCAAAACGCCTCCAATGGAAAGGCCATTTTTTATATTTTTATGTTAGACAGTAAAA
>CAZNVM010000301.1:0-13904 GCA_964576215.1 uncultured Planctomycetaceae bacterium
GTCCCTGGGAACGCAGGCTTCCAGCCTGCGCGAAGGTTGCGGAATGGAGTCTCCTCACTGCGCAGGTAGGATGCCTACGAACTCACTGGCAGGCTGGAAGCCTGCGTTCCCAGGAAAAAAGCGACTTTGCAATCCTCCTGCATTCTTGGGAGGTCGGTTTGACTTTGAGAGAAAAATAAAATAGAATAGAGTGATGTAGTAGAGTAAATTCCCTCGTTGTTTTCTTTTTTCAAATGTCCAACGCGTCCACCAATCCACAGCCAAGTGATCCAAATCTTGCGAAATACAAGGATCAGATTGAGCATATTCTTCGCTGGGCAGAAGTCGAAACGTGGGAATGTTCGCTGTCCGACAGGAGATTCAAGGTCAATCCCAGGTTTTTTACCAAGTACGATTTTACGGAACCCAAAGTTGACCATTTGACGCTGGACGCCTGGAAAACGATGATTCATCCCGACGATCTGGCCGGTGTGGTCAGTTCCTTCCGGGAATTGATTTCCGGCGAAAAAAGCGTCGTCGATGCCGTCTTTCGCATCATGCTGAAAAACGGCGACCCCGTTTACATTCATAATTGCGGCGGCGTTGTCGAGTATTCCGAGGATAGGGTGCCGTTGCGGCTCGCAGGGACGATTCAGGACGTCACCAGGCTCAAAGTCGTTGAGGAGGCGGTCCTACGCAGGGATCGCCTTTTGGAGGCGTCCAACGAATCCGCAAGGATTTTGCTTTCCTCCAGCGGCGAGAATTTCGATCAGGCCATCTGGAAGGTTCTTGATCTTCTCGGTCGGGCAACCGAAGTCGATCGGGTTTATATCTGGAAAAACCATCGGGGCGAAGACAATCGGCTCTACACGACGCAGGTTTACGAATGGTCGCTTGGGGCCGAACCGCAACAGGGGAACGAATTCACCGTCGGCATCGCTTTCGAGGAAGCGATTCCGACCTGGGAGGAAACGCTGACTGCCGACCGTTGCATTAACAGTCTTGTCCGAAACATGCCTCAAGCGGAACAAGAGCAGCTTTCACCGCAGGGGATCGTCTCGATTCTCGTCGCTCCCATCATGTTTGAAAAGGAATTTTGGGGGTTCATTGGTTTTGACGACTGCCATCAGGAACGTGTCTGGAGTCGTCCCGAAGAGGGGATTCTAAAATCCGCCGGAATGTTGATCGCATCGGCAATCATTCGGGAAAAAACGGCAAGGGCGTTGGAAAACGAGCGCCTCTTTTTCCAACGGATCGTCGAAACCAGCCCAATCAGTATCGGAATCATCCGGGACGGTCGTCTCCTGTTGTCCAACAAGCGGTTTTACGAATTGAGCCATCTCAAACCCGGTGATCCGATTTCGACTTCGCTCGTCAATCCCACCGACCAATTTGAAATATTGAAAGCTGGTCATGCCAACGGGATAGTCCAGAATTTCAACATCCAGATTCGGTGTCCCGACAACACGATCCGGGACATGCTCTACACCGGTTTTCGAATCGAGTACGAAGGAAGGGCCGCGATCCTCTGCTGGCTCGTTGACATTACGGACCTCAAACGTACCGAAAAGGAGTTGATGCACGCACGCGACCTTGCCGAGTCGGGAACCCAAGCCAAGAGTGAATTTCTCGCCCGGATGAGTCACGAAATTCGGACGCCGATGAATGCCGTCCTCGGGCTCGCTTATCTCTGTCTTCAGTCCGACCTGTCGCCGGCACAGCGTGATTACCTGATCAAAATTCAAACGTCGGCAACGAACCTCCTGGGAATTATCGACGATATTCTCGATTTTTCCAAAATCGAGGCGGGAAAGATGAAGCTGGAACAAATTCCGTTCCTGCTTGCCGAAACGGTTCGGGAAGTTGCCATCCTGATTGAGCAGATTGCAAAGGAAAAGGGGCTCGAACTGGTGATCGAACTCCAGGACATCGAAAACGAATTTCTTCTCGGCGACCCGTTGCGGTTACGACAGATTTTGACGAATCTGCTCAACAACGCCGTCAAATTCACCGAGACCGGTTCTGTAACGATTGCCATTCAACCTGTAACGGTTGATCCGGGTTTCGTTACTTTGCGTTTTTTCGTCAAAGACACCGGAATCGGTATGACGCAGGAACAGATTCAGAAGCTCTTCCAGTCGTTTTCCCAAGCGGACGGTTCAACGACACGACGCTACGGCGGCACCGGTCTCGGGTTGGTCATTACGAAAAATTTCATCGAACTGATGGGAGGAACCATTGAAGTGGAAAGCGTTCCCAATCAGGGAACCACGTTTCAGTTTCAGTTGCAATTTCCCAAGTCGGGCAAGATCGTGTTGGGAGAAAGACATGCCTTGCTGTCGCAAAAACGGGTTCTTGTTGTCGACGACGACCACACGACGCTGGAAATCATTAGCAACATTCTTCAATCACTCGACATGCGTGTCGATACGGTTGATTCCGGCATCGCGGCGATTTCCGCTTTGACACAAGCGGTTCAACAAGGAGACCCCTACCAAATCATGCTCCTCGATTGGAAGATGCCGCGAATGGACGGACTCGAAACAATCCGGCAAATTCGCAAAGCGCAGGAAATCGTCAAACTACCGCAAATTTTAATGGTCTCCGCCTATGACCGTAATGAGTGTCTCAGGCAGGCGAGCGGTTTGGAGCTGAGCGGCTTCGTCGTCAAACCGGTAACATATTCCTCGATTCGCGATACGATTTGCAACGCTCTTGTCTCTCAATCCCCTGTGAAGCCGACCAACGAAATCTGGGACGCCAATCAGGAAGATCACGTTGCTGGTGCGCGAGTGTTGCTCGTTGAAGACAACAAGATCAACCAGACGGTCGCTTCGGGCCTGCTCAAATTGCTCGGCGTCGAAGTAACGATTGTTGACGACGGACAGCAAGCCGTTGAGGCCGTAAGCCGACAGGATTTTGATCTGGTCCTCATGGACGTTCAGATGCCGGTCATGGATGGGCTTACGGCGACACGGGAGATTCGGCTACTGGACAAACCCGGCATCGACACGTTGCCGATCATCGCCATGACGGCCAATGCGTTGGATGTCGATTACCAACGAAGTCTCGACTCCGGAATGAACGATCATTTGACCAAACCGATTGATCCGGATAAGTTACGACTGACGCTAAAAAATTGGATCGTCCCACGTAATAAATGAGAAATCATTCGTAATTCGTAATTCGTAATTCATAATTCGTAATTAAAAAAATGGCTTGGGAATATAGCGAAAAGACGAAAAAGCTGTTTATGGACGCTGTTCATGGGCAGCCGGGAACGCATATTGGAGAAATCGAGAACCCGGACGGTTTCGGCGAGCACGGTTCCATTGCCTGCGGTGATTCGCTACGGTTCACGTTTCGCGTGGAAAAGCATCCGGTCAATCCGCTCCAGGACATCATCACGGAAGCAAGGTACTTGACGTTCGGTTGCACGTCGGCGATTGCGGCGTCGGAAGCACTGTGTGCCCTGATTGAAGGGAAAAGACTCACGCCGGTCGAATCGTTGAAAATTACGAACCAGGACATCGTGGATTACCTCGACGGATTGCCGGAACAAAAAATCCATTGTTCCGTCATGGGAGCCGAAGCACTCGAAGCGGCGGTGTTCAACTGGGCGCAAAAACGCGGCGTCTCGCTTGACTCGCTCGAAATCGACATTCATGCCACCGAACAGGAAGAGGGGCGCGTCGTTTGCAAGTGTTTCACGCTGACGGAACCGTACATCAAGCGGAAAATCAAAGAGCTTAACCTAAAAACGATCCCGGAAATCACCGGAGCGATCAAAGCGGGCGGCGCATGTTTGTCGTGTCACCACACGCCGGGCGGACTTCAGGATTTGCTCGACGAAGTCTGGGGTACCGACAAAACCCAACCGTTACCAAGCTTGCCGCTTTTGACCGACATCCCAATCGCAACCAAACGAGCGGTCGGAATCGGAGAAACGCTTTCGCCGTTCCAATTCGCAAAAAAAATCGAGAAAGTGTTCGACGAGTACGTTCGCCCGATGATTCGGAAAGACGGCGGCAACGTGGAGTTGGTTGACGTCAAGGAGACGACGGTTTACGTGGAACTTCAGGGAGCGTGTGCCAATTGTGCCGGAGCGGGACAGACGTTGAAGTATCTCGTCGAAAAAACGCTCAAAGACCAAGTCGACGAAAATATCCGTGTGGTGCAGGTTTAATCAAGTTATACCATTCAACGCCAATCCGTTGCCATTTTATTGACGTTGTATGGTATAACAAAAAACAAAAATGTATTCTGAACTTTCTGAAATTTTTGGTTTTCGTTCGTTCCGGCCGTACCAGGAAGAGATCATTCGTGCGATCCTCAACAATCGTGATGTGTTCGCCGTGATGCCGACCGGCGGCGGAAAGTCGCTCTGTTACCAACTGCCCGCTTATATGAAGAAGGGCGTTTGCGTCGTTGTCAGTCCGCTCATTTCGCTGATGAAAGATCAGGTTGACGCCGCCAGAGCCAACGGACTCAGAGCCGGTACGCTCAACAGCACAATAACGCCCGCCGAGCGAAGCGAGGTTGGTGCCGCAGTTCGCAGGGGAGAACTCGACCTGCTCTATGTTTCGCCGGAACGATTCAACACCGACTTGTTCATTGAGCGGCTCAAGACGATTGATTTGGCGTTCTTCGCAATCGACGAAGCGCACTGCATTTCGGAATGGGGTCACGATTTTCGTCCCGATTATCTCGCACTTTCCCGGATTGTACAGGAATTTCCGAACGTTCCCGTCGCCGCGTTCACAGCAACCGCAACGCCACAGGTTTCCCAGGACATCATCGAGCGGCTCGGTCTGCGGTCGCCGCATTTGACCCGTGCGTCGTTCAATCGGGCAAACCTGTTCTATTCCGTGGCACCAAAAACCACGACAGAGCGACAAATTCTTGAATTCCTCCAGGAACGAAAAGGGGAATCCGGTATCGTTTACCGGACGACGCGGAAAAACGTCGAAGCAACCGCCGCGTATCTTCGAACCCACGGTCTGACGGCAAGGCCGTACCACGCCGGGATGTCGGACCGGGACCGAATCAAGGTCCAGGAAGCGTTCCGCCGGGACGAATGTCCGATTATCGTTGCAACAATTGCGTTCGGAATGGGAATCGACAAACCGAACGTTCGATTCGTCGTTCATGCCGATCTGCCGAAAAATCTTGAAGGATATTACCAGGAAACCGGGCGAGCCGGTCGCGACGGTGAACCGGCCAAGTGTTTGCTGCTCTTCGGACGACAGGATATTGCAACGCTCACCCATTTTGCCAATCAAATCGAAGACCCCAAGGCTCAGGAAATCGCAAAAACGCAGCTTCGGCACATGATTCAGTTTGCGGAACAGGACGGTTGCCGCCGGGCCGGACTGCTGGAGTATTTCGGTGAACCGTTTCCCGACGCCAACTGCAACAGCTGCGATATTTGTTGCGGCGAGGTGGAACGGGTCGACGCAACCATTGAAGCCCAGAAAGCTCTTTCCGCAATCCATCGGACCGGCGGACATTTTGGAGCAGGACACATCACGGACATTTTGGTCGGAGCGAACACGGAGAAGATTCGTGAACGACAGCACAACCTGCTTCCGACTTACGGCGTCGGCAAGGAACACGACAAAATTTTCTGGCGGGGTCTGATTGATGCTTTGCTCGCCCAAGGATTGGTAAGCATCAGCGATCAGCAATATCCGACGCCTAAAGTAACGGAAGAGGGTTGGAAGGTTCTCCGCAAGCAACGGGACTTCCAGATGATACGATCCGCGCCGTCCAAAAGATCGAAAAAGCAACCTTCGTTCTCCGGCGGAACGGTGGAAAACTACTCGAAAGGGTTATTCGAACAATTACGCAATATTCGCATGAAACTTGCAAGTGCGGAGAATGTTCCGCCTTACGTCGTGTTTTCGGACCGCTCGCTCCGTGAAATGGCCGCCTGTTTTCCGACGACGCCGGAGCAACTTCTCGCGATTAGCGGCGTCGGCAATCGTAAACTGAATACCTACGGACAGCAATTTCTGGGTGTCATTTCCCGATATGTCGCAAAACATCCCGAGGAATACGCTCAACGTCCGACACCCTCGTCTCAGGAAGAAAGGAAATACGAACCGAGACTGATGAACAGCGAACAGGAAACGCTTCGGTTACTCCTCGAAGGTAAAACTCTGGAAGAAATCGGAATCATCCGTGCGTTGAAGCGGAGTACGGTCCTTTCGCACGTCGAGACGTTGCTTAACGCCGGATTTGAGGTTCTGTTCACACCGGACATTGCGCCGGACCGGTTGGAACAGATTGCCGAGTGGTTTCGTCAAGCCAATTCCTGGAATCTGACGCCGGTCGTTGAAATTGCCGCAGGACAACTCAGCTACGAGGAAGCACGGCTTGCGAGAATTGTGTTAAAACAACGGAAAAACAAAAAATCAGGCGAGGAAACTGCTGCCGCAAAATGACGACCATGAAACGCTTCCTCATTTTCCGCTGATTTTCCGGCATTCTTCGACGGCGAGACTGTCGCAGCGTTCGTTTTCAGGATGCCCGGCATGTCCGCGAACATGCGTGTATTTCAGCGTATGGGTCGTGATAAGTTCGTCGAGCCGTTGCCAAAGTTCGACATTTTTGACCGGTTTCCAGGAACCGTTTTCACGGCGACGCCAGCCGTTTTTTTTCCAGTTCGGCATCCATTCGGCAATTCCTTTGAGCACGTAGGTACTGTCGCTGACCAATTCCACGCTTGTGGGCCGGGTCAGGGCGGAAAGCCCTTCGATCACGGCAAGCATTTCCATTTGATTGTTCGTCGTTTCCCGTCGGCCGCCGGAACGAACAAGTTCCTTGCCGCTTTTCAGATGCCGTAAAATAAACGCCCAGCCGCCCGGCCCCGGATTGCCGCTACAAGCTCCGTCGGTAAATAATTGGACTTCAGACATTCTCTATTCTTATTGAGAGTCGGCAACTGTGTTGCCGGGAAAACGGGAGGATTGCAAAGTCCCTGGGAACGCAGGCTTCCAGCCTGCGCGAAGGTTGCGGAATGGAGTCTCCGTTCTGCGCAGGTAGGATGCCTACGAATCTCACTGGCAGGCTGGAAGCCTGCGTTCCCAGGAAAAAAAACTTTGCAATCCTCCTGCCGGGAAAACGACAAGGTACAAGGCTTGGATTTCAAGACTATACACTCAAACGGTGCGGGGTACAAGTATTACGTACTCCAGGTTCCCGCAAATTCTGTGGGACGCCGGTTTAAAATTTTACAACCGCACTGCTTGCGTAGCATGGGCAATTTTGGTAAAATGCGTTGTCTGTATCGATCATTCCTTTGGCGAAAACTTGTAGGGTAATACCGTTTTTTGCTAGGGCGGTGGACTAAAAAAACAAAAAAGTTTTTCTATATTACGTCATTTGCCAAAAAGTGTGATATGATAGCAGGAGAAGATTTTGCCCATATTACCTGTATTATGCAAAATATATTTTTTTCGTAATCCGTTCATAGGACCATCCCTTTGCCGGTTGCGTAAAAAGGGTATAATAGGTAGAATTGGAAAAATAAGTCGGGTGTGTCTATTATCGACAATACGGCGCCGATATGGATTACCGAGAGTATGTAATGTGAACTGTGCTTTCGTACAGTTCTTCAAGTTTCCTCTATGTAAGTTTAAAGGAGAATAACTAATGAAACGATTTACGATTCTTTCGTTGTTGGCCGCCGCTGTTCTCGTTGTTGCGACCACCAATGCGAACGCTGGTTTGTTTGGCCGTTTGGCCGCTTGTTCACCCTGTGAACCGGCTGCTTGTGCCCCGTGTGAACCTGCTTGTGCCCCGTGCGAACCGGCTTGCCAGGCATGTGAACCCGCCGCTTGCGATCCTTGTGATCCTTGTGGAAAGTGCTGCTGGAGACCTTTTGCAAAAGTACGTGGTTTCTTCGCAAACCTTGCCTGCTCGCCATGCGGTCCCGCCGCTTGTGAACCGGCTGCATGCGAACCCGCTTGCGAACCCTGCGTTCCGGTTGCTTGCGATCCTTGTGGTGCCCCTCGTTGCATCACGATCAAATTGCCGAAAATCAAACTGCCGAAGATCAGCTTCCCCAAATTCCGGAGCTGCTCGCCGTGTGAACCCGCCGGTTGCGAACCGTGCGAGCCCGCCGCATGTGCTCCTTGCTGCTAAGAATTGAAAAAACTTCCTTTTATTCTCCTGAGGATTTGAACGGGATTTGGCGCCGAACCCCGTTCAACTACAAAGTTGAATGGATTGTAAGAATAGGAACCGCTTTTCCAATCGTGAAAAGCGGTTTTTTTGTTGCCTTGTTTAGCTGCCCCGCTCTGTGAGTCGGCAGGAGGATTGCAAAGTCCCTGGGAACGCAGGCTTCCAGCCTGCGCGAAGGTTGCGGAATGAAGTCTCCGCCCTGCGGGTAGGATGCCTACGAACTCACTGGCAGGCTGGAAGCCTGCGTTCCCAGGAAAAAAGCGACTTTGCAATCCTCCTGTGTGAGTCGGCAAGCAGATTCACCGTCAAATTGACAGATTGCTTTTTTGCAATACAATCATTCTCAAATTGTTTTCCCCACAGAAACGCTTTTCCCGATACACAACCATGTCCGAACCGGATAAAACGCCGCAAGAATCGATCCCAAACCAGGAACTCGCAACCATCGCTTTCTGGAAGCAGCACAACATTTACGAAAAATCGCTCCAAAAGCGTCAGGGAGCGGAAAAATTCGTCTTTTACGAAGGACCACCGACCGCCAACGGTCTGCCGCATCCGGGACACTGCCTGACCCGGGCCATCAAGGACCTTTATCCCCGTTACAAAACGATGCGAGGCTTCTTTTGCGAACGCAAAGGGGGCTGGGACACGCACGGTCTGCCGGTCGAAGTGGAAGTCTGTAAAGAAATCGGCATCCATTCCAAAGAGGATATCGAAAACTACGGCGTCGAACCGTTTATCCACAAGTGCATGGAAAGCGTGTTTCGATACACAAGGCAATGGGAAGAGCTGACCGAGCGGCTCGGTTTTTGGATCAACCTTGAAGAAGCGTACGTTACGTATCACCAGTCTTACGTCGAATCGGTCTGGTGGTCGCTGAAAAACCTGTTTGATCGCGGCTTGCTCTACCAGGGACACAAAATCGTCTGGTGGTGGGCACAGGGAGGAACCGCACTCTCCAGCGGCGAAGTCGGACAAGGATACCGGCAGGTTGCCGATCCGAGCGTTTTCGTCCGCTTCCCGCTTGTGGACCGGATTCCCGGCGACCATTGGAAAACCTTCAACGAAGAGCTTGGTATTGCGGTCAACACGAAACACAATTTTGTCGGCGTCGTCGATCTGATCGTTTGGACCACGACGCCTTGGACGCTTCCGAGTAACCAATTCGCGGCAATCAGCCCGAAACTGGATTACGCCGTCGTCCAGTTGACGCGCGAAGACGGAACCGTAGACGACCGCTTGGCCGTCATTGCGAAAGACCTCGTTGAAACGGTTGCCGCCAAAGCGAAAATGAAAGCGCAGGTCCTCGAAACCTACAGCGGACTCGAACTGGTCGGTTTGCGATACGATCCGCCGTTCCACTTCTACTACGACAAGGTCGGAAAAGCAAAGGGAACGCTGAAGAGCAAATTGAAAGCCTATAAGGCTTGGCGGACCGTCGCCGCCGATTTCGTGACGCTTGAAGCCGGAACCGGAATCGTTCACCAGGCTCCGGCGTTCGGGGAGGTCGATTTTGATATTCTGCAAGCGGAACAGTGGCAGTTCCTCGAGGGGGAAGGACCGGAACTCATTTGCTGCGTCGGGCCGGATGGAAAATTTACTTCCGAGGCGATTCCCTACGAGGGAAAATGGGTTAAGGATGCCGACAAGGAAATCGTCAAAGACCTTCGCTCCAAATCGTTGTTGTTCCATCAAGAACAGTACCTGCATGAATATCCGTTCTGTTGGCGGGCCGAAAACGATCCGCTCATCCAGTATCCGCGTAAAAGTTGGTTCATCCGAACGACGCAGTTCAAGGACGCGATGCTTGAAAACAACGCACAGATCAACTGGATGCCGGAACACATCAAGGACGGACGGTTTGGGAACTTTTTGGAATCGAACGTCGATTGGGCGTTGTCCCGGGAACGGTATTGGGGAACGCCGCTTCCGATCTGGGTTTGCGAACAGACCGGCCAGATGGAAGCCGTTTCTTCTTATGCGGAACTTCTGGAAAAGCCGGGCGTTCAAGGGCCCGAAGTGTGGGAAGAAGCGAAAAGGGCAAATCCGAACCTTTCGGACGATTTGAAGGTTCACAAACCGTACATTGACGCGATCACTTACGCTTCGCCGTTTGCCGAAGGAAAGCGGATGCGCCGGGTTTCCGAAGTGATCGACTGCTGGTACGATTCCGGCGCAATGCCGTTCGCACAATGGGGTTATCCGCACCAAAGCGGTTCGGAAGAAACCTTGAAACAAAATTTTCCCGCCGATTTCATCAGCGAAGCCATCGACCAAACCCGGGGCTGGTTCTATTCGCAATTGGCAATTTCAACGTTGTTGTTCGCCCCCCTGGGATCGCAGGCTTCCAGCCTGCCAGTGGAGCCACCGTCTCACGCGCAGGCTGGAAGCTTGCGATCCCAGCGTTCCCGAGGCTATCTCCCGCATTGGGAAGCGGGAGAGACCGCTCAGCATGTTGTTTTTCGGCTGGATGATAGTTTGCCACGTTCCTTTGTCGAACAAATCAAGCAGGAATTAGAAACCATCACGGAAAGTCAGCAGGATACAGAAAAAAGAAAAAAATATGAAGAATTACTTGATAAGTCGCTTGGCGAATGTTGGTTGAAATTACCGGAAATTGCCAAAATTATCGAAGACGCTTTGTTGCACTTTGATGGTGAAAGGTACAAAATTCATGCTTGGGTTGTCATGCCCAATCATGTTCATGTCATGTTTACGCCAAAGAACAGCTACACGTTATCTGATATTTTGCATTCTTGGAAGTCTTTCACAGCGAACAAAGCAAACAAAATTCTTAATCGGAGCGGCTCTTTTTGGGGAGTCGAGTATTTTGATCGCATGATTCGCGATGAAAAACATTTTTTAGCCGCTTGGGAGTATATCGAAATGAATCCCGTTAAGGCGGGATTATGCGGTTCTCCAGAAGAATGGAGGTATGGAAGTGCTGGAACCGCAGGCATCTCGCCTGCCACGGGCGACGCAGACTTCCAGCTACGGGCAGGCAAGATGCCTGCGTTCCCAGGGGTTCCGTTCCGCAATTGCATCGTTCTCGGCCTGATGCTTGGCGAAGACGGGCAGAAAATGTCGAAGCAGAAGCGAAACTATCGTGAGCCGAACGAGATTTTTTCAAAGTACGGGGCCGACGCACTTCGTTGGTACTTTTTCGCCAACCAAACGCCGTGGACTTCGATTCGCTACTCCGAGCAGGCGATCAAGGACAGTATGCCGGAGTTTCTCCTGCGGCTTTCCAATGTCGTCTCGTTTTTCGACGTTTACCGCAAAATCGACAAATTCGACCCGAATTCTCCCAACCGGCCGCAAGCTGATACAGACCGTACCGAACTCGACCGTTGGATTTTGAGCGAGCTTCATTTGACCAATAAGGTTGTGGTCGAAAAAATGGATCAGTACGACCACTTCGCGGCCTGCGCCCAGTTGACCGAGTTTGTTGATTCGCTTTCCAATTGGTACGTCCGGAGAAGCCGCGACCGGTTCTGGAGTTCCACAGACGCAAGCCCCGAAGAGCGGCAATCGAAAACTGACGCCTACTTCACGCTTTACGAATGTCTGCTACGAACGACGAAACTGATTGCACCGTTTGTACCGTTTTTGGCCGAGCGAGTTTGGGCGGAATTGGTTGACACCATGCTACAAGAGGAAAGCGTTCACTTGTGCGATTACCCGATTGTCGACGAATCGCAGATCGACGAGCCGCTTTCCCGACGGATGAAAACGATGCGGGAAATCGTTTCGCTTGGCCGAAATGCAAGAATGGGGGCGAAACTCAAGGTTCGGCAACCGCTTGCCCAGGTCGAAATCGTTCTGGTGGACCGCTCGGAATTGGGCTGGCTTTCGCAACACGCCGAACTGATCGCCGAGGAATTGAACGTCAAATCGGTCAAATTCATTGAAAAGGCGGACCAGTATATCACGTACACCGTTTTGCCGGACTTCAAGGTTCTTGGCAAGAAACTCGGCAAGCTGCTCCCAGAGGTCAAGAAGATTCTCGGCGAAAGCGACGGGGCGAAACTGCTCGCCGAAATGGAACGTAACGGCAAAGTGGTGCTTTCCACCTCGGAAACGCCGGTTGAACTGACCGCCGACGAAATCCAGATTCGCTTACAAGCGAAAGACGGCTGGGCGGCGGCACAGGGACACGGTTGCGTGGTTGTGCTTTCGACGGAATTGACCGACGAGCTTCTGGCCGAAGGCCGGGCAAGGGAACTCGTTCGCTTGATTCAGGACCGGCGAAAAGAGATGAACTGCGAGTACACGGACCGGATTACGGTCGAAATCGCAACAACGAGCCGATTGCTCCAGGATGCAATCCAAAAATTCGGCAATTACATCCGGGGAGAAACGCTCTGCACCTCGCTCAAGCAGGTTCCGCAAACGGACACGGTTTCCGAACCGCTCAAAGTGGACGGCGAATCGTTGCAATTGCGTGTTGATGTGGTGTCATGAAATGAAACGGGGAACGTACAATTTTTAAGGACACAGCACCACCCGGAGTGCTTCGCCGCGGAGCATCAGTTCGAATGCCTGTTCGATCCGGTTCAGCGGAAGCGTATGGGAAGCGATTTTTTCCGCCGGGATTTGTTTCGCCGCAATCATCTCCACGGCTTCCCGTACATGCTCCGGCGTCGAATCGCTGCTGCCGATGAGCCGGATTTCGCCGTAATGCAATACGCGGCTGTCGATGTGAAGCGTACTGTCTCCAACGGGAAGCGAAGCGAAAAGGTTGACCGTTCCCCGCCTGCGGACAAGCGAAATCGCCTGCTCCTGCGGCGGGATGGCCGGTGCCGCCACGATTACGACATCCGCTCCCACGCCGCCGGTGGCGTCACGAACGATTTTCGTTACGTTTTCCGTTTCCGTATCAATAATCCGGTCAAGTTCGAAGCTTTCCGCTTGCTTACGGCGTAGCGGATTGGGATCGGACAACAGAATTTTCGACGCACCGGCGGCACGGGCTACCAGGGCGTTGAGCAATCCCATCGGCCCGGCTCCCAGGACGAGTACGGTGTCACCCTGCGTAACACCGCATTGCCGCACGCTGTTGACGGCACAACTGACCGGCTCAGCCAAAGCGGCACACTTGGCGTCAACATGCGGCGGAACTTTGACGGCGTGTCCTCCTTCGAGTGCAAGAGCGGGAATCACGACATATTCCGCCATACCGCCGGGGTAGGAAAACCCCATCGGGGCGAGATTGACGCACAGATTCCGCCAGCCCCGCCGGCAATAAAAGCACTGCCCGCAGGAAACGCTGGTCGCCATAACCACGCGGTCGCCGCTCCGGAAATCGCCGACGGCTTCCGGCGACACCTCTTCAACGATCCCGGTAAATTCGTGGCCCATGACGAGCGGTGCCTTGATCCGGGGATTGCCATGTTTCCGGCTTTTCAAATCCGTCCCGCACACCGCACACGCATCAACCCGGACCAGCAATTCGCCCGGTCCGCACGTGGGTTTTGAAATGTCCTCAACGCGAATATCGCCGGGGGCATGGTAAACGATTGCTTGCATAATTACTCCAATGTTAATAACTCCATTTGTGGTTTTCAATGGTCGCCGGAAACGGGCCGGGATCAACTCCAGTCCGTCGACAAGTTTGTATCGAGACCGTCATTTCGCGATGCTCCATTCCGGCTTTTATTCATCTCCCCCAATAAAAGCCGGAATGAAGCGAAGCGAAATGACGGTAAAATCAGTAAAAATCGTAAACTTGTCGACGG
>CAZNVM010000302.1:0-5395 GCA_964576215.1 uncultured Planctomycetaceae bacterium
CCGTCAACCGCCGATTGGGGGAAAGGGGGTTTTGTGCCATGAACCCGTGAAACCCGGGGATTTTTCCCCGGTTTTCGACAAAAAACGTCTGAACCCCCGGAAAACTCGACCGCGAATCGGCGTATGAAATATCCGGGCTAATATGTTTCAGGAACAGTTCCGCTCCCGGTCCTTTGGCGTAGAGGGGAACCAAACCGGTCGTGTGGCCTCCGGTACCGTACTGAACGTTTGGCACATTACCGCGTCCGAGGTTTTCTATCGGTTGGAAACCGTTGAAGACGTCTTCGCTGTGATCCCACACACCGTTACCGTTTTCGTCACGATAAGTTCCAGGCCCCCAGAGTTGTCCCGTTTCGTGATCCGCCGTGACAATCACCAGCGTTTCATCCCACGAACTCTTCGTTTCCACCCACTGAATGACGGCGTCGATTGCCTTCGAAAATCCGGTGTGTTCCAAGACGCTTTGTTTGATGTATCGGCCATGATTGGCCCAGTCAATCGCTCCACCTTCGATCATCAGGATGAATCCACGATCGTTGTTCTGCGTCAACAGATTGATTGCTCCGAGCGACATGGTGGTCAGGTCGGGCAACTCGTCGACTTCTGTCTTGGGGTAGGTGGATTCAAACAATTTTTGTGTCGCCGGGATGTCGTTGAGAAAAGCGTCAATCGGCGGCACATTGCCCCAGGAGCGGGCAATGCCGATCACCTTTTCAGGCAACGCCGTTCCGGACGCCAGAGCCTCGAACTGCTTTTTCGTGTCGATTACGGTAAATCCGTTCCGTGTACCGCCTTCCATTTTTTCCCAAGTCGCTTTACCACCCACGGCCAGAAACCGGCTTTTTCTGGTGGCTTCCGTTTCGTTGGCATCTTCATTCCGTTCCCTGCCATTTACGTAAAATGGGTGTCCGGCACCCATCACGACGGTCAGCAAGCTGTTCGTGTCGCTCATCTGGAGAAAAATCTCATCCATGTCACCTCGCAAAACCACATGGGCACAAAAACCCGCAGGCGTTGCGTGCCCAATGGGAACCGTCGTTACGGAGCCGACTTTCCGTCCTGTCTTATAGGCGATTTCGGAAACGAGTTCAACCGGATTATTTTGATCGTCAACGCCGATCCTTCCATTCAATGTCTTGACGCCGCTGTGAATGGCGGTCGATGACGCTGCCGAGTCGGTGACACACGTAAACTCCGTGTCCTGAGTGCCGCCGGTGAGCGATGCCCAAAAGGCTTCCGGATCGTACCCCTTGCAATCGGCGGGAATCGGTTGTCCCGCTTTGGCTTGGGCATAGGTCGTACAAGCGACGTGAACGGGAAACGAGTGGTAACTCTGCTTTCCGGCTTCACCATAACGATAGTAGGTTCCGGCCAGATCGCTGCCAAATCCCATGCCATCGCCGATCAGAATGATAACGTTCTTTGCCTTCGGAGAATCTTGGGCGAAAACGTCAGTAATGACGAAAAACAGAGCGACTGCCCATAAAATCATAATGTGTTTCACCATCGCCACATACTTCCTTTACTTTACATTGTTTGGAAAAAAATAGTCAGGGCAAGTATACCATACAACGTCAATTTATTGACGGTGTATGGTATAAAAACTGTTCCTACGAATCAGAAACCTGAATAAACCGATCTCCGACTTGGATGCGGTATCCGTTGATGAAACTTGCCGCATCGACCATCGCTTTTCCGGGATATTGGATTTTGAGGATTCGCACCCAATGCTTTCCGGCTACGACGATAAGTTGGTTGCCCGCCGCCTTCACGACAGTTCCCGGTGGCACCGGCGGCCCGATCAGAGGATTATCCGTCAAAAGAGACGTCTCTCCGAGAATCAAACGGACCGGATCGTCGGAATCCTTTCTTTTCCAAAACGTGCTCGATTTCGGCCAGGCGACCAAGGCACGAACGTGGTTGTGGATCACGGAAGCGTCGGCGTTCCAGTCAAGAATTCCTTCCTCTTTTCTCAATTTCGGGGCTTTGGTGATTTCTTCCACCCGCTGCGGATAAGCCCGTAAACGTCCCGTTTTCATTTCCCGGAGCGTTTGTATGACGTACCACGCTCCGATTTCCGCCAGGCGATGTTCGACGCTGATTGCGTTCTCATTCGGTTCGATGGAAATTTTCGGGCTTTGGGCAACAATCGGTCCGGCGTCAACGGCAGGTATCATATGAATGATGCTGATGCCGGTAAACGTATCGCCGTTGAGAATCGCCCGATGGATCGGAGCGGCTCCGCGATACTTCGGCAACAACGATCCATGCAGGTTCAGACCGCCCATTCGAGCGGTTTTCAGGATCATTGGTGAAAGGATTCGACCGTAATCGCAGACGAAAAACACGTCCGCCGCCAAAAGGTAAAGGAGGTCCGCCGACTCCTGTGTGTTGATGTTTTCCGGATCGTGAATGGGCAGGTCGTACTTAATCGCCGCAGCTCTCATCGGCGTGAGAGGCGGGTCCTGGCCCCGATTGGAACGGAGCGGCATTGTAACAACGGCGAGAATTTCGTGTCCCCTTTCGATCAACCGTTTGAGCGAAGGGACCGCGAACTCACCTGTTCCCATGACGATAATTCTCATATTAGGCGGCAGACGGTAGATGGCAGACGGTAGATGGCAGGAAAGTAGACGATGGAAATTCTGCCTTCTGCCGTCTGCCATCTGCCGTCTAACTTATCACACTTGGCGGTTTATTCAAGATCGAAAAGAAGGAAAAACAACGGTCGGAAAACGAGGGGACACTTATCGATCAATACTTCGGTACAAATAGACCGCGATTGGAACAAAAAGAAACAGCGGAAACCACGCTCCGAGAACCGGCATATCGGAATTTCGACCGAAAAACAGTGAGACGAACTGGACCAGCATAAAAGACGCGACCAAAAGAACAACGATTCCGAACGCTTTGAACACGTTCCGGTCCCCGCGACGGAGAATGATCGGAAGACCGATGAAAAGTAACGTTATATCCAAAAACGGTTGCGTGACTCGACGGTGAATCACCGAATCAATGTCTTTACCGAGGTCAAGCGATTGACTGCGAATTGCCGTAATGTACTCTCCAATCGAAGCGTATTCCCGCCAGGTTTCGTTCGTCGCAAGATAGCCAAACGGGACTTGACTGACGACGAAACATTCGTTCTCCGCAAGCCAAGAGGCGTCTTTGGGGGTAAAAACAATCGTTTTTCCGTCCAGCGTTAAGGACGACGCCCCCAGTAATTCTTTCGGTTTTTGCACTTCACGCAACAAGTATCCCGCCGGATGTTCTTCGGTTTTCGGCTGAAAGTAAGCACTTTCGGCGGAGATGATTTTGCCGTGCGATGTCAGTGATGGATTTAACAAGGAGACAGTTGGAGAGGAAATGCGTTTCTCGACGGAATACGCCTGATCTCCCTGAATTTGAATTCGGGATTGGTAATCGGTTGCCGCGTTGACTCCGGTACCGGAATCGTGGGAATACTTGGCGGGATCCTTTTGCAGGACATCCAGAAAACGGGGGAGCAAAAGTTCCCGGGAAACCGCCGTCCCGAGCGTCAGGAAAAAGACCGCGAAAATGATTGGTTTGATGACTCGCAAATAAGAAATCCCGGCGGCGAGAATCGGGACAAGCTCGTTGTTTCGCATGAGCATGGCGATTGTGATAATCGCGGCGGTCAAACACAAAAGCGGCGAAATTTTGTCGAAAACCGGAAGTGACTGGACCGAATAGTAGCGTACGATCAGCGCAAACGTACCGACAACGTCTCCCCCGGCGCGGCTAAAACTGTCCGGTTTCGTGAAAAAATCGAAAACAATATATATTCCGATGAGACAAAAAAACCAAAGGCAGTAGGTCTTCAAAAACGAGCGAAGGATATAGCGATCAAAAATGGTCATAAAAAACGGGAAATGAGAAATGAAATTCCACTTTTTCGCCGGGATTGTCCGAAAAACACGGAAAAAAATCAAGAGCAAAAATCCGAAAGTTTGCGATTCTCTCCTCTTTCCCATTTCCTTTTTTCCCTTAAATTATGAGCGTGGTAATTCGTAATTCGTCATTCGTCATTAAAAAAATGGATTTAGCCAAGAAAACGATTGATAAGGAAATTGCAGCCCTTTGTGCCGTTCGGGACCGGATTGGACCGGAAATGGACCAAGCCATCGAGTTGATTCTGGGGGCCGGGGGGATCGTGATTACGACCGGGATCGGCAAATCCGGCTACGTCGCCGCGAAAATCGCCGGGACGCTTTCGGGAACCGGTTCGCCGGCGACGTTTTTGCATCCGGTTGACGCGCTGCACGGCGAATGTGGAATCGTTCGCCGCGACGACGTGATTCTCGCCCTGAGCAAAAGCGGCGAAACTGCCGAGGTGATCGAACTTTTGACCGTGCTCAAAGCGAACGGTTGTAAGACGATTGCATTGGTCGGCAATCCGAATTCGACGATTGCGAATATGTGCGATGTTGTTCTTGACGGGTCGGTTGAACAGGAAGCGTGTCCGCTCAATCTCGCTCCGACGAGTAGTGCGCTGGTCGCCATGTCGCTCGGCGACGCTCTGGCCGCCTGTTTGATCGACCGGATCGGGTTTACCCCGACGGCGTTCAGCAAACTTCATCCCGCCGGTTCTCTGGGGCGAAAACTGCTGTTGACGGTCGAAAGCGTGATGCACAAAGGGAACGAAGTGCCGAAGGTCGCCCCGGAACAGACGGTGCGTGAGATTCTCGTACCGCTCAGTGCCAAAGCGATGGGGGCGGTGATCGTCGTTGATCCGCAAAATCAATTGCTCGGAATCTTTACCGACGGCGACTTGCGACGTGCACTGGAATGCCGCGACTCGATTCTCGAGTTGCCGATCCGTGAACTGATGACCGCTGATCCGATTCGGGTCCGTTCGGACGACATGGCGATTCGGGCACTCGACCTGATGGAAAACCGGTCCTCGCAAATCGCGGTGCTTCCGGTCGTTGATGCACAAAACACGGTCGTCGGAATTTTACGCTTGCACGACTTGATCCGTGCCGGGTTGAAGTAAAAGGAAATCTGCCGACTTGTCGCCAGGAGGATTGCAAAGTCCCTGGGAACGCAGGCTTCCAGCCTGCGCGAAGGCGCGAAGGTTGCGGAATGGAGTCTCCGTCCTGCGCAGGTAGGATGCCTACGAACTCACTGGCAGGCTGGAAGCCTGCGTTCCCAGGAAATGCGTTCCCAGGAAAAATGCGACTTTGCAATCCTCCTGGACTTGTCGATTTGTCGAGGTCTTTCCCCCCCTTGCGCAGTCCGTCGACAAGTTTGTATCGAGACCGTCATTTCGCGATGCTCCATTCCGGCTTTTATTCATCTCCCCCAATAAAAGCCGGAATGAAGCGAAGCGAAATGACGGTAAAATCAGTAAAAATCGTAAACTTGTCGACGG
>CAZNVM010000303.1:0-3784 GCA_964576215.1 uncultured Planctomycetaceae bacterium
CGTCGACAAGTTTACGATTTTTACTGATTTTACCGTCATTTCGCTTCGCTTCATTCCGGCTTTTATTGGGGGAGATGAATAAAAGCCGGAATGGAGCATCGCGAAATGACGGTCTCGATACAAACTTGTCGACGGACTGCCTGGTCTGTCCCCCTTCCAAAAAACCAGATTGACTTTTGTTGGAATTTTTGCAATAATCTCTTTCTGCGTTGTATTTTTTTACATTCCTCATTTCACTTCGGAGAACCTCCATGTCGGACAAAGAAACCCTTTATCAAGAGCGTCTCAAACGATTCGTAACCGCAATGCGCAACGGAAAGCCGGACCGCGTTCCGATCCGTCCGTTTGTTGCCGAAACGGTTGCCGTTTATGCCGGGTACACCTGCCAGGATGTCACGCAGGATTACAACCTTGCGTTCGACGCTCTGCTGAAATGTGCCAAGGACTTCGACTGGGACGCGACGGTGCCGAACATGGTTTACGTCTGGAGCGGCTTGGTTCAGGCTGCCGGAACCAAATACTACGCTCTGCCCGGGGTGCAGATTCCGCCGACGACCGGGTTTCAATACATCGAACCGCCGGAAGAGGAAGCGTTCATGCGGGCCGAAGATTACGATGCGTTCATCGAAGACCCGTTTGCCTTTTTGGCGAACACCTGGTTGCCGCGAACGACCTACACGATCAAGGGACCGGGGCAACCGAACACGTTTGAGAACAATATTACGCTCTTGTCCGGGGCGTTCGCGATGAAGAATTACTTTGCCGCTTACGGTCCGCACATTGGCCGGATGCGGCAGGAAGCGGGAATGCCGTGTGCGCTCTGCGGGATTCTCAAAGCACCGTTCGACATTATCGCCGACAAACTTCGCGGGTACAAAGCCCTTTGTATGGACATGTACTCGAAACCGGACAAAGTGCTCAAGGCGTGCGAGTCGATGATGCACCACTTGCTTTACTTTGCCAAGCGGACCGCCGATCCGAGCCGGAATCTTCCGGTCGGACTTTGGATGCACCGGGGCTGTGTGCCGTTTCTGTCACCGAAGCAGTTTGAGAAATTTTTCTGGCCGACGCTCAAGCATATTATCTGCGAACTTTGGAAAGACGGGATTCAAACGCTCTTCTACGCCGAAGGGGAATGGAACCCGAACCTGAAATACATCGCGGAATTGCCGGAAAAGAGTATTATTTACCACGTTGATCGCGGCGATATTTTCGAGGTTCACAGAGCGGTCGGCGATAAATTCTGTTTAAGCGGTGGGATTCCGAACGATCTACTTGCTTTTGGAACGCCGGACGAAGTTCGTTCTTACGTCAAGAAAGTGATTGACGGCGTTGCGAAAGACGGCGGATACATCCTTGACGCCAGCGCGATCATGCAGGACGACACGAAAATCGAAAACCTCAAGGCAATGACCCAGGCAGGCCGCGATTTCGGAGCGTATTGATTTTCATAACAAAGAGGGAAATAGAACAACACAAGGCGGAAAGCCCCCTTTTACCCAATTCGACGCATCCCCATCGCCAAAAACGGCGCGTTTACTATCAACTTTTACCCACTGATTTCGGTGGGGAACCAATTATTTCTCATTTCCTCATTTCTCATTTCTCATTTCAATCGTGTCTCCCTGGATTTGGACGGTTCTTTTCGTTTTCAGCGGCCTTTTGTTCGCGGTGCTGGAGTTATTCCTGCCGTCCGGCGGGTTATTGGCGTTTTTTTCGCTGGCGTCATTCTGTGCCGCCGTTGTTTTCGCGTTTCATCAGGGAATGGAATTCGGCCTGGCGTTTCTCGGAATCCTCATGATCGGAATTCCGGTGCTGGTTTGGCAGCTGTTTGTGATATGGCCGCACACACCCATCGGTCGCCGAATGCTTTTGGAACCGGACGATGATCCGGCACTTCTTCCCGACCCGGAAAAGGAGACGCTCCAAAATCTCCTCGGAAAAACCGGCGTCGCGCAAAGCCGGATGATGCCAAGCGGGATCGTGCTGCTCGAAGGGATCAAATACGACGCTCTGAGCGAAGGGGAACCGATTGACCCCGGCACTCCCGTCGTTGTGGTTCAAGCGAATAAACTCAACATCGTCGTTCGTGTCGCTGTGCCAACGACAATACCGGTACAAAAATCATCCGATGACACGCCGGTTGTTCCTGACCCGTTTCAGGGAGAGGTGTCGTGATGGGGTTGGTGAACTTGTACCGACACAAGGTTACCAACTCAAAGTGTAAACGAAATGATATTGAAACCGGAGAAAGTGTTGAAATTTAAGGGAATCGGGAATCGGGGGAAGTTTTTCACTTATCACCTATTCCCGATGCCCGATTCCCGATGCCCTTGACTGTTTTGAGTACCCGTTCGTTTACGGTTTGAGTTACCAAGTGATATTCCGTAGATTGTAAACCCGGTTCCTGTGGTACAAAAGCCAATCGAACAGGATCAAAAACAAAGCGGCAAGCGTCAAAAATCTCCAAATCGCCGACGGTTTGTGCAGGTCGCCTTCTGAAACGTCGGCGGTTTGAACGGTTTGCTCCTGTTCGCCGCTGTCTGCACGAAACGAGTCGAGAATATTGGAGACCATAATCGGAAACGCCGTTCGAAACACGAGATCGCTTCGCTTCAAATCCACCGAGAGGACCGTTACCTTTCCCTTTTCCCCCTGGTCCCATTGGAAAAAGATCGGATTTCCTTCAGACGTTGCCGCCAGGATTTGCGGCCTTTCGGCGTTTTCCGAAAACCGAATCTCCCGTAAGCCGGAAACAGGTCCATTATTCAAACAAACAAACCGCATGAGCGGCGAATCGTTGCTCGCTTGGCCAACCAGCGGCGATTCAAGCGGCTCGCCGACCGTGAAAAGGTCGCAATCGTTTCGCGGATCAACAATCAACACGTTCCCCTCGGGAATCCGCTCTGGGACCGCTTGGTGGTAAACGAGCACGTTTTCCCCTGCTTCCGTACTCAACAACTCCACGTTTTGCTGCGACCGGAGAACCCGGGTCAGAAAGAAATCGTCTGTCCCGTGCAAACGGAGCTTTTGTCGCTCTCTTGCCGGGAGCGGTGCCGAAGCGGTTCCGGCGGCAATGTCGAGCGTCGCTTTCAGGGTTCCCCCTTGCGCCGATTGGCCGTACAGAATTTGCGCTGTCGTGGAGTTGGCCGCAAGTGTGAGCGGTTTCAGATCGACAAGCTGCTCGTTGAGTGTTAATTCCAACAGGCACTCTTTGGAGGCATCGTTGTAATTGACCAATTCGACAAACACTTCGTACCCAAGCGGATCGGCAAACAAGCGTCGCGGTTGAAATCGGGTAATCACGACGTCGTCTTGCGGCTTTACGATTTTGGGCAACGTAAGCACCGGATCGAGAACCGCTCCGACGAGCAGGGCGAGGAAAAGCAAGCTCAGGAACAGGGAAAGAGAAGGTCGAAACCGACGGCCAAACGAACGGACACGGTGCTCGGCAAGAACCTGTTCCCAAAAGAGCAACGTCGGAACGGGTTGCCGTCGCAGTTGAACCTTTCGAAGGTGAAGTATCACAATCGGGATTGCGAACAACGCCAACCACCAACCGAGCGGGTTAAGAAACGAAAGATGAGAAACGAAAAATCCCATGCGGGGATTGTACTCTGGGAGAATCATTCTTGCAACGGGACCAGGAGGATTGCAAAGTCGCTTTTTTCCTGGGAACGCAGGCTTCCAGCCTGCCAGTGAGTTCGTAGGCATCCCATCTGCGCAGGGTGGAGACTCCATTCCGCAACCTTCGCGCAGGCTGGAAGCCTGCGTTCCCAGGGAC
>CAZNVM010000304.1:0-12046 GCA_964576215.1 uncultured Planctomycetaceae bacterium
ATCGAAATAGTACATCTGGAAATATCTGTCAAATTTGAACCTCACTTTCTCGGCCACAAAAACAGTTGTAAGTATTTGATACAAAAGCAGTTAGCTTCATTTTACTAAAAAACCACCCACAGATTTTGGTGAGGAGGCTAAAAAATTACCAACACTAACCCGATCTCTCAAAAATTCGGCTGAATAGTTACACAGTTTGTATGTAAAGGCGTTTTGTAAACACTCAAAATCCAATGAATAATACCTCATATCTCATTTCTCATTTCTCATTTCTCATTTTCCTGACCGTAATCCCGCTCCAGGCGGCGGAGGATATTGATCCCCGGGAAGTGAACAACCTGATCGACCGGGCTGTGATGTTCCTCAAGGGCAAACAAAACAGGGACGGTTCTTGGGGAACGAACGATGGGCAAATCGTCGGATACACTTCGCTGAACGCTCTGGCACTACTGAGCAGCGGAACGACGCCGCAAGACCCCGCAATTCAAAAAGCCCTCGCTTATCTGCGTAAATATCCGCCGGAGAAAATCGCCGGGGGTTCGAGAACGTATTGCGTCTCGCTTCAAACGATGGTGTACTGTCTTGCGGAGCCGGAACGAGACAAATTGCTGATTCGCAAAAACGTCGATTGGCTGCAACAAATCCAGGTCAAAGACGGAACCAACAAAGGGGGCTGGGGATACGGGGACGAAGGTCGCGGAACCGGTTACGCCGACGTATCCTGTTCCCAATTCGCCGTTCTTGCACTCTACGAAGCGGAGCGGGTCGGCGTTACCTGCGAAGCGTCGGTTTGGACGGATTCAAAAGCGTACTGGGAAAGAACGCAGTCGGGCGGTCAATGGGGCTACCAGGGACCGACCGGTATTTCGGGAAGCCGAACCTGCGCCGGAATCGCCAGCCTGCTCATTGCTTCCGGCATGTCCGAGCAGGGGGGTGCCGCCGTCAACGGGGAAAACATCCATTGTTGCCTCGACGCCGCCGCTGCAAGCGCAACGATTATTCAACAGGGACTCAACTGGCTCGGTCGGGAATTTTCTCCGGCAAGCAATCCCAGAGGACACGGATCGTATTACTTTTATTATATGTACGGTGTCGAACGGGTCGGACGAACGACCGGACACCGCTTTTTCGGACAGCACGACTGGTATCGCGAAGGAACGAAGGAATTGATGCGTCGGACCGGGGTAGGAGGAAACTCCTGGGAAGCCGGCGGTGAAGACGCTCTGCTTGCGACGCCGTTCGCACTGTTGTTTCTCTCAAAAGGACGGCGGCCTTTGCTCCTGTCGAAAATTCAGTACGAAATCGACGACAATTCCTGGAACATTCACCCGCAAGACATCAATCAGTTGACGCAGTTCGTCGAGAAACAGTGGAAAATGGACCTGACCTGGCAAACGGTCCACTGGGAACATGCGACGATTGAAGACCTCTTGCAATCGCCGGTTCTCTACCTTTGCGGTAACAAAAATCCGCTCCCCCGTGACCGTAACCGGGCCGACAAGATCGTCGAAAAATTGCGGCAATATCTCGACCAGGGCGGTTTTATTTTTGCGGAAGCCTATGGCGACGACGAAAGTTTCGACGACGGTTTTCGTTCGCTGATGCGGAAGGTTTTGCCGGAGGAAGAATACGAACTGCGTCTGCTCGACAAGGATCATCCGGTCTGGGACGCCGAGATTGTGGTATCACCTTCGCAGATTCGCCCGATTGAAGGGATCGATTTCGGCTGTCAAACAAGCGTGATCTATTGTCCGCCTGCTCCGAAGGAGACGCGAATCGTTTCGCAAGGTCCGGCGGAACAGGCACAGTACCGCCCGGTTGCGCAGCGGCGTCCCATGCCGGTTTCGCAATACCGTCCGTCGCTTTCGTGTTTATGGGAAATCGCAAGGTTGGTGGATCGCGGCGATCCTTACGCAAAAAGCGTCCAGGACCAAATTGATGCCGGGTTGGCCATCGGTTGCAACATTTTGGCTTATGCGACGGACCGGGAGTTGAAAACGAAGCTGGAGAAGTACGAAAGCGTCAAGATTGAGCCTAAGGTCAAACAGACGGTTGATCGCGGCTTCATTTCGATTGGATTATTGCAGCACGGCGGCGGTTCGAACTGTGCGCCGAGGGCGATACCACGTCTCATGGAAGCGGCGGTGGCCAGGTACGGAATGCCGGTCTCGGTGCAGGTCGAAAAAATTTCGCTCACGCAGCCGAACTTGTCGGATTACCCGATTTTGTTCATGCACGGTCGGAACGCATTTCGATTGACAACGACGGAGCGGGAAGCTCTTCGTAAATACGTGGATCGCGGCGGATTTTTGTTCGTGAATTCGATCTGTGCGTCGGCGGCGTTTACGAAATCGTTTGAGGAGGAGATGAAGCTGGTTTTCCCGGACGAACCGCTGGTGCTTATCCCGACGGACGATCCGCTTTACAGCGAAGAGTACGGCGGAAAAAATATTGAAAAAGTGAAATTACGATCGTCGCAAAGAACGCCGGGCCGAAAGATCGAGGCGTCTGTTCTGGAATTGCCGCCGGAGCTGAGCGGCATCCGTCGTGAAGGGCGGCTTGGCGTCATTTTCTCCCCTTACGATATCAGTTGCGCGCTGGAAAAACTCAATTCGATGGAGTGTAAAGGCTATTCGCAGGAAAGCGCACTGGACATCGGGATCAACGCATTACTGTACGCAATGGAACATATTTAATCGGATTCCGGCTTTGCCTCGTGCGACCGCAGGGAATGTTGTCCCTTGATTTCGACAATCGTTTTAATGAGGAGCGTAAACATCGCAAGCATGGCCAGGAGCGAGGCGACGGCAAACGCCGGCGTCGAGGGAATGCTCCAATAGACGTTTTCGATGTGCAGCGGCAACGTGTTGGACACACCGCCGACTGCTCCGGAAACGGCCATGACCGCTCCGAATTCCCCCATCGCACGGGCATTGCAAAGAATGACACCATAAAGAAGTGCCCATTTGATATTCGGGAGCGTGACCCGCCAAAAAATCTGCCAGCCGCGTGCGCCGAGAACCCGTGCGGCTTCTTCCTCCTCAATCCCTTGCGATTGCATGATCGGAATGAGTTCCCTTGCGACGAACGGAAACGTCACGAACAGCGTCGCAATCACGATCCCCGGCGTTGCGAACACAATTTTGATGTTGTACGATTCGAGAAATTCGCCGAGCGTGCTTCCTGCCCCGAAGAGAACGATGAAGAGCAGACCGGCAATCACGGGCGAAATCGCAAACGGAATGTCGATGAGCGTGATGAGCAGACTTTTGCCGTAGAACTCGAATTTCGTGATGCACCACGCCGCACAGACGCCGAATACGAGGTTCATCGGCACGACGATGGCTACCGTGAAAAGCGTCAAGCGGAGTGCGGCGAGAGCGTGGGGATCGACGAGCGACGCGAAATAAACTTTGATCCCTTCGGCAAAGGCGGCAACGAAAACGATTAACAGCGGCATCACGAGGAACAACAACATGAACCCAAGCGCAACGCCAATCAAAAGCAACCGAACGCCAAGAGGCTCGGTAACGGACGCAGGACGCGGAGAATTCGCCGAGATGGAATGAAGCATGTTTTTACTGCATTTTGTGAACGGTAGCCAGGAACGAAACGTAGCGCAGTGACCGGAGAATGAACCGTGATCTGTGATCGCGGTCCGGTCGCTTCACGTCGTTGCGCTCCCGGCTGCCATTGTTGTTTATGTTACGACGATGCACGCGATCTCTCTTTCTACTCCCGAATCACGACTTCGTTTCGCACTTCCTGGATGCCCGGTTCCATTTTGATGAAAAGCTCCAGGATTTCTTTTTGCTGATTGGAAACAACGGTTCCGCGAAGATAGTGTACGTTTTCCTGATAATCGACTTGCACGGTTTCGCCGAATCGCCTTTGAAGCTGCTCGTTGAGTTTGGTCATCCGTTTTTGTTGCACGTCGCTCGGCATGGCGGCGTAGGTCGGAACCGGAAATTTCTGAAAATCGACGACCAGCCTCGGCGGATACATGCGTCCTCCCTGGACCGAAATGGCGTCAATCCCGGCATCGCCGCCGATAATTTCCGTACTGACCGCGAGTGTCGGGTCAACCTCAACCGAAATCATTGTTTGCCCGGACTGCATTCCTTGATTCATGAGTGTAAACAGACGCTCCCCCATCCGGGTACCGCTCCCGCCTCTTCCTGATCCCGAGGTCTGGGTAAGCGCATTTAATGTCCGGATCGGGGATTTAGCGCGTACGATTTTCGCAATTCGTCCAATACCGATGATTTCCGACGATTCGAAAATATTTTCATTGATCGAACTGAAAAGCGATTCTTCGATCACGGATGTTGCTGCTGAAGTTGCCGCCTGGAGCGATTGCAACGAAAAGACGGACAAAAGCAGAATAAAGGATATTGCGTATTTCATCGATAGATCAAAGGCTAAGGTTTGTGCGAACCTAACCCCAAGGGTGCATCCATTATACCACATTTTCAGGAAAATGGCAACGGTTCTCTGCACGCACCCGATTTTTCGATCAGGAGGATTGCAAAGTCGCTTTTTTCCTGGGAACGCAGGCTTCCAGCCTGCCGGTGAGTTCGTAGGCATCCTACCTGCGCAGGGCGGAGACTCCATTCCGCAACCTTCGCGCAGGCTGGAAGCCTGCGTTCCCAGGAACTTTGCAATCGATTTCCGGCGTTACTGCACGTCGTTATCCGTTCCGACGATCCATTCCCGAAGCTTGTCGTCTTTCAGTTCGGCAGCGATAAACCGAACGCCGCCCGCTTTCGTGGCGACGTTGATCCCGCGTGTGTGAAAACTTCCCGGTGTCGTCGACGATTTGTTGATACCGATCTCCGCGTCGGCTTGCGAAATCTCTTCGTCCGGCTTCATCCAGCAAATCGCGTCTTTTCGTTCAACGATCAGCAGCATGTTCCTTTTGTCGAGGCCGATTGTCGGATCGTCCCGGACAATGACGCTGTAATGCGTGCCGCCGTCCACCATTTTTTCCTTGTTCGCACTCGGACACTGGAACACGGCAATGATCCCACCACGTCGCTGAGAACGCTGGTGGCGTGAACGGATACGTTTTATCTTGCGAACGTTGATGGTGTTATCACCATCCCCGGCACAAATTGCTTTGAGTCAGTATTTCTGCGTCAACGCTTTGGCCAAAATTTCTTCGTCGATAAAAATGGGGAGTTGCGGATCGTTTGACACGGCAACGGCAATCGCGTCGGACGGTCTCGCGTCGATTTCGATCAACTCTTCGCCCCGCGTCAAACGAATCGTCGCGTAAAACGTCTGCTCTTCCATGCGGTTGATGAACACGTCCTGAATCCGACCGCCAAGTGCTTCGACGGCGGAACAGATCAAGTCATGCGTCAACGGTCGCGGCGGCTGAAAACCTTTGACCTTTCGGTCGATGTTCGTCGCTTCGAAAATCCCAATGATGATCGGAAATTCCCGATAGCCGTCTTTTTCCCGAAGAAAAATTACCTGCTGACTATTGATCTCGGAAATCACAATGCGAGAAAGTTCAACTTGAATCATTTTAATTACGAATTACGAATTACGAATTACAACTCAAAGGCCACTCAAACCGTAAACGAACGGGTACTCAAAACAGTCAAGGGCATCGGAGTAAGACAGCAGACGGCAGACAACAGAGGGCGGACGGCAGACAACAGACAGCAGAATCTCTTTTTTCCTGTGCCCTGTGCCCGATGTCCTATGCCCGATGCCCTTAAATTTCAACACTTTTTCCGGCCTCATAACCAATTCTTTTACACTTTGAGTTACAAATTTCCAGCCGTTGCGATTATTTTTGCCAACTCGACGAGGTTGCGGAGGTAACTTGGGCCGAGCGTGGAGTGGACGACCACTTTTGCGCCGATTTCTCCGGCGATCAGTTCCGCCGGGGCCGGATTGAACTCCGGCTGGATCAGGATCACACGGGCGTGGTCCACTTCGGCTTGGTGCTTCCATTGGGCCAACTCCTTCATTTTAGGGGATTTTCCCTCCACTTCAATCGCTCTTTGTTTTAAACCAAATTCGTCGCAAAAGTATCCGTAAGCCGGATGAAAAACGTAAACCGTTTCCCCTTTGTGCGAAGCGAGAATTGCGGCGATTTCCGTCCGGGCTTGTTCCAATTCCCGACGAAAGATTTCTGCGTTTTCTTCAAACAGGGCTTTTCCTTCCGGGTCGAGTTCGACAAGTGCTTGCAGAATCGTTTCCGTTTGCAAAAGCACAAGCGTTGGGCTGAGCCAAACATGCGGGTCCGCACCATCGCCACACGGCGTTTCTCCGTGGTCATGTTCTTCGAGCGCCCGCAACGGAAGTCCTTTCCGGGTATCGACAACCTTCAAACGGGGGGCAAGCGTTTGGAGTTTCGGCAAAAATGTTTCTTCCGACGGAAATCCGATCCGAAAAAAAACGCGGCTTTGAGCGAGTTTTTTGATTTTGTCCGGCGTTGGAACGTAAGTTTCCGGTTCCTTTCCGGTCGGAACGAGCACTTCGACATGGACACGGTCTCCGGCGATTCTTTCGACGAAAAACTTTTGCGGCTCGATTGAAACGACGACCGAAGGAACTTTACAAGAAGACGTTTCCTCCTGCGGCAATTGCGTACAACCCGCAAAAATCACCGGAAAAAACGGTAAGAGAATTTTATGGAGGCTTTGAAGTTTCATCGTCGTGTGTTACCGCTTTTTATTTTTGTAAATCTCGCTCGCTTTTTTGAGTATCTCACGTTCCTGGTCGGTCAAGGCGGATTCGCCGAGTCGGGAATACTTTTTCAAAACCTCATCGACTTGCTCGGCGAATTTTTCGTCCTCGGTTTTCGGACCTTCTTTTTCGGGATTGTAAACTTTTAGTTTCGGCTTCGGCATTTTCGGGCGCGGCTTGAAAAAGCGTCCGTACAACCGGTCAAGCATCCGTCCAAAATGCCATTGGTAGCTGTTGTAGATAAACGCGAAATACGCCCCGGCCAGGTGAACGGCGAAAGCGACCCGCTGCCCCGCAAAAGGACCGGCGTTGATGGCACCCATAACGTCCATAATGACGATGAGGGCACCGACCGCATAGGCCGGAAGCGGAAGAATTCCCCAAATGTAAAGGATGCGACGTGGGAACATCAAAGCGAACAGAATACAAACGCCGACCACGCCGCCGGAAGCACCCAAACAGGCAGAATGGGTGTGGATGTTCAAAATTCCCCAGATCACTCCGCCGAAAAGAACCGTCGCCAAATAAAATCGGAGAAATTCCTTGCTCCCAAGCCGTCTCTCCACTTCATAGCCCAGAAAGAAAAGGGCAAGCATGTTGAACAAAATATGATTGATTCCCCCGGGATCGTGAACGAACCCGTAGGTAAGAAATCGCCAATATTCCCAGGAATGAGTAAGCGTATCCGACCGCAATAGCAACAAATGGGTCAAAGCGTTGCCTTCCGTCAGCAATCCATCGGCGAAAAAAAGGACGACGTTGATGAAGATGATCTTCGTAATCATCGACCAGTCCGCTCCGAAGGAACGACCCCGGCGGCGTTGCGGTTCACGATAATAGTCACGGTCGTAAATACCCATATTCAAATGAGAAACGAGAAATGAGGGCCTTCAACTTTTCATTTGTTTGGCGGAGGGATAAACGCCAGGCCGACTTGGAGTGGCGGAAATTGTCGCCGTGTCCGATACGGAAATTCCAATGATTTTTGTACGACGGCTCTTGGAAAACGTTGCGCTAAATCGGGCGGTTCGGGATTCTGCCCTTCGCGGATTTCCCAAAGGATCACGGCCCCTTTCGCATACAAGTCTTCGTCGCTTGACCAAGTCGTAATCGGCTTATCGCTGGAAAAAACAGTATTCGTTCCAAACGCATGAACGGAGGGGCGGTCCTGGCCGTAAAACGCGACATTTCCTCCAAGTCTCCATTCCCCCGCAACGTAGGGAATCGGTCGATCATACCGCTCATGCCAAACCTTTTCGACTTCCTTTGCCAGTTGCCGACCGGGAAACACAATGTCCGCCGGTTTTTTGCCGATCAATGCGTCAATCTGATAGTGCCCCACGAAACAAAGCATGGTGATGAGCATGATCCCAATCGCGTACCAGAAAGCCATTTTCAAGTTTTTCGGCATAGCTGTCGTTTGAAATACGTACAACAAAAACAACGGGAAGAACAACCAAAGGTGTGTTCCCAATGCCGTTCGCATTCTCCCTCCTCCCACGATGCCGACTAAGAGTTGAAGTAAAACCGGAATGACAACGACATACAGGAGAAATGGATTCTTCCATTCCTCCGGATCGGCAGTTTCCATCTTCCTGGGAAAAAAATTCCAGCGGCCCGGTTCCGGTTTCCAACGCCTGCCCAGCAGAGGAACAAGGGAAAGAACGACGGGAATCAGCAACGCCGCCTGGCCGCCGAGGAATCGAAGCGGGTTAATGAGGTGATCCCAAATATGCTGCGGCTTGGCGACATAAGACGCATACCGCAAGGTGGTAAAATCGTGTTTGATGAGCCAAAAGAAGTGGGGAGCGAAAACGAGTAAAGCAACTGCTGTCATCAGGAAAAACCGCTTCCATTGCTTTCGGGCTTGTGGAGAGGCCGCAACAAAGAGAGTGAAGGCAACGGCCAGGAACCCCATCGGATATTTGCAGAGCATTCCCAGTCCGAGACAAAGCCCTGCCAGCCCCCAAAAGAGAGCACGCTCCTCCTTGACCGCCTTATAAAAGAAAAGGATCGATAACGCCCAAAAAGGAAGAATCGAAATATTATGGTGAAAGTAAGTGCTCCCGATATTCAGGTATCGGTAATTACATCCGGCCAACACCGCCAAAAAGGCAAGAGGAAGGGGAAGATATTCTTTTCCCAGCGTCCAAAGACACCAAAGAACGGTCAAAACCGCAATTTGGGAAACCAAGTAGGTCGCCCATTCCGCCCGACCGGTCAAGATTAGCGATATTTCGAGAAACCAAGCCGTCAACGCCGGATGCTTCGTGCTCGATAACACCCATTCTTTGGCGACGAACAGTTGTTCAATGGAATCGGGACGGAGGTTTTTTTGAACGAAAAAAGGGAGGAAGAACCAAGCCGCACAATAAATGAGACAAAAATACCAAAACCTGGAATTTGGGGATCGGAAATCGGGCATAGGTTAAGTGATAAGTGATAAGTGATAAGTGACTCAAAGTGTAAACGGATTGGTTATGAGTCCGGAAAAGGTGTTGAAATTTAGGGGCATCGGGCATAGGGCATAGGAAAAAAGAGATTCTGCCGTCTGCCGTCTGCTGTCTGCCGTCTTACCCCGATGCCCTTACACATCCAAGTTCTTCACCTCCAAAGCGTGTTTTTCGATGAACTCGCGGCGTGGTTCCACCTTGTCTCCCATAAGGATGCGGAACAGGTCGTCGGCGGCGGAAGCGTCTTCCATCGTTACCTGCACGAGCGTTCGGTTTTTCGGGTCGAGCGTGGTGTCACGGAGTTCTTCGGCGTCCATTTCGCCCAGCCCTTTGAATCGGGTTACTTTCATCACTTTGGTATCGACGTTCCGAATGGCACTGAGCAGTTCCCGAAGGTTTTCCAGCCCCTTGGCCGAGTCGCCGCGACGCAGGTAATATCGGGCGGTGTCCGAACCAGTCCGTTCTTTCGGCAACAGCGAGTCGATCTCAAACCCCATTTCCCTCAGAGCCAAAAGCTGCTTGTTGATCGACCGGACCTCATGGAGTTCGACAATATGCAATCGCGGGGCACGTTGCTCCGGTTGCGGGGCGTCGGTATGACCACTTTCCGCAAGCGACGCTTCCTTGCCGGATTCCTTTTCGACCTTGGCGAGGTATTCGTCCAGTTCAAGGCGACCGGCAAACCAATGCTCATCCTTGTCGTAAAAGACGTGGTAAATCGGGAGTCTCGCTGTCACCGGGTCTTGCCGGACTGCATGTTCCCGGAGCGAAATCCCCCGTTTTTCCAGCGTCAGGATTGATTCTTCGAGCAGGGCAAGCGTTTCGCACAACTGCGTCATGGCGTCACCTTCGAAAAGCCGCCCGTCCGCCGGATCGAACTGTGCGTTCTGCAAACCGACTTCGAGCAAAAGTTTTCGCATCTCCTCGTCGGTCTGGATGTACTGGTCCTTGTGTCCTTTGCGTTGAATTCGGTAAAGCGGCGGCTGTGCAATGTAAACGTGCCCCGCTTTGACCAAGTCGTACATCTGCCGGTAGAAAAACGTGAGCAAAAGCGTACGAATATGGGAACCGTCAACGTCGGCATCGGTCATAATCACGACTTTGCCGTAACGCCGTTTTTGCAGATCGATTTCGTCGCCGATTCCGCTTCCCAGGGCGGCGATCATGCTACGGACCTCTTCGTTGGCAAGCACCTTGTCTTCACGGGCTTTGTAAGCGTTGATGATCTTGCCCCGGAGCGGCAAAATCGCCTGAAATTCCCGAACGCGGCCTCCTTCGGCACTTCCGCCGGCGGAATCCCCTTCGACGAGGTACAGTTCGCACTTATCGACCTCCCGGGAAGAGCAGTCGCGGAGCTTGCCCGGCAGACCGCCGAACGAGAGAATCCCTTTGCGTTCCCGGACGAGCATCCGGGCTTTTCGGGCACTTTCCCGGGCTTCGGCGGCGATGATCCCTTTCTTGACGATGATCTGGGCCGTTTTCGGGGTCTCTTCCAGAAATTTCGCAAGCATTTCGCCGACGATGGAGTTGACGATCCCTTCGACTTCGCCGTTGCCGAGTTTCGTTTTCGTCTGTCCTTCGAATCGCGGATTCGGAACCCGTACGGAAATCACGGCGGTGAGTCCCTCCCGGAAATCCTCACCGGTCGGCGGGGCAACTTTTTCCTTGAACAGGTTTTGAGCTTTGCCGTAATTGTTCAGCGTCCGGGTCAAAGCCGTCCGAAAGCCCGAAAGATGCGTTCCCCCTTCAATGGTGTTAATGTTGTTGACGTAGGACCGGATATTTTCGGTGTACTCGGTCGTATATTGCATCGCAACTTCAATTCCGATCCCCTCGGCTTCCTCGGAAATATGAATGATTTCCTTGTGCGCCGGATCGGTGGTCAGATTGAGGTTTTCGACGAAATCGACGAGTCCGCGATGGTACTGGAAAATTTCCTCGGAATTTGTCCTTGCGTCACGGAAGATGATTTTGATCCCCCGATTCAGGAACGCGAGGTCTTGCAAACGGCGATGCAGGATATTGGCGTCGAATTTTCGTTCCGGGAAGATTTCCGGGTCCGGCATGAACGTTGTTTTCGTACCGCGTCGGTCACTGGTTCCGATTTTCGAAACCGGTTTGACCGGGATGCCGCGTTCGTATTCCTGTTGGTAAACATGACCATCGCGTCGGACTTCGACGGTACACCATTCGGAAAGGAAGTTGACGACCGTAACGCCGACACCGTGCAGACCGCCGGACGCCTGATAAGCCCCTTTGGAGAATTTGCCGCCGAACTTCAACATCGTCATCACCCCTTCGAGCGTCGATTTCTGGATGTCCGGATGCTCTTCGACCGGAATACCACGTCCGTCGTCTTCGATGGTCGCGGAACCGTCGAGGTTGATCGTTACGGTAATCGTCGTCGCAAACTTGGCCATCGCCTCGTCGATGGAGTTATCGACGACTTCGTTGACGAGATGATGCAAGCCGCGTGAAGCGGTATCGCCGATGTACATTGCCGGACGTTTGCGGACGTGTTCCTGGTCGGAAAGGTGCTCCAAATCCTTGGCGGTGTACTCCTCATTGGCACTGGGGAGCGGAATCTTGTCGGCGTTCGGATCGAATCGGAATTCTTCGTGAGAAACGGGCGTCGTATCGGTCATGGATCAATAGTGGTTTACGGGTAATTGAGAGCAAAAGCCTCCACTGATAATTCTATCCGATCCCACAAAAAAAACAAGCGGTGGAATCAGAGTCGCATTAGTGGCAGTCCGTCGACAAGTTTGTATCGAGACCGTCATTTCGCGATGCTCCATTCCGGCTTTTATTCATCTCCCCCAATAAAAGCCGGAATGAAGCGAAGCGAAATGACGGTAAAATCAGTAAAAATCGTAAACTTGTCGACG
>CAZNVM010000305.1:0-6533 GCA_964576215.1 uncultured Planctomycetaceae bacterium
AGGCCGACAAAAAGGGGTAAATTAAACATTTCCGGGACTCCTGGGTTGAAGGTGAGATTGTGAAAAAAATTCTGCTAATCACAGTTTAACTCACATTTGACAAGGAGTTACCGGTTTTCATACAAACTTGTCGACGGACTGGAAGAGCAAGCACGATGAAACTTGGCTACGCAAAACCAAGACACGGCAAAACCCTATGCACCCAACTTAAATTACCCAAACTGCCGTCGAAGAAATAATATTTTTCAAAAAAATTGAAAATCGTTCTTTCCCTGATTGAAAAAAGTTGTTATTGTTCCGCGTCGAATTGACCGAGTCGGAGGGATCGGTGAAGACGCATCAGTATTTTCGATTATTTTTCGGGCATAACTAAGGGATTGGGACTATGGAGTTAGCAACGGCTCTTTTCGCCGACGAAGAGATTCAGACGGCAACAATGGAATACCCGGCTTATCCACAATTGGGAGATGCGGAGGAACTTTGGTACCGGTTCACGGAAAACCCCTTGGATCATTCTTTGCGTAACCGGTTAATTGAACGGTACATGCCTTTGGTTCGCGGTCATGCCGAACGGTTTTGGGCCAAATTGCCGGGGGCCATCGAACTCGATGACCTCATTTCCGCCGGAACCTTCGGACTGATGAGTGCGATCAATGCGTTTGATATTTCCCGCGGAGTCAAATTCGAAACATTCTGCACGCCGCGAGTTCAAGGTGCAATGTTCGATGAACTACGGTCGATGGACTGGGTTCCCCGAATGATCCGCGCCAAAGCAAGCAAACTCAACGAAGCCTACAAAACGCTCGAATTTGAACTGGGACGCAAACCCTATGACATGGAAATTGCGGACTATCTCAATATCGACGTTATGGAACTTCCGGGGATGCTTGCGGAAACGCACAGCGTCAATATCACCAGTCTCGACAAAAAATGGGGCGAAACCGACGGGTTCAAGGACATCCGCGAAATCGACATTCTTACCGACCAGCGCGGTGAGGACCCGACGGAACGGCTCGATAAAGTGGACTTGATCCGCGCGTTCACCAAAGGTTTGACCAAAAGTGAACGGCTTATCATTATCCTCTATTACTATGAGGAAATGACCATGAAGGAAATCGGACTGACTCTTGATCTTTCCGAAAGCCGTGTCAGCCAGATGCACAGCGCAATCGTGGACCGAATGAAAAAAATGCACCAGGAACGATACGCCGATTGACAATTTTTAAATTTGGCGAATTTGGAAAAAATCGGCAAAATACAATCTTTTAGGACGGACGTTCTGCAAACGGTTCGCCGACACGACGGAAACAATCGTGATTTTATTTTGAACCGTTGGAACCTGGCCGCCAATCTTTTCGTAATCCTTACAATTGAAACTTGAAGGTTGTCATGTACGACCATTACTACTCATTTGTTGTGATTACCCGGATTTTCTCTCTAAAGTCTTACCACCCAAATCACCGATTCTACTCTTGCAAGCGATGACTGCGACAAAAGCGAATTGTTGACACACCAGAGTGCAAGCAATTTGCGTAAGCGATGCAAAGTGGCATGTGTGCGCAAGCTGGGAAAAATTTGCGTTGCCCAGAGAGCGTCGGGCGGGGTTTTCAGGAAGACAATGGGAACCTTTTTACCGGACATTGCGCAGTGTCGTTGTGTTTTTTGCGTCTGAATTTCTGAAAAGAGGAATTTCTAACAGAAAGACAGATCGAGGAAAACGGATTCATCGGTTGAACGGCACCTGAGAAAAGGGATTGATTGAACGATTGAAACGAAGGGGATTTCCTTTCTTTCTTTTTGGATATTTCCTAATTTTCGGGGTGCAAGAACGCCGATAGTGGTCCTACGCGAGATTGGAGGGATTCAATCCGACTGTTGGACTGCCAACAAAATGAAGCGAATTTCGTATTGCCCTGATCCAGGTATTTGAGTCGTTTGACATGATGTTAATCGTCTTGAGTATGAGGGCTGTCAAAGAGTCGTGAGCGAAAAGGAGAGTCGCAAACGACAATAAAGTGACTTAGCGTAGAAAATCGGAGAGCCTGCAATGAAGGTTTTTACAACTGGTCAAGTCGCCAAGATCTGTAAGGTGGCCCCGCGCACCGTCAGCAAATGGTTTGACTCAGGCCGGCTTAAGGGATATCGCATTCCCGGGTCGCAAGACCGAAGAATCCCGCGAGAATATTTGATCAAGTTCCTCAAAGAGCATGGGATGCCCTTGGGGGATCTGGAGGACGAAACACTTGCCAAAGTGCTTATCGTCGCTCAGGATCAGGTCTTGATCGAAAATCTCAAGAGAGAATTGCCCGGTGATCGTTCGTTCAAAGTGGCTGTTGCCGCGAGCGGATTTGATGCCGGAATCCAAGCCGAAAGTTTTCACCCCGATTGTATTATCGTTGACTTCTCGATCGGAAAAATGGAGTCGCTCCAGATTTGTCAAAATCTGCGACGCAACAGCGAATTTTCCGAGATCATTCTGATCGCCCTGCTTCCCGATGACGGAAGCACGATGAGTTTTGATCGTTCGACCATCAACGAAACGTTCAAAAAACCGTTTGATTCGTCTCTGCTTGCCGAACGGCTCAGGACGCTTATCGGTTCCAAGAAAGAACTCGTTTATTAGTAGGGTTTTTCGGCCTTACGACAACGGTTTCCCGCTTTGAACACACATTCAGGGAAGAAAAGAACACAGGTGGGTTGACGATGTAGGAAACGAACTTGATCCACCCTATTGGCCTACAATCAGAGAGCCGCCGTGATTTTCAAGATCGCGGCGGTTTTTTTTAGTGTGCTCGGCATGGTATTGAACTTGGAGATGGAAGTTCTCTATCGGCCAAGGGGAACGATTACACGCCCCCAACATGCTTTCAAGACGTGCATCTGTAATTTCTCGGAAATCCTCCTTGATTTTCGACACCGATTGCCGAAAATGGTACTCAAAGTGTAAACGAAATGGTATTGAAACCGGAGAAAGTGTTGAAATTTAAGGGCATCGGGAATCGGGCATCGGGAATCGGAAATTGGAGGAAGTTTTTCACTTATCACCTATGCCCGATGCCCGATGCCCGATGCCCGATTCCCGATTCCCGATTCCCGATGCCCTCTACTGTTTTGAGTTACCATTTGTTTACGGTTTGAGGCCGTTTGAGTGATGTAATTACCCTGCAAGACGTATGCCGCGAGAGACGATTATTACCCCTGAACATTCGAGAGTGGAACCGCCGCCGCTCCTACCGGAAACCGTTTCGGAAGAGGACAAACTGCTTAGGCCGCAGCAGATGGTCGAAATGGTCGGCCAACGGGAAGTTTACGCCCGGATCGAAATCGCCGTTCGCGCCGCTCGTAAACGGGGGGAGCCGCTCGGGCATATTCTTTTCGACGGACCACCGGGATTGGGGAAAACGACCTTTGCGACTTGCATTCCCCGTGAACTGGGGGTCAGTATGCAGATCGGCAACGGCGCAACGCTAAAAGCTCCCAAAGACGTCGTTCCGTATTTGACCAATGCGGAAGAAGGATCCGTGATCTTTATCGACGAAATTCACCGGATGCAAAAATCGGTCGAAGAGTTCCTTTATCCGGCCATGGAGGATTTTCGGATTGATTTGACGCTCGGCGAAGGGGTCAACGCAAGAACGCTCAACATCCAGCTGAAACCGTTTACGCTTATCGGGGCGACGACGCGGACCGGTCTGATTTCTCCGCCGCTTCGGGACCGGTTTCAAATGCGGGAACACTTGGATTTTTACACCGTCGATGAACTTGCCGAGATCATTCGCCGCAACGCGAAGAAACTGAAAGTGAAGATCGACGACGCTGCGGCCTTGGAAATTGCGACGCGAAGTCGGGGAACGCCGCGTCTTGCGAACAATCGGCTCCGTTGGGTCCGCGATTATACCGACGCCAAAGCGGACGGAACGATTTCACTTTCCGTTGCCAGGGACGCTTTGGCCATGCAGGGAATCGATCTGCTCGGTCTCGATCCGCAGGACCGGAAGTATCTCGAAACGATTCTCCGGGTGTTCGGCGGCGGACCGGTCGGCGTCGAATCGGTCGCTCATACGATGAACGTCGCTCCCGATACGCTCGTTGACGAAGTGGAACCGTTTTTGCTCCGTAGCGAACTGGTGATCCGAACGCCCCGGGGACGACGTTTAACCGACAAAGGATTTTCGCATCTTGGTGCCGATCCGACAAAATACGTCGAGTATTCGCTCTTTTAGTCCGACATCCAATCTATCGTCTTGGTTTCAAAACGGTCATTCCGAGCGGCGGGAGGAACAGATCCATCGAAGCCGGTCGTCCGAACGCTTCCCGTGGTACTGCCATGACGCCAGGCCCGTTGCCGGTGTTGCTGCCGCCGTAAATTTCACTGTCGCTACTAAAGATTTCCTCATACCAACACAGCTCCGGGACGCCAATCACGTGCCGCCGTGGGATCGGTGTAAAGTTACAACCGATCACCAGGAAATCACTTGGGTTTTTCGCCCGACGGATATAGGCAAACGTACTGTTTTCCCAATCGTGGCAGTTGATCCATTCGAAACCGTGACCGTCAAAATCCAATTCGTGCAGGGCTGGTTCCTGCCGGTACATCCGGTTCAGGTCCATGAGACACCGCTGCAAACCCTGGTGCGTCTCCCATTCCAAAAGGTGCCATTGCAACGACTCGTCGAAATTCCATTCGTACCATTGCCCGAACTCGCACCCCATAAACAGCAGTTTTTTGCCGGGATGCGTCCACATATAACTGTACAAAAGTCTGGCGTTGGCGAATTTCTGCCAAAGATCGCCTGGCACCTGCTCGATAACCGAACGCTTGCCGTGAACGACTTCATCGTGCGAAATCGGCAGGACGAAATTCTCGTGAAACGCATAGATCAGGCTAAACGTCAATTCGTCGTGGTGATACTTGCGGTGAACCGGATCGTGTCGTATATACCGGAGCGAGTCGTTCATCCAGCCCATGTTCCATTTCATCGAGAACCCGAGTCCGCCGCAGTACGGAGGGCGCGAAACGCCAGGCCAGGCGGTCGATTCTTCCGCAATGGTCAACACGTTCGGGAACGTCGTGTGAACCTGTTCATTCATCAATTTGAGAAAATCAATCGCTTTGAGATTTTCACGTCCGCCGTATTCGTTCGGAATCCAATCGCCGTCCTTCCGTGAATAATCGAGGTACAGCATCGACGCAACGGCGTCAACCCGAAGCCCGTCCAGATGGTATTTATCGAGCCAGAAAATCGCGTTGGCAATGAGATAATTGCGAACTTCCAAACGCCCGTAATTGAAGATGTTCGTCCCCCAGTCGCGGTGTTCCCCCTGCTTGGGGTCCTGGTGTTCGTAAAGAGCCGTTCCGTCGAAACGCCTCAAACCGTGCCCGTCTTTCGGAAAATGGGCCGGCACCCAATCCATGAGAACGCCGATGTTGTTTTGGTGACACAAATCAACCAGATACATGAAATCTTCCGGTTCGCCGAACCGTGACGTCACGGAATAGTATCCGACGATCTGGTACCCCCAGCTTGCCGAAAGCGGATGCTCGGCAACCGGGAGCAATTCGATATGCGTGAATCCCATTTGCTTGACGTAATCGACCAGCTGGTGCGCCAAGTCGCGGTAGGAAAGGTATCCGTGCGGATCATCGCCGGGTCTGCGCCAGCTTCCCAAATGGACCTCGTAGATCGAGAGCGGTTCGTGAAGCCAGTCGAAGTGCTCCCGTCTTTCGAGCCAATCGGCGTCGTTCCATTGATATTTGTTCAAATCCCTGACAATCGACGCTGTGCGGGGAGGAACTTCGGCGTAAAAACCGACCGGGTCCGACTTGTCGCAAGACTCCTCACCGTTAAAGACGCGGTATTTGTAAAGCGTTCCCTCGGTCAAACCGGGCACGAAAATTTCCCAAAAGCCGGATGGAATCAACTTGCGCATGACGTGTTTGCTTGCGTCCCAGTCGTTGAAATCGCCGACGAGGCTGATTTGTGTTGCGTTGGGAGCCCAAACGGTGAAATTGACTCCGTGAACGCCGTCGATTTCTCGCAGATGGGCACCGAGTTTTTCATAGCTTCGCCAATGCGTTCCTTCGTTGAGCAGGTAGAGATCGAATTCGGTAAGAAAATAAGGGAACGGCGGCGGCTCATCTTTCGGTAGAACCGCGACACTCTTTTCAAGGGTTACCGGAGTGGACGGTTTCAGAGGCACCACTGTTTTGGGCAACTCTTCCATCTTTTTTTCTTTGCTGTTACTAGGAGTCGCCTTCGGAGTATCGTGTGTCATTTTTTCACCGTGTTCCGTAAAAATCGAAGTTCAACCGGTCGTAGAGAAGCACCGCCGTTATTATAGCACCAAATTGGGGGCAAGCAAGTAAGATTTGTTCGCACCTTTGCGATTGCATCAGTCCGTCGACAAGTTTGTATCGAGACCGTCATTTCGCGATGCTCCATTCCGGCTTTTATTCATCTCCCCCAATAAAAGCCGGAATGAAGCGAAGCGAAATGACGGTAAAATCAGTAAAAATCGTAAACTTGTCGACG
>CAZNVM010000306.1:0-9517 GCA_964576215.1 uncultured Planctomycetaceae bacterium
TCCGTCGACAAGTTTGTATGAGACCGTCATTTCGCGATGCTCCATTCCGGCTTTTATTCATCTCCCCCAATAAAAGCCGGAATGAAGCGAAGCGAAATGACGGTAAAATCAGTAAAAATCGTAAACTTGTCGACGGACTGGTGGTAACGGGGAGACCGCTTACTGCGTGCGCGGCTCTGATTGGGCGCGGCTTTATTGACGGTGTATGGTTTACCTTCCCAACACTTTCCTCAAATGCGTGACGCTTCGTTCGGCTTGGTCGAGGGTTCCACATTCGACGCTGAGCACGATGTCTTGCGGGAGCGGTTTGAGGATGGCCGCGACCGCCTCCCAATCGATGACGCCGTCACCGCAGGCACAACCGACCGCCGTCCCCATCACCTTGCCCCGTTCGGCGTCCGATTGTTCGACCGAAATATCCTTGGCGTGCATGTGGACCAGCCGGTGCTTGATACGGTCAAGCCATTTGATCGGGTCTTCGCCACCGAGGTAAGCGTTCCCGGTATCGAAATTCGCCCCGACAAACGGCGAATCGACCAGGTTCAAAATCTGGTCGTACTTCGCCGGGATCAGCGAATACGTTTGGTGCATTTCCAAGCCGATCTTAATACCACGCCGTGAAGCAACTTTGTTCGCCTCGGTGATCGAGTATTTAATCAGAACGAAATCTTCGGCTTCGGTCGTCCAGGTTTGCTTGTGTCCTTCGTGGGTGTTGATGACCGGGGCACCCGCTTCCTTGGCGAACCGGGCCGCCTGTTTGAGGTACTCGACGGCGATTTCCGGCTTCGAAAGCTGGCTGTGCGACGAAAATGCCGAGAGTTTCAGGCCATGTTTTTCAACGAGATCGCGTATGCGGAAGGGATCGTCGAGCATCGAAACGCTGTGAAAATAACGCGCCTCGCTCAAGAGTTCCCGGCCCCAATGGACCATTGGCTCAATGTATTCGTAACCAAGCTCTGCGGCAAACTGCACTCCCCATTCGAACGACTTGTGCGAGGTTCGCACCGCTTCCAGATTCAGACCGATTCCAATTTGTCCCATGTTTTTTTGTTTGTTAGAGGGTTGAGTCACTGTAAACACCATCGGCGAGAATCGCTCACCGCCGACCTGTATCTTACCAAAAAATTGACTCGACGGGAATCAGGAGTGCGTTTAGTTTTCGGGCGACAACAATGGCAGCCGGGAACGGAGCGCAGCGCAGTGACCGGATTTCCCCGCGATTCGGTCCGGTCGCTTCACTCCGTTGCGCTCCCGGCTACCATTCATACAAACTTCTTGTCGACGCCCCGGTGAGGCCGTCAAAAATATTTTTCCGAAAATTGACAGGGGAATACAAATTTGGTATAAGGGATGAAATCCTTCTTTTCTCGTCGGAAGAAGGGCAGGGTTGTTCCGTACTTTTACGCCTTTTTCACAGGAGAATTCGATCTCATGGCAAAGCATAAACCGTATAAATACCCCATGTTGCACAACGCCGCCTGGCCCGGCGTCGTCGGAAAAGGTGCCCCCGGTGCGGAACCTTGTATTGGCCTGGACACCATGTTGGACTTGACCGCCGCCGCCGAAGTCGACGGAATCAAATTCGACGGGTTCGATCTTTTTCTCTACGAACCGCACATCAATATCGACGGCAGCGACGACGACCTCAAAAAGCTTGCCGAAAAAGCGAGTTCCCGCGGTTTGCAAATCGGTACGGTCGTCGCCCCGATCTGGGGAGGAACCGGCGGCGGGTCGGCCATGGGAGACGCCGCAGACCGCAAAAAATTCCTTGCCCAAGTTAAAAAGGGCTGTCACGTCGCCAAAACGTTACGGGACATCGGCGTTCGACCCAACGGTTGTGTCCGTATTGACACGTCCACCAGCGTCGAAGCGTGGTTGAGCGATCCGGAAGAAAATCAAAAGTTGATTGCGCAAACGTTTATTGAGGCTTGCGATATTGCCGCCGAGTACGACGAAATGCTGGCCTGCGAAGGAGAAATCTGCTGGGGCGGAATTCATTCCTGGCGGCGAATGCTTCAGATTCTCGAAATGGTGGACCGTCCGCAGCACCTCGGTTTTCAGGCCGACATGGCGCATACGCTTTTGTACCTCATGGGTTACAACGCTCCGGAAGATCGGCTTCTACCGGAAAATTTCGACTGGAAAGACACGGAAACGTTTGACCGGGCCTATAAGAAAATGACGAACGCCCTGCGGCCCTGGACGATTGACTTGCACATTGCCCAAAACGACGCGACGGTTCACGGAAGCGGCGACCACGACAAAACTGGACGGCATTGTTTGCCCAAAGACCCCAACGGCAAGCTCGACATCGTGAAATACGCCGGATTCTGGCTCAAGGACGAAGACGGCTTGCTCAAGCGTTTCAACCACATCTGTTGGGACGGTTGCATGTTCCCGAACGACGTGATGATGAAGCCGCAAACCTGGAACGACATCCTGGCCTCCATGATCGCCGTCCGCGACAAGTACGGTTGGAAATAGATTGTTCTCGTCAACGAACCACACACAATCAGAGCCGCGCACGGAGTAAGCGGTTTCCACGTTACCATCGGGGTAACCGCTTACTGCATGCGCGGCTCTGATTGTGCGCGGCTTCAATAAAACCCTCTCCTAAAACCGCTTGACCACGCTCGCGTTGAGAATGTCCGCTCCCGCCTTGTTCGTGACGGTGAGAGCAGTTGCAGGAACGCCAGGAACAAGTTCACGCGACCCGGTAATTTTGTTTTCAAACGCATGAGAATACGCCAGTGCCAAATCCCAGTTATTTGCAAACGTAATGGAAGTACCGCAACTGAGCACATGAGACATAATGAGCGGAGCGGAAACATTCTCGACCGAGTGTTTATCCGGAACCGGGTTTTCGTTCCAACAATATCCGCCCCGAAGTTTCAAGCGATTACTGATTTTTCGTTCAACTCCAAACGCAACACTAAAAATGTTGTCCCAGCCGAGTCCGAGGAGTTGGTTGGGATCCGTTGAACCATAGCCAACGTCTTTAAACCCATCCGTGTTCCCCCAGTCGAAATACCGGACATCCATTGCCAAAACCGTATTCCGAAATCCCGTATAAGAAATACCAGCCGAAAGGATCAACGGCAAATCCATGCTAAAATGATGGGCACCGCTACCATCGTAAAGCATGACGTCTTCAAACCACTGCGGACTTTTCACGGTGAACCCGTAATTGAAACAGTTGTCCGCCTGATAGAACAAACCGGCATGGACACCAGTCCCCCAGATATACCGGCTTCCTGTCGACCCCGTCGGGCCTCCCGGGCCAGCAATCGCCGAAGGGTGAATTTCCAGTTTACCCATGTCCAAAGTCGGAGATAAGCCAACCGACAACCGTCGTGTCAATTTGTACGAAATTGTCGGGAGTACTTGGATAACCTGGACATTGGAACTTTTCGCTGTTGGACCACCCAATATTGGATCACTTAAGATTGGATTGTTGGGGTCATACGGGTACATCGTCGCGGCCCCCCCGATTCCGGCAAACATAAAACCGAGCGTCAACCGCTTGTTCGGCGTTTTCCAAACCATCGCCGCACTCGGAGACGGAAGTGATCCAGTACTCCCCTTGGTCGTTCCGGCACCGGTAGCTGGGAGAGAAGGCGATCCTGGATTTGTAAAACTCGACGACATTTCCATAAACGGCATGACGATTCCCATGCCGAACTGCATTTCGGAGCATTGTAGGCCGGAGATGGAGGCGGGGTTCCAGTAGATCGCCCCAGCGGCGTCGAGCGGAGCGGCGGTTCCTGCACCGCCGAACCCTTCGTTGACCGCACCGACTCCGCGAAACAGTGCCCCTTGAGCGTAGACGGACTGCGTGGCCGCTACGGATAAACCAAACACGAGAAACAGCGTCAACAAACGCATCAACGATTTCATTGTCAGACTCCTTCAAAAAAATGGTCGGCAAGAGTAAACCCGACAAAGAAAAGACTTACCTCGATCTTCCTTCCCTGTCGATCATTTCCACTTTTCGGCGTTTTCCAAGAGCGGCATTGACCCCGAAAACCTCCGAAAACGGAGAACATCCCAGGTTTTCGCAAAGCCGACCGTTGCATTGGGCACAACGCGAATTATCGGAAAAAGCGGTAAATTCAGGCTTCAGACGGCAGACGGCAGATTCGATTCCTGAAGCCTGCCGTCTGCCGCCTGAAGCCTAATTTACCAATGAAGCCGGCAGCTCAAACCGATGGCGTCCACGCTCGGTTTGCTCACGTTGTTGTCCGCCATGAAATGAACGTAGTTGAGTGCCCATTTCAACTGCGGATTCCAGTACCAATTTAACGCGGCCCCGATTTGATGCTCCATGCCGTAAACAGCGGCAATGTTTTCAAAATCGTCGTTGTTCAAAAAGCCGTAATAGGCCGCAACTTCCCACGCACCGGGCCCTTCCAGAAAATTGTACGATCCCCGTTGCGACAGGAGAAACGGACAATTGACGACCACCGAACTCCATCTGCCGCTCTCCAAGTTGTATTTGCGGTAATCCCCCCGGGTCAGGAAGTATCGCCCCATCACGAAACCACCGTACAACGTTGCGTCACCATTAGTGGAACTTGTAGCGGCGTCCGAAAAATATCTCACGAAGAGATCGGTTTGCAGGCAAAACGGACCGTTTTGGTACACCGTTTCGAAACCCGCTTTGTGGATATTGTCCGCCAAAAGTGTTGGAGAATCGCCCATCAATCCCCAACTTCCGGGCCGAACACCGGCGTATTTTTGCGGATCGTTACTCTCCGTAAAACTGTAGTATCCGCCGTAAAAGAACATCTTTCTTCCGTCTTTTTGGAACATCAAAGCGTGGATCAAGCGGGCATTCAGGATAATCCCCTGATCGCAGTCGATCTGCTGATGCTTACCGCTGATATTCTTGGCCCCGAAAGCACCGAGAAACAGTCGAACCCGGTTTTTCGCAAAAAAGTGCCGCGAAGTGATTCCCAAACGCCGTGCCGTAAATTGATCCGCCGCCGGAGCAGGGGGTTCCATGAACGTGTAATTTAGCGACGCGTAGACTTCCGAACATCCGTCCTCGACCTCTTGGTTGCCGACTCGGACGTATCCCAGAACCGGAACGTACTTGATACCGAGGAACGCGTCCTTGAAGTTCGCCCCATTCTCATTCTCGAAACCGAGTTCGAATTGGTAGTCGAGAAAATCATAAGCGGACCCGGACACACCCAATCGGGCATCTCGAATCCCAAAATAATTGTGCCCGTGAATATTGTCCTGATTCAAAATATTGACGCTGTCCATGAACAAGCGACCACCGATTTTCGGGGCGGTGAACCCTTTTTTCGGGTCTGGCTTGTCCGACTTTTTGGCGAGTTCCCTTTCCAGATTCTCGATTCTTTGGGTGAGTTCGCTGTAGGATTGATCGGCGGCGTAACTCGGTGCCGGACTGTAATACTGCGGCGGGGCCGGTATCATTTGCGGCGGAGGCGGTACCATTTGCGGGGGAGGCGGTATCCTTTGCGGCGGAAATTGCGGTACCCCGCCGGAAACCTGTCGAACTTCCGGCCAAGGGGTTCCGGTGGGCATTGCGTTCCATTCTTGAGCGTGAACGGCGCAAGAAGCGGAAACGAGCCAAAGCGTTCCCAGTGTCGAAAGAATCAGTTTTTTCATGGATCACCTTTGGTTTTGAAGAATATTTGCCCGACAGCCCCTCAAGACTGTATCGAAACAAACGCAAGATGCAATTTTGCCCGGTTGGGTGAAAATTCCGATTTTCGTTTCCCGGTACTCCTACGTTTCCTACTCCCCCTATTGCAGGAATATCCGGTTATTCGTGTTGGTCGTTTTTTAGGGAATACGTTGGTATACCGGAGCGCGCCAATTCCGCTCACCGCTCAAGTTTTTTCGGGGGGAATCGTTTTTCACGAAAATTTATGGTATGATACTTGGAGCAATTGAAAGTGTTTCATCGGAAATTTCCGACGAGGCCATTATCGTGAGCAAAAAAGAAAGGGAGGGTAAAATCTTGCCAGACAACGACAGTAACAAACCAATGGATGCGGCTTTTCTTTTAGCACAGGTCGGCGGCAGTGCCGAAACGGCGGCTTTGGTGCTGGAGGAGTTTATCAATCAAGTACCACTCGATGTCGGTAATATTGAAAACCTTCTTACGGCGGGCGATTTGGCCGCTGCCGGTAAGGTCGCTCACAGTTTGAAGGGGTCTTCCGGGGTCTTCGGTGCGAACCAGCTCCGTCAAATCGCCGCCGATCTGGAAATGGCCTGTCGGGGAAACGAAGCCGAAAAAGCCAACGAACTTTTCGCCCAATTGAAGTCGGAAGCACAACGTTGTCTCGATTTTATTCCGGAACTGAAAAACAGCTTAAAATAGTCAGCAGGTATCAGACGGCAGACGGCAGAAAATCATTGTAGTCTTTGCGTCGTCGCTTCAACTTCTGTCGTCTGTCGTCTGCCGTCTGATTCCTTCTATCTCATTTTAAAGATGTCTCTCTTAATTGTCGGTTCGGTTGCTTTAGATAATATTCTTACTCCTACGGACCGCCAGGATAACGTGCTCGGCGGAGCGGGAACCTACTTTTCTTACGCGGCGAGTTTTTTTACGCCCGTGCAGCTTTCCGGCGTCGTCGGCGACGATTTTCCGCCGGAACACTTGCAAATGCTCCGAAATCGCAACGTCGATATTCGCGGTGTCGAAATCCGAAAAGGGGAAAAAACGTTCCGTTGGACCGGACGGTATCTGGAAAACATGAACGACCGTGAAACGCTCGAAACGCAGCTCAACGTTCTCGGTCAGGAACCGCCGAAATTACCGCAAGCCTTTACCAACGCGAAGTACGTTTTTCTCGGCAATGCGCCGCCGAGTGTTCAGATGAAAACGCTCGATCAACTTCAGGGTGCTGATCTGGTCGCCGCTGACACCATGAATCTTTGGATCGACGTTGAACGGGAGCCGCTTTTGGAACTGCTCCAAAGAATCGACGGACTGGTTCTTAACGATTCCGAAGCGAAAATGCTAACCGGCGAACTGAATCTCGTAACGGCGGCGAAGAAAATTCTCGAAATGGGACTGCGTTTTGTCGTTGTCAAAAAAGGGGAGCATGGTTCCCTGTTTCTCAGCGAACACGAAATGTATCTCGTTCCCGCTTTCCCGACGGAAACGGTCGTCGATCCGACCGGAGCCGGCGATTCGTTCGCCGGCGGTATGATGGGCTACCTCGCCGCAAGCGGAACCACCAGTGCGGAAGCGATCCGAACGGGCATCGTTTACGGTACGTTAATCGCAAGCTCCACCGTCGGCGGATTCGGTCTGGACCGGCTCGCGGAACTCACCAAAGAACGCCTCGACGAAAAGTTGGAACGCTTCCGGAAGATGGTCGCGTTTTGATTCGTAAAAACAGGACACAAACGGGGACAAGTCCATGAAACATAACGAGTGGCACGAACGTCTCTGGACCACGGTGGCCGCTTGCCGGCTTGCCGAAAGCAAGGACTGAACGTGATGGACTTTCTTCGGGAGGCGATTTTCCGTTTTCTGCATGGACTCGCTCCACCTTCTTTACTATCGAACAATTGTCCGCTAAAATGATTCTGTCACACGCCGCAGGAAACGCAGGAAACGATGGCGGTGTGAACGGAGACCTTGTTTCAAGCAATACCGGTTCCCGAAAGGCGGGACGTTTATAGTTGAGTAAATTACGATTCATCCATGTCTACACCATCGACGACGAGTTTGGCAATATTTTTAGGGGTTTACCTTACTCCCGAGAACGTCGTTGCCGTTGCGGTCGATGAAAACGGAGAGGAAGTCGTTCAATCGTCGGCTCCTTACAATTTTCCGCCGAATCCGGCCCCTCCCAAAGGCCGGATCGAGCAGGACCCGGAGGTCTGGTGGGACGCGACACGGCTTGCTCTCGGACACCTGACAACCCAGCTTCGCTCCACGGGAGTCACGCCGTCGCAGCTTCGCGGTATCTCCGTTTCCGGTCCGCCGGGAACACTCGTCATCCAGGATCAGGCCGGAAAAGTTCTTTGTCCGGCAATTATGCCGAGCGATATTCGTGCGGCTGACCAACTTCCCAGGTTGAATATGCTCGGTCAAGATCATTGCCGCAAGATGGGGATCAAGTTTCGCGGCGACGACACGATTGCCAAAATCGCCTGGGTCAAGGACAATTTGCCGGAGCTTTACGAAGTCGCTGTTTTCGCACACCAACCGGATTACATCCTCGGCAGACTCAAAGGAACGCCGAATACGACGGATTTTTCCATCGCGTCGAATACCGCTTGCGATTTGGTTGACGAAAACTGGCCCGACTGGCTCGATTACGACATGCACTTGGGCGTTCGGGAACGTCTGCCTCGCCTGACTCATTTGGGAGAAGTTGTCGGCAAACTGTGTTCCGCCGCTGCCGCCGCAACCGGTTTACCGCAGGGTGTGCCCGTCGTGCAGGGAACCACGCCGAAAATCGCCGCTTTTCTCGCTTCGGGCGCGAAAAAACTGGGGGATTTCCACTTCCATCTGGACGACAATATTTCTCTTTGCGGAATCACGAAAAGACTGCTCGCCTATCCCCACCAATTGGTTCAAATGTCGAGATTGCCAGGACACGCTTGGTTTTTCTCGACGGAATGTTCGACCGGAGCCGATTGGATCAAGACCTGGTTCAAAGAGACTTCTCTGGAAGCGATTGAAGCGGAAGCGGAAAAACTGCTCCCGACGGAATATCTCGCTTATCCGAGCACGCAAAAGGGGGAAACCTTTCCATTCTGTTCCAATTCCGCCGAAGGGTTTATTTCTCCGGCAACCGACAACCTGGTGGTCCAATTTGCGTCTTGCTTGCAGGGAACCGGATTTTTCGAACGGATGTGTTACGAGAAAGTCGACAAGCTCGCCGACCTCCAGTATTCTTCGGGAGAAACTTACACCAGCGGTCCGTGGAGTCTTTATGACGCATGGATGCAATGTCGGGCCGACATTACCGGCCGTGTCAATCACCGAACGCGAAAGAAAACCGGCCCGGCGTTTGGAACGGCTCTGATCGCCGCAATCGGAACGCATTTTCAAAAATTCGAGGCCGCCGTTGAAGCGATGGTCCCCATCGATCAGTCGTTTTTCCCCAATCCGGAACTTATCCCCCTCTACAACGAAAGATACGCCCAGTTTCTCAACGTGATGGAAGGACAAGGATATGTTTGAGGGATTATACAAACTTGTCGACCGAAAATCAGGAGGATTGCAAAGTCCTTGGGAACGCAGGCTTCCAGCCTGCGCGAAGGTTGCGGAATGGAGTCTCCGCTCTGCGCAGGTAGGATGCCTACGAACTCACTGGCAGGCTGGAAGCCTGCGTTCCCAGGAAAAAAGCGACTTTGCAATCCTCCTGAACGCCAGATCAGTCCGTCGACAAGTTTGTATCGAGACCGTCATTTCGCGATGCTCCATTCCGGCTTTTATTCATCTCCCCCAATAAAAGCCGGAATGAAGCGAAGCGAAATGACGGTAAAATCAGTAAAAATCGTAAACTTGTCGACG